>QHUU01000117.1 GCA_003222155.1 Gemmatimonadota bacterium | reverse complement strand
CACGGGCATCACGCTGCCATTCATCTCCTACGGGCGGTCGAGCCTGTTCGTCGCCCTCGTCGCGACCGGTGTCTTGATCAGCATTGGGAGAGGGAGGCACGGATGAAACGCGGAACGCGGAAGGCGGAACGCGGAACAATGGCGGAACGCGGAACAGCTCGCGCCAATGTCCAACCGCATTTCGAGCTTCGCGAGTCGAACCGTCACTTTCTGTTCCGCGTTCCGCGTTCCGCGTTCCGCGTTGGGTGGTGGTGGGATTGAGGGTGCTCCTCGCGGGCGGCGGCACCGGCGGCCACCTCATGCCCGCCCTGGCGCTGGCCCAGGCGCTGCGCGATGCGAGGCCGGGTATCGAGCCCGTGCTGGTCGGTGCGGCGCGCGGGATCGAGGCGCAGGTGCTGCCCCGCTATCCGTTCCGCCATCGCCTGCTCCCGATCGAGCCGCTCTACCGGCGCACCTGGTGGAAGAACCTCCGCTGGCTGCTCATCGCGGGCCCGGTATGGCGTGCCGTCGGCCGTGTGCTCGACGAAGAGCGGCCCGCGATCGTCATCGGCACGGGAGGCTACGCCGCGGGCCCTGTGGTGTGGCGCGCGCAGCGCGCCGGCCTGCCGACCGTGCTCGTCGAGGAGAACGCGTTCCCGGGACTGACCACGCGCTGGCTCGCCCGGCGCGCGCGCCAGATCCATCTGGGGTTCCCCGAGGCGCGCGCGCGTCTCAGGCCCGGCGCCGCCACCAACGTCTTCACGCTCGGCAATCCGGTGCGTCCGCCCGAGCCGGGGGCGCGCGCCGCCGCCCTCACGGAGCTGGGCCTGGGCGCCGAGCGTGCGACTCTCCTCGTATTCGGCGGCAGCCAAGGCGCCCGGACCATCAACTATGCCGTGGCGGGCGCGCTCGAGCGCCGGCTGCTGGACGCGGTGAACGTACTGTGGGGCACCGGTCTGGAGCACGCGGACGCGCTGGGGCGCTACGCGGCGCCGGGGCGCGTGGTGATCCGGGGGTTTTTCGATCCCATGACGATCCCGTACCGCGCCGCGGACGTCGTGGTGGCGCGCGCCGGCGCGATGACCGTCGCGGAGCTGTGCGCGTGGGGCAAGCCGAGCATCCTCGTCCCGCTCCCGAGCGCCGCCGCCGACCACCAGGCGCACAACGCGCGTGCCCTCGCGGCAGCGGGAGCCGCGATTCACCTTCCCGAGCACGACCTCACACCGTACGCACTCGCTGACCAGGTGGGCCGATTGCTCGGGGATCGTGCCCGGCTGGAGTCACTCGCCGCCCAGGCGCGCGCCCGAGGGAACCCCAACGCCGCTCGGGACATCGTGTCGAAGATCTTGACAGTCGTCACGTAGCAAGGCCGTGGTCTCTTTCGCAAGTTTCGTAGATTCGCTATATTAGCCCCCCACTAATGAACTTGTTTGCGACGGTGGATCCCCGCCCGGTCCACTTCATGGGGATCGCCGGAGCGGGCATGAGCGGCCTGGCGCTCCTCGCCAGGCAGCAAGGCGTCACGATAACCGGCTGCGATAACGACCCCTCCGGCGCCGCCGATTTGGCAGCCCTCGGGGTGGAAATATGGCGGGGACACGATCCAGGGCATGTGGTGGGAGCCCGGGCGCTCGTGGTCACCGCGGCGGTGCCGGGAGACCACCCGGAGCTGGAGCGAGCACGCGCCCTCGGGGTCCCGGTGGTCCGGCGGGCTGACGCCCTCAGCCAGGCCGTCGCCGGTGGGACGGTGGTCGCCGTGGCGGGGACGCACGGCAAGACGACCACCACGGTGATGGTCACGGAGGCGTTGGCGGCCGCCGGGCGGGATCCTACGGGACTCGCCGGCGGCCGTGTCGCTCGGTGGGGCGGCAACGCGCGGGTGGGCGGCGGGGACTTGTACGTGGTGGAGGCCGACGAGTTCGACCGCGCGTTCCTGTCGCTCGCGCCGAACGTGGCGGTGGTGAACAACGTCGAGGCCGACCATCTCGAGTGCTACGGCGGGACCGTGGCGGCGCTGGAAGACGCGTTCGTCGAGTTCGCCGGGCGGGCACGGCGGGCGATCGTGGGAACGGACGACGCGGGTGCGGCGCGGGTGGCGGCACGGCTCGCGGTCCCGGTGTGGCGGGTGGGACTGGGGGAGAGCGCGGCGGCGGACGTCCGCATCGCCGATCCCGAGCTGCGCGAGCGCGGCTCGACGGCGCGGATCGAGCTCCCCGGCGGTCGCACGCTCGCGCTGCGCCTGCAGGTGCCGGGGCTTCACAACGTGCGCAACGCCGCGGCGGCGCTGGCGGTGGTGCACGAGCTGGGCGCCGATCTCGAGCGGGCGCTCGCCGCGTTGGCGGAATTCGGCGGGGTGGGGCGCCGGTTCGAGCGGGTGGGTGAGGCGCGCGGCGTGACGGTCGTGGACGACTATGCGCACCACCCGACGGAAGTAGCGGCGACGCTCGCCGCGGCGCGGCAGGCGTTCCCGCGGCACCGCGTGGTGGCGGTGTTCCAGCCGCACCTGTTCTCGCGCACGGCGCTGCATGGGGAGGCGCTGGGCCGGGCGCTCGCGGCGGCGGACGTGGTGGTGGTGGCCCCGATCTACGCGGCGCGCGAGCAGCCGCTCGCGGGAGTGAGTGCGGAACTGGTGGCGCGCGGAGCGGCGCGCGCGGGCGCGACCACCATCGCGGTGCGCGAGCGCGCGGGAGTGACCGAGCGTGTGGTCGAGACGGTACGGGCGGGTGACGTGGTGTTCACGCTCGGGGCGGGGGACATCACGCGCGTCGGGCCCGAGTTGCTGGCGCGACTGGGGAACGGGGCGTGACGAGGGCCTTGCCACGCTGGCGGCGGGCGCTGGCGAGCCTCGCGGGATCGGCGGTGCTCGGGCTGCTGTGGCTGAGCGCGCCGCGTGTGCTGCGACGGCTGCGGGTGTTCCGCGTGCGGCAGGTGGAGCTGGTGGGCGTCCGCAATCTCGCGCCCGACGCGGTGATCGCCGCGCTGCGGCTCGAGCCCGGCGCGAGCGTGTTCGGCGACACGCGGCTGCTCGCGGACCGGGTGCGGGGTCTCGCCGGCGTGGCCGAGGCCCGGGTGGTGCGTCATTTGCCGGCGGCGCTGACCGTCGAGCTGCGGGAAGTGGAGCCCGCCGCGCTGACGCCGGGTCCGCGCGGGACGCGCCTGGTGGCGGTGGACGCCGCGGGTCACCCGCTGCCGTTCGATCCCGCGCGCTCCGGGCTCGATCTGCCGATTGCGGCGAGCGGCGACTCGGGCGTGGTGGGAGTGTTGGCGCTGATCCAGTCGGTGGATCCGGCGCTGTTTCAAACCATCACCGGCGCGCGCCGGCTGGCGCGCGGGGACGTGCTGCTGGAAGTCGGGTCGCGGCGCGTCCTGGTGCGGCGCGACGCCGGGCCGGAGGTGATTCGGGCCGTGGTGCTGGTGGCGCAGGATCTCGCGGCGAGGGGGCGTCCCTATGTCGAGCTCGATGCCCGCTTCGCGGGCCAGGTGATCGTGCGGCGCAAGGCGACCGCGGACGGGGCCGGTGAGGGAGGCGCGTGAGCCGAGACCGCCAGGTCGTGGCCGGGCTCGATCTCGGCAGCACCAAGACGTGCGCCGTGATCGCCGAGGTCGTGGGCGACCTGCCGCGGCTGCCGCTTGCCAAGGTGCTGGGCGTGGGGCTCGCGAAGAACGCGGGCGTGCGCCGGGGCATGGTGCGCGATATCGACGAGACGAGCCGGTCCATCGTCGCCGCGCTGCGCGACGCCGAGCGGATGGCGGGCGTCAAGGTGGGCGCGGTGACGTGCGGCATCGCCGGCGAGCACGTCTCGGCGCGTACCTCGACGGGCGTCGTGGCGGTGTCGGGGGACGAGGTCACGGCGGAGGACGTGGCGCGGGTGAACGAGGTGGCGCGCGCCGTGTCGCTGGGCCGGGACCACGAGCTGCTGCACGACATCCCGCAGGAGTATGTGGTCGACCAGCAGCGCGGCATCTCGGATCCCGTGGGGATGACGGGGACGCGACTCGAGGTCGAGATGTACCTGGTCACGGTACAGTCGACCGCCGCGCAGAACCTGCGCCGGAGCGTGGAGCGGGCGCGCTACCGCCCCGCCGACCTGGTGCTCGAGCCGCTGGCGGCGTCGTACGCCGTGCTGACCGACGACGAGCGGGAGCTGGGCGTCGCGCTGGTGGAGGTGGGTGGCGGCTCGACGGGTGTGGCGATCTTCCACGAGGGGAAGATCCGCCACCTCGCGTCCATCAAGTTCGCCGGCACGCACGTGACGAGCGACATGATGCAGGGGCTGGGGGTGACGCAGGCGGACGCGGAGCGGCTCAAGGAGCGACACGGTGTGGCCTACCAGCCGCTGGTGGACGCCTCGGAGATGATCAACCTGCCATCCACGCCGAGCCAGGGGGCGCGGCAGGCATCGCGCGAGCTGCTGTCGCACATCATCCACCAGCGGGTGGACGAGATCTTCCAGCTGGCGCAGCGCGAGTTCGAGCGGGCGGGGTACGGGGGCGGGCGGTTGCCGGCCGGGGTGGTGCTGACCGGCGGCACGGCGCATCTGCCGGGAATGGTGGAGCTGGCG
>QHUU01000116.1 GCA_003222155.1 Gemmatimonadota bacterium | reverse complement strand
GCATCCTCGCGCTCGACCACGTCGCGTTGCTGGCGGGCACGGCGTTCCGCGGCCAGTACGAGGAGCGCATCCGCCGCCTGGTGCGCGACCTGTCGGCCGATCCCGACCTCATCCTGTTCGTGGACGAGCTGCACAACCTGATCGGACAGGGGACCGCGCTCGGCGCCGCCATGGACGCCGCGAACATGCTCAAGCCGGCCCTGGTGCGCGGCGACATCCGCGTCGTGGGGGCGACCACCGGCAGCGAGTACGACAAGTGGATCCGCGGCGACCCCGCGCTCGAGCGGCGTTTCCAGCCGGTGCTGATCGAAGAGCTCGACACCATCCAGACGTGGGAAGTGCTGGTGGCGCGGCGACCGCGGCTCGAGCGCCACCACGCCGTCGCCATCACCGACGACGCCCTCAAGGCCGCCATCGTCCTCACCGACCGCTTCGTTCCCGAGCGCGCCCGGCCCGACAAGGCGATCGACGTGCTGGACGAAGCGTGCGCCCACGCGCAGGCCACGGCCGCCGTCTCGCCCGAGCTCGACCGGCTGATCCGCGAGCGGCGCAAGGTGGACGCGATGATCCGGCGCGGTCTGACGCACGAAACGCCGCGGCAGGAGCCGGCTGAAGATCTGGTGGCCGAGATCTTCCCGATGCTGGAGCGGATCGGGGCGGAAATAGAAAAAATGCTGGGCGGGGGAGGACGGGGGAGGTCAGTGGAGGACCGGGGAGGCGTCTCGGCCCCGGAGCAACCTGCCCCGACCTCCCCCAGCCTCCCCCAACCTCCCCCGACCTTGGCCGTGCGCCGCGCCGAGCTCGACCAGCTGCTGCGCGCGGAGCTCGAGCATCAGGGGATCATCGTGCGCGGCCAGGACATCGCCCGCGTGGTGGGGACCGCCGTCGGCAAGGGGATCGAGTGGCGGGCGTGAGGCGTCGCTGGCTCGCCGTCGCGGCACTCGTGGAATGGGTGGGAGCCAGCAGCACCGGATGCGAAAAACGGGCGCAGGAGGTCCGCAGCGAAGCCGAGCTGCGGCAAGCAGTGCAACAGATGATGCCCGCGGTCGAGCTGGCGACGCGCCTGCGCTTCAAGCAGCACCCCGTCGTGCTCCGCCGCTCCCGCGCTCAGGTCCGCGACTACGTCATCCACAAATTCGACGACGATCTGCCGCCGCCCGAGCTGGCCGGAGCGCAGGCCGCCTACCGCCTGTTCGGGCTCATCCCGGATTCGCTCGACCTGCGGCGCAGCATGGTCGACCTGTTGACCGAGCAGGTGGCGGGGTACTTCGATCCCGACTCGAACGCGCTGTACGTTCCCACCGACATCGATCCCAGTCAGGCCCGACTCGTCATCTCGCACGAGCTGGTGCATGCGCTGCAGCATCAATACGTGAATCTGGATTCGCTGGTCGAGCTCAAGCGCCAGAACGATCGCCGTACTGCGGCCCAGGCCATCCTCGAGGGCCAGGCGACGCTGGCCCAGATCGTGGTGCTGATGCCCGAGCAGAAGATCGAGAGCCTGCCCAACTTCTGGGACCTGCGCACCGCGCTCGGCGCGCAGACGCAGGGGATGAAGGTATTCGGCAGCGCGCCGCTGTGGCTGCGCGAGAGTCTCATCTTTCCCTACCTCGGCGGCGCGGAGTTCGTCCGCTGGTTCGAGCGGGAGTACCCCGGCAAGCAGCCCTATGGGGCGCTGATGCCGATCTCGACCGAGCAGATTCTGCACCCTGCCCGCTACGTCTCGGGCGATCGGCCCGACCGCCTGGCGTTCGAGTCTCCCGGTCCCGACACGGTGCGGTACGAGGACGGCCTCGGCGAATTCGAAATCCGCCTGCTGTTCGAGCAGTACCTGGGCGACGACAGTGCCGCCGCGCTGTTCGCGACCGGCTGGAACGGTGATCGCTATCAGGTGCTCGGCGCGGGCGCCGACGCCCTGGTCTGGTACACGCTGTGGGACGACGCCGCAGCCGGGACGCGGTTTTTCAAGGGGATCGAGCGCGCCTGGGCCAAGCGACGCTCCGGAGCGGCGACGCGGGGGCCGGGGGCGGGGACTGGGACGACCCGCAGGTCGGAACTCAAGCAGCTGGTGCTGAGCGGCGTGGCCGCGGTGCGGCTGGTGGACGCGCCGACGCGCTGGTCCGGGTGGCGCCACGTGCCGGCGATCCGCGTCGGCCGCCCGGCACGGTAGATCCCCCCACTTGGATTCGGCCAAGTCGCTAAGTAGTTTTGTGGGCTTATGTTTACGGCTCTGGCGTCGCAGCTCGCCGCCGTCCTGAAGCGCGTCACGGGACGCGGCGTCCTTTCGGAGCAGGACGTCACCGAGGCGCTGCGCGAGATCCGGCGCCACCTGCTCGAAGCGGACGTGAGCTTCGAGGTGACGCACGGATTCGTCGAGCGGGTGCGGGAGCGCGCCGTCGCGGCGGTCGCGCTGAAGTCGGTGAGCCCGGGCCAGCAAGTGGTGAAGCTGGTGCGCGACGAGATCGCGGCGCTCCTGGGCGGCACGAAGCGCGGACTCGATTTCGCCTCGGTCGGTCCGACCGTGATGCTGCTGGTCGGTCTCCAGGGCTCGGGCAAGACGACCACCGCCGCCAAGCTGGCGCGCCGGCTCAAGCTCGAGCAGAAGGCGCCCGGACTGGTCGCGGCCGATCCGTACCGGCCGGCGGCCGCCGAGCAGCTGCGACAGCTCGGTGAACAGATCGGGGTGCCGGTGTTTCCCGGGAACGAGCAAACGGGAAAGGGGAAAGGGGTCGAAGCGCTCGTGCGGGACGCCCTGCGCGAGGCCGAGAGGGCGCGCTGCCGCACCGTCATCGTCGACACCGCCGGTCGGCTGCAGATCGACGCCGCGATGATGGACGAGCTCAAGGCGCTGCGCGCGGCGCTGAGCCCGCGCGAGGTGCTGCTCGTGGCGGACGCGATGACGGGGCAGGACGCGGTGCGGATCGCGCGCGGGTTCCAGGAGGGGGTCGGGCTCACGGGCGTGATCCTCACGAAGCTCGACGGTGACGCGCGGGGAGGCGCGGCGCTCTCGATCCACGGCGTGACCGGCACGCCGATCAAATACGTGGGCGTCGGAGAGAAGCCGGACGCCCTGGAGCCCTTCGACCCGGTGCGCATGGCGGGGCGTATCCTCGGGCAGGGCGACGTGGTGGCGCTGGTGGAGCAGGCGGCGGCGACCGTGGACGCGGAGGCGGCGCAGCGGCTCGAGCAGAAGGCGCGCTCGAAGCACGGGATGGACCTGGCCGACTTTCTGGTCGCGCTGAAGCAGATGCAGGCCATGGGTCCGCTCAAGCACGTGCTGGGCCTCCTGCCCGGCGTCAACGCCAAGGCGCTGGCCGCCGCACCGGCGGACGACAGGCGCCTGAAGCACGTGGAGGCGATCGTGCTGTCGATGACGCCGGCGGAGCGGGCCGACCCGTCGATCCTCAACGGCTCTCGCCGGCTGCGGATCGCCAAGGGGGCGGGACGCTCGGTGCAGGACGTGAACCGGCTGCTGGAGCAGTTCCAGCAGATGCGGAAGCTCTTGAAAAGGATCTAGGCAATGGCAACTCGCATTCGGCTGCGGCGTGAGGGGCGCAAGGGGCAGAGCTACTTCCGGATCGTGGTGGCGGACTCACGCTCGCCCCGCGACGGTCGCTTCGTCGCCCTGCTCGGCCACTACAACCCGCGCACCAACCCGGCCGACATCAAGGTGGACGCGGAGCGGGCGCGGGCGTGGCTCGAAAAGGGCGCCCTCCCCACCGACACGGTGCGCTCGCTCCTCAAGAAGGCGGGAGTGCTGGGCCAACGCCCCGCGTAGTCGGGCGGCTGCGCAAGCCGCACGGGCAACGGGGGGAGGTGGCGGTGTTGCCCCTCGTCGAGAATCCGGGCGCGGTGTTCACGCCGAAGGCCCGGCTGCTCGTGGTCAACGAGGAGCGCCGGGTGGTGGCGGGACCGCTCGTGGTGGCGCGACGCCGCGCCTACCACCGGGAGTGGCTGCTCGGCTTCGTGGGGGTCACGTCGCGGGCGGCTGTGGAATCGTGGCGCGACCATCTCGTGGCCGTGGAAGAGGCCGATGCTGCGGATTAACGTGGTGACGCTCTTCCCCGAGGTGTTCGAGGCGGCCCTCGCCGTCAGCATTCCGGGGCGCGCGGCGGAGCAGCAGCTGGTGCGCTACCGGGTCGTGCAGCTGCGCAGCTACACGCACGACCGGCACAAGACGGTGGACGACTACCCCTACGGGGGCGGCGCGGGGATGGTGCTCAAACCCGAGCCGTTCTTCGAAGCGGTGGAAGACCTGCGGGTGGGCCCGCCCATCGTCCTGCTGTCGGCGCGCGGGCGGCGCTTCACCCACCGGGACGCGGTCCGGTTCGCGGTCGGGACGGAGCTGACGCTGTTGTGCGGCCACTACAAGGACGTGGACC
>QHUU01000114.1 GCA_003222155.1 Gemmatimonadota bacterium | reverse complement strand
GTCTAGCCGTCTGTTAATGCCTAGCGCCTCGCCGTCTAGCCGTCTAGCATAACTCCCATGTCGGACCTGCGATCCCGCCTCCAGTCCGCCTTAGGCGACACCTACCTCGTCGAGCAGGAGCTCGGCGGCGGCGGCATGAGCCGCGTCTTCCTCGCGGACGAGGTGCGCCTGGGCCGCCGTGTGGTGGTGAAGGTGCTGCCGCCCGAAATGGCGGCGGGTGTGAGCGCCGACCGGTTCGAGCGCGAGATCCAGCTCGCGGCCCAGCTGCAGCATCCCCACATCGTCCCGCTGCTCACCGCCGGCGCCAAGGGCGACCTGCTGTACTATGTCATGCCGCACATCGCGGGCGAGTCGCTGCGCGCCCGCATCGCGCACG
>QHUU01000115.1 GCA_003222155.1 Gemmatimonadota bacterium | reverse complement strand
CTACTTCATGGCCGTGCTCGACTCGACCGTCGTCAACGTCGCCCTGCCCGACATGGCGCGCGGCCTCGGCACCGGCATCGCCGGCATGCAGTGGGTGGTGGACGGCTACGCCCTGCTGTTCGCGAGCCTGCTGCTCACCGCCGGCGCCCTGGGCGACCGCCTCGGCAATCGCGGCACGTTCATCGCCGGGCTCGCACTGTTCACGCTCGCGTCGGGTCTGTGCGGCATCGCGCCGAGTCTGGGCGCGCTGGTCGCGTTCCGGGCGCTGCAAGGCGTGGGCGCTGCGGTACAAGTCCCCGCGTCACTGGCGCTCTTACGGCACGCCTATCACGACCCCGCCGAGCGGGCCCAGGCGATCGGCATCTGGGCCGCCGCCACCGGCGTCGCCGTCGCCGCCGGCCCCGTGGTGGGCGGCATCCTCACGCACGCCTGGAGCTGGCGCAGCGTGTTTCTCGTGAACTTGCCGTTCGGCGTTCTGGGGATTCTGCTCACGCTGCGCCACGTGCCGCCCGTGCCCCGACACGAGGACGGAGAGCTCGATGTCGCGGCCCAGCTGCTCGGCATCGTGGCGCTGGGCGGCCTCACGTTCGGGCTGATTCAGGGCGGCGTGTGGGGCTGGGGCTCGCCGTTCGTGGTGCTCGCACTCCTGCTCTCGGCCGTCGCGGGAGTGCTGTTCTACCTGGGTGAGCGGCGCGCGCCGCATCCCATGCTACCGCCCGCCCTGTTTCGCGACCCGACGTTCTCGGCGGCCAATGCCGTGGGCGCCATTCTCAGTTTCGGCTTTTACGGCGAGCTGTTTCTCATGAGCCTGTTCTTCCAGCAGGTACAACATCGCTCGCCGCTCGCCACCGGGCTGGCGCTGTTGCCGCAGACGGCGGTGATCAGCCTGATGAATTTCGTGTCGGGGCAGATCACCGCGCGCCGCGGCCCCCGGCTGCCAATGGTCGTGGGACTGGGAATTGGGGGCTTGGGACTGGTGGGGCTCGCGTTCCTGGACGCCCACGCTCCGCTCTTGAGCGCGGTGGGACCCATGCTCGCGATGGGCGTGGGCGCCTCGCTCGCCATGCCCGCCATGACGCACGCCGCCATCGATCACACCCCCAAAGAGCGCGCCGGCATCGGCTCGGCCGTGCTCAATGCCAGCCGCCAGGTCGGCGGCGTGGTGGGAATCGCGCTGCTCGGCGCGCTGATCAGCTCCCACGCGCGCCGGGGCGCGACGGCGCACTTCATGACGGGGCTGCACGAGGGACTAGCGCTCGCGGGCGTGCTGTTTCTCGCGGGAAGCGCGCTGAGCCTGGCTTTCGTGGAGCGGCGTGTTTGAACCTGGGTGCGCGGTGCGCCGTGCGCGGTTGACGCAACAGCGTGCGCGGTGCGCAGTGCGCGGTTGCCTCCGGTGATCACCCGCCCTCCGACGTCGCCTGTCGGGCATCGGAGAAAACCGCGCACCGCGTACCGCGCACCTCTCAACGTCCCTTCGTCCGCACGCGTAGCTTGAGACATCCCCGCCCTCTCCAGGAGAGCCGATGTCCCGCCGTCACCGTCTGCTGGTGCCAACCGTCGCTTGTCTCGCCATCGCCGCCCCGCTCGCGGCCCAAGCCCATCACGGACTGGACCCTGCAAACTTGGATAGCTCCTGCGCGCCGTGCCAAGATTTCTACCGCTTCGCCAACGGCGGCTGGCTGACCCGCACCGCGCTCCCGCCCGAGTACCCGAGCTACGGCAGCTTCACCGAGCTGGTCGAGCGGAACAACCAGACGCTGCACCAGATCGTCGACCGCCTCGCCGCCGCGGCGCCCGCCAGCCCCAAAACGCCCGAGCAGAAGTTGGGCGCGTTCTACGCGTCCTGCATGGACTCGACGGCCATCGAGCGCGCCGGCGCCGATCCCCTGAAAAACGAGCTGGCCCGCCTCGACGCGATCACTTCGCGCCAGGACGTGACACGCGCCCTCGCCCGCGGCCACCACCACGGCTGGGACCCGGTGTTCAACTTCGGCGGCACGCCCGACTACAAGCACAGCACGATGATCATCGCGGCCGCGTCGCAGGGCGGGCTCGGCCTACCCGATCGGGATTACTACGTGCGCGACGACTCGACCGCGCGCAACCTGCGCACCGCGTACCTCGAGTACATGTCACGCACCCTCGGCCTCCTGGGCGACGCGCCCGCCGTGGCCGACTCGGAAGCGCACCAGATCCTGACGCTCGAGACGGCGCTCGCCCGGGCGTCGCTCACTCGCGTCGAGCGGCGCGACCCCAACGCCAACTACCACAAGCTGGCGCTCGCCGCGGCCGACTCGCTCACGCCCAACCTCGCGTGGCCCGCCTTCCTGCGGGACGCCGGCGCGCCCGCCACCGGCGCGATCAACATCGGCCAGCCGCGCTTCTTCCAGGCGGTGGACAGCCTTATCAAGGCCGCGCCGCTCGCCGACTGGCGCGCGTACCTCCGTTGGCACTTCGCGCGTCACCTCGCCCCCTCGCTGTCGAGTCCGTTCGTGGACGCGAGCTTCCGATACCAGCAGGCGCTCAGCGGCGTGAAAGAGCAACAGCCCCGCTGGAAGCGCTGCATCCAGGCCGCGAACTCCCTGCTGGGCGACGCACTCGGCCAAGCGTACGTCAAACAGACGTTCACCCCCGACGCACGCCGCCGGGCGCGCGACATGGTCGATCACCTAGTCGCCGCCCTCGACGACCGGCTGCACACGCTCGAGTGGATGGGCGACTCGACCCGCGCCCAGGCCGTCGCCAAGCTGCGCGCCTTCGGCAAGAAAATCGGCTATCCCGACAAGTGGCGCGATTACTCCAGGCTGGTGGTCGACGCCCGCGACTTCGCCGGCAACGTGGTGCGCGCCCAGACGTTCGCCCAGGCGTGGGACCTGGCGCGCATCGACAAGCCGGTGGACAAGGCCGAGTGGCGCATGACCGCCCCCACCGTGAACGCGTCGTACAGCCCGACGTTCAACGACATCACCTTCCCCGCCGGGATTCTCCAGGCGCCGTTCTTCGACCCCGCCGCCGACGACGCCGTGAACTACGGCGGCATGGGCGCCGTGATCGGCCACGAGATGACCCACGGCTTCGACGATCAGGGCCGCCTGTTCGACGCCCAGGGCAACCTGCGCGACTGGTGGACCGCGGACGACGCGCAGCGCTTCAAGGACCGCGCCGCACGCGTGGTGGGGCAGTTCGACGCCTACACCGTGGTGGACGGCGCCACCCACGTGAACGGCCGCCTCACCCTGGGCGAGAACATCGCCGACCTGGGCGGCCTCAAGGTCGCCTACGCGGCGTTCGAGAAGTCGCTCGCCGGCAAGCCGCGCCCGCCCGCCATCGACGGCTTCACCCCGGAGCAGCGCTTCTTCCTCGCGTGGGCCCAGATCTGGCGCGCCAAGGCCACCGACCAGTACCTGCGCAACCAGGTGGTCGTGGACCCCCACGCCCCGGCGAATTGGCGCGGCATGGGCCCGCTCTCGAACCTGAGGGAGTTTGCAGATGCCTTCGGCTGTAAGCCAGGAGACACGATGGTAAGGCCCGACAGTCTCAAAGCAACGATTTGGTAGCAGGCGGGACGAGGAGGAGCGGGCAGCGGGTCTCCCGTAGCGACTGTGTTGTTTTGTCGCGGAGGGAGACCCGCTGCCCGCTCCCTAGAAGACTTTGACCGTCAAATATCTCCCAGGCCGTTCCTTGAGATCGGTGAGGAGCTCGGAGAGCGACTTGAGGGTGGCATTCAAGTTCTTGTAGAGCATCGTATCCGTCGCGAACTTCCCCATCGTCCCCTCCCCCCGCTCCATCTTGTCGAGCAGCCCCTTGAGCGATCCCGTGGCATCGGCCAGCCGGCTCGTGAGCTGAGTCATGTTCACGCTCAGCGAGTCGAGCCGCTTGCCGCTGTTCACCACGTTGGCGTTGCCGAGCAGCGTGTCGAACCGCGCCATCACCCGCTCGAGCGACTTGAGCGTCGCCTGGGTCTGCTGCACCGCGGGGCCATTGGTCGCCTGGGTGAGGGCGTTCATGCCGCGCTGCGTCGCGATCAATGTGGCATGGATGTCGCTCGCCAGCTCGCCGGGATTCAGTCCCTTGTTCACGTTGGCGATCAACTCCTGCGCGCTCTTGGCCGCTCCCTGCGCCACATCGGCGAACTGCTCCTCCGTCAGGCCCTGAATCGTTTCTCCCTTGGCGAGCAGGGTGTCGCTCACGCCGGGGTCGTAGTCCACGTACTTGGCGCCGAGAAAGTCGGCCGAGGCGACGGTGGCGCGGGCGTCCTTGTGCGGCCGCACTTCGGGATCGAGCTGCAGCGTCACGCCCACGTGCCCCACGCGCTGCAGCCGCACCGGGCCCACCCGGCCCTTCTTCACGCCCGAGACGCGCACCGGGTCGCCTTCTTTCAGGCCGCTCACGTTTTTAAAGACGACGCTGACCGGGACCGTCTTGGACACGAGTGAGCGGCCGGTGAGCCAGAACATGAAGCCCGTGAAGACGATGAACCCGACCAGCACCAGCGCTCCGACGGTGACTTCCCGCTTATACGTTACGTCCACGCGCCTCCCGACCTTCCTGAGATTCGGCCTGGATCAGTGTCATCTCGAGATCGCGCTCCAGGAACTGCTGCACCGCCGGATCCTTGGACGCGAGGATTTGGTCCGGCGGTCCCACGGCGCGGATCTTCGCCTGCCACAGGAGGGCCACCCGGTCCGCCACGCGGAACGAGCCGCGCACGTCGTGCGACACCACCACGCTCGTTACCCCCAGCTCGTCGCGCAGTCGCTCGATCAGCCCGTCGATCACGTCGGCGTTCACCGGGTCGAGCCCCGAGGTCGGCTCGTCGTACAGGAGATACTTGGGCTTCCCCGCGATGGCGCGCGCGATGCCCACGCGCTTCTTCATGCCGCCCGACAGCTCTGCCGGATACTTGTCGGTCACGTCGAGCGCCAGGTTCACGAGCCGCAGGCATTCCTGCACGCGGTTCACGCAGTATTGCGCGTCGTCGTAGCACGTCTCGTCGGTGATGCCGAGCCGGATGTTCTCGGCCACTGTCATGGAGTCGAACAGGGCGCCGTACTGGAACACGTAGCCAATTTTCGAGCGCAACTCGGCCAGCTCCTTGCGCTTCAGCCGCTGCACGTGCAGCCCGTCCACGATCACGTCGCCCGTGTCCGGGCGCAGCAGGCCGTTGATCGTTTTCAAAGTGACGCTCTTGCCCACGCCGGAGGGGCCGAGCAGGGCGACCGTCTCGCCCTCCTGCACCTGGAGCGACACGCCGTCCAGCACCACGTTGTCCACGAAGCGCTTGGAGACGTTGATGAGCTCGATCATTTCGCGACCAGCAGCAGCCGCGTCGTGAGCGCGTCGAGCAGCAGGATCGCGACCGACGCCGACACCACCGCGGTGGTCGTGGCCCGGCCCACGCCCTCCGCTCCCTGCTGCGTGTTGAACCCGATGTAGCAGGGGATGAGGGTCACCGCGGCCGCGAAGCAGTAGCTCTTGACGAGCGAGTACCACAGGTCGAGGGGCCGGAAGAAGTAGCGCGCCCCGTACTCGAAGTCCCCGTAGGTGAGGCCGAGCGAGCCCTTGGCGACCATGTAGCCCACGACGATTCCGGTGGCATTGGCGAACATGGTGAGCGCCGGCACGACCAGCAGCCCCGCGAGCACGCGTGGCAGGAGCAGATGGGACACCGGGGAGCGGCCCAGACTCTCGAGCGCGTCGATCTGCTCGGTGACCCGCATGGTGCCGAGCTCGGCGGCGTAGCGCGCGCCGATGCGGCCCGCGAGGATCAGCGCGGTGAGCACGGGGCCCAGCTCGAGGATCATCGATTCGGAGATGACGGCGCCGGCGTAGTAGAGGGGGAGCGTGCCGGTGAACTGGTAGCCGGTCTGGAGACTGGTGACGGCGCCCGCGAACCCGGCCACGAGCAGCACGATGAACAGCGAGCCGTAGCCCACCGCGACCGCCTGCTCGAGCGTGCGCGACACCCAGATGCGCCACTCGGCGAGCCCGCGCAACAGATCGACCACGAGGAAGCTGAAGCGTCCCACGTGGTCGAGCGAGCGGAGGCTCGAGCGCGCGACCAGTCGTAGCGGGTCAAGCGTGAGCTCCGCCCGGTTTGCCATGTGCAGTATCTTGGGGAGCCATGGGCAGTAAACGCAAGGGAACAGCCCGCAAATCGTCCCCCCTCTCCGCATTGCGGAGAGGGGGACAGGGGGTGAGGTTCCGTCGCAAGTTGCTCGCCTGGTGGGCCCGCGCCGCGCGCGACCTGCCGTGGCGCAATACGCGCGATCCCTATCGCGTGCTCGTCTCCGAGTTCATGCTGCAGCAGACGCAAGTCGCGCGCGTGGCGGAGTACTATCCACGCTTCATCGAGCGGTTTCCGGACCTCGAGACGCTGGCGCGAGCCAAGCCGCGGGCCGTAAGAGAGCAGTGGGACGGGCTCGGTTATTACGCACGCGCGCGGAACCTTCATGCCCTTGCGAAAGACGTTACACGACGCCACGACGCCACGTTGCCAAGTGATCCCGAAGAGCTGATCAAGTTGCCGGGAGTGGGGCGGTACACCGCGGGGGCGGTGGCTTCGTTCGCCTACGAGAAGTCGGTACCGGCGGTCGATACGAATGTGTCGAGGGTTATCCGCCGGGTGTTCATCGGGGACGCGGGACGTGGGACGAGGGACGGGTTGAAGCGTGTGTGGCAACTGGCAGGTGCGCTCGTGCCCAAGAACGGCAAACGCGCCTGGCGCTTCAATCAGGCCATCATGGAGCTGGGAGCGCTGGTGTGCGTGGCCCGAAAGCCGAAGTGCCCCGAGTGCCCGGTAAGGCCAA
>QHUU01000049.1 GCA_003222155.1 Gemmatimonadota bacterium | reverse complement strand
AGCTGGGAGACCACCACCCAGTACGACTTGGGGCTGGACGTGTCGGCGTGGCAGAATCGCGTAACGCTCACGGCTGACCTGTATCGCAAGCGCACCGACGGCCTGCTGCAGAACGTCACCCAGGCCCCCAACACCGGCTACTCGAGCGCCTGGGTCAATTCCGGCCGGGTGACGAATCTGGGGCTCGAGCTCGCGGCCGACGTCCGCATCCTCAGCGGCGCCGCGGGCGGCCCCGCGTGGACCATTTCGGCCAACATCGCCGGCAACCGGAACCGCATCGTGAGCCTCGGCGCCACCGAGCAGCAGTTCTCCGATCGGCTGGGGGCGGGCGGGGGGCTCGAGGTGAACCCCTTCATCGAGAAACCCGGCCTGCCGATCGGCACCATCTGGGGCTACCAGACCGACGGGATCTTCAAGGACACGGCCGCGGTCAACGCCTACAAGAGCGTGCAGGCCGACGCCCGGGTGGGCGATTATCGCTACAAGGATCTGAACGGCGACGGCCACCTGACCGACGCCGACCGGACCATCATCGGCAACGTGAACCCCGACTACGTCTTCGGCATCACCAACCGCATCACGTTCGGTCGCTTCGATTTCAGCGCCCTGATCCAGGGGGTGCACGGCAACAACATCCTCAACGCCAACCGGCTCCAGTTCCTGCAGCTCAACGGGTTCGGCGGCAATATTCCGCTCGACTACTACCGGAACGCCTTCGATCCGGTGACGAACCCCAACGGCAAGTACCCCATGGTCACCACGAACCGTGTGGGCGTGGGGCGCTTCTCCGATGCCTTCGTGGAGGACGGGAGCTACATCCGGCTCAAGAACGTGCAGCTTGGCTACGAGCTGCCGCCCAGGGTCGTTCCCGGGGCGCAGTCCGCCCGGGTTTATGTCAGCGCGATCAACCTGCTCACGAGCACCGACTATACGGGCTACGACCCCGAGGTCAGCGCCTTCAGCACCACCGCCATGCGGGGCGTGGACCTGGGAAGCTACCCGCAGTCGCGCCTGGTCACCTTCGGGATGACCCTGACTTTCTGAAAGGAGGCGCGCCATGAATCGAGCTCGTCGCGGCTGGTTCACACTGCTGGCGTCGGCGTGCCTCTGGACGGGCGCCACGGCGTGTCACGATCTGTTCAATCTCGACGAGCATCCGCAGACCTTCGTCGACCCCGCGAGCTACTTCAAGACCGGCGACCAGGCCATCGCGGCGGTGAACGGCATCTACGCGCCGCTGATGACCTGGGACGACTGGATCGATCCGGCCTGGCAGGAGCTGACCTGCGAAGGTCCGGACATCTTCTGTCCCGACTGGTGGGCGTTCGGCCGGCTGGGCGCAAAGACCGGCACGTGGTTCGCCGGCCGCACCTGGACCGCGAACTACCAGGTCATCCGCCGCGCGAACGACGTGCTGGGTCAGCTGGACCGGGTGAGCCTCGACTCTGCGCTCGAGCAGCGCCTGCGGGGCGAAGCGCATTTTCTCCGCGGGTACGCCTATTTCGAGCTGGTGCGGCGCTACGGCGCGGTCCCGCTGCGGCTCACGCCGTACGTGCCGGACGGCACCTACGGCGACGCGCCACGCGTCCCGATCGAGCAGGTGTACCCGGTGATCGTGAACGACCTGAAGGCCGCGACGCAGGAGCTGCCGCCCGATTTCGCGTCGCACACGTACTCGAGCTCGGACCGCGGCCGCCCCACGGCGTTCACGGCCTGGGGTCTCCTGTCCAAAGTGTACCTCACGATGGCCGGGGCCGAGCTCGCGGGAACGTCGCTGGCCACCGCCAAGCAGCAGTACGACGATTCCGCGCGCGTGGCCGCGCAACACGTGATGCAGAGCGGGTGGGTGACCCTCGAGCCGAGCTATATGCGGCTGTTCGACGGGCAGCAGCAGATCAACAGCAACGAGATCCTGTTCCAGATCGGGGCGACGCACCAGGAGAACACCGGCCCCGAAATCGCGACGTTCTTCAACCCGCACGACTATTCGACCGCGGGCGGAGGTGGCGGCGGCTTCCTGAGCATGCGACAGGTCTTCTATACGACCTTCGACACGCTGGATCGGCGGATCGCTCCCGGCTACGCGATCTTTGCCGGGTGGAAGGAATCGTCGTCGTCCGCCGACGCGGGGACGCCCGCGTGGTACCAGGGCGCCGTGCCGGACAGCATCAAGACTGCGGTCGCGGCCGACAGCCAAATCGGGTGGACCTGGACCGAGTTGTGTGAGACCGTCGGGGCGAACGCCTACTTCAACCGCACCACGCGCGCGGTCGTGCAGATCTCACCACGCATCTACACGATGAAGTACATCGACCGCACGGCCCTCACCAAGAGCCAGAACGAGACGAACCCGATCATCCTGCGCTACGCGGACGTGCTGCTGGTGTTCGCGGAAGCCGAGAACGAGGTGAGCGGGCCCACGGCGGCCGCGTATGCGGCGATCAATCAGGTTCGCGCCCGGTCCAACGTGCCCAACCTGACCCTCGGGCTGACTCAGGCGCAATTCCGCGACTCGGTGTGGCTGGAGCGCCGGCACGAGCTGTATGGGGAGTTTCAGGAGTGGTTCGACCTGAAGCGCGAGGGCCGCTGGCTCGACATCATGAACGACCGCGTCCCCGCCTATCCCGGAGGCACCGCGCCCAACGCGTCGGTGTGCCGGCCGCGTCAGGCGTACCAGATGCTCCTGCCGATCCCCGATGCGGAGATCGGCGCGAACCGGCTCATGACCCAGAATCCCGGCTACTGAGCCGGATCCGGTTGTCGATGCCGACCGACCGTCCAGCGCTGCGCGCCCTCCTGGTTGCGGTCACGGTCGCCGCCTGTCATGGCAACTCGGCCGGCATCCAGGTCCCTCCCGCTCCCACGCCCGCGCCTGCCGTGCACGTCCAGGGGAACGGGCTCGTCGACACGGCCGGCCGACCGGTGCGGCTGCGCGGCGTGAACCGCTCCGGCGCCGAATACGCCTGCGCGCAAGGGTGGGGCATCTTCGATGGCCCTTCCGATTCGGTCTCCGTGAGCGCGATCGCGTCCTGGCGGGCGAACGTGGTGCGCCTGCCGCTCAACGAGACCTGCTGGCTCGGGATCAACGGCGTGACGCCCTCGTACGCGGGAGCGAACTACCAGCAGGCGATCGCGGACTATGTCGGGCGGCTCAACCGCGCCGGTCTGGTGGTGATCCTCGATCTGCACTGGGCTGCGGCCGATACGGCCAAGGCGCTCGCGCAGGCCCCGATGCCGAATCGCGACCACACGCCGGAATTCTGGCGCCAGGTGGCCGCCGCCTACGGGCACAACAACGCGGTGATCTTCGATCTGTTCAACGAGCCGTTCCCGGACAGCAATGCCGATACGCCGGAGGCGTGGCGCTGCTGGCGCGACGGCGGCACGTGCCGGGGGATGAGCTTCCAAGCCGCGGGGATGCAGGAGCTGGTAACCGCGGTGCGCGGCACCGGTGCCACCAACGTGATCATGCTCGGCGGGGTGCAGTACGCCGCCACCCTGTCGCAGTGGCTCGCCAACCAGCCGACCGATCCTTTGAACAACCTCGCCGCGTCCTGGCACGTCTACAACTTCAGCTGGTGCCATGTGAAGAGCTGCTGGGACGGCCAGGCCGCCCCCGTCTCCCAGCGCGTACCGCTGGTGCTCGGCGAGCTGGGGCAGAACGACCGCGGCCGCACCTTTGTGGATTCGCTCATGGACTGGATGGACGCGCGCGGCGGCAGCTACCTCGCGTGGACCTGGGATGTGTGGAAGTCGGTCTGGGACCTGATCCAGAGTTACGACGGAACACCCACGGCCTATGGGGCGGTGTTCAAGGCGCGCTTTGCCTCGTAGCGCCGCGGCCGCGCTGCTCGCCGCGCTGCTGCTCGCCTGCGGCCCCGGCGGGCGGCCGGAGCCGCAGGGGCCTGCGCTGGTCGATCCCCACGCGACGCCCGAGACCCGCGCCCTGTTCGTGAACCTGCGGCGCCTGGCGGGGAAGGCGCTGCTGTTCGGGCATCAGGACGACCTGGCCTACGGCGTGCAGTGGTTCAACGAGCCGGGACGATCCGATGTGAAGGAGACGGCGGGATCATACCCGGCGGTGTACGGCTGGGACGTCGGGGGTCTGGAGCAGGACCGGGGCGCGAACCTAGACGCCGTCGCCTTCGAGCGCCAGCGCGGCTGGATCGCCGAGGGGTATCGCCGCGGCGGCGTCATCACCCTCAGCTGGCACATGCGCAATCCGGTCACGGGCGGCACCGCGTGGGATACGACTCAGGCGGTGGCGGCGATCCTCCCCGGCGGGGCGCAGCACGAGCGTTATCGACAGTGGCTCGACCGCTTTGCCGATTACGTGAACGGTTTGCGCGCGCCGGTCCCCGTGCCCGTGATCTTCCGGCCGTTCCACGAGACGAGCGGCGGCTGGTTCTGGTGGGGTGCCCGGCACGCGACGCCGGACGAGTACCGGCAACTGTGGCGCTTCACGGTCGAGTATCTGCGCGACCGGAGGGGCGTGCACAACCTGTTGTGGGCCTATTCGACCGACGTGTTCGACTCGAAGCAGGGCTACCTGGAGCGCTATCCGGGCGACGCCTACGTCGACGTGCTCGGCTTCGACGACTACCAGAGCGTGCGGACGTCGGCCACGCGCGCTGTCTTCTCCCGGCGTCTCAGAGACCTCGTCGAGCTGGCGGAGGCGCGGGGCAAGATTCCGGCGCTCACCGAGACGGGCGTCGAGACGGTCCCGGACTCGCTGTGGTGGACCGGGACGCTGCTCGCCGGCATCAAGAGCGACTCCGTCGCGCGCCGCATCGCGTGGGTGCTGGTGTGGCGCAATGCGACCTTCGAGCGGGAGCACCGGCACCATTTCTTCGCTCCGTATGCGGGACAGGCCAGCGCCGCCGACTTCGTTCGCTTCACCGAGGACCCGCTCGTGCTCCTCGAGAACGAGCTGCCCGACATGTATCGTCTCGAGCGTCCCTGAGAGGCATCCGATGCGCTTCGAAAAGCAGGTCCTTCGCGCCTGCGGCGCTCAGGATGACAGGCTCGCTCGCGTCGCGAAGTAGAAAAAGGACGAATCGAGAAGTGACCCTGGGAGGTTCACATGACCGCGAATAGTGACGACCTTGACCGGCGGGACGCGCTGAAGCTGATCGCCGGCGGGCTCGGCCTCGCCGCGGTGTTGGTCGCATGCGCGGCACGCGGTGCCGCCGCGCGAGCGATTCCCCAAGATCCTCCAGCTCGGGACCTCCAGGCCGTCCCGAACGAGTTGTATCTCGCCGATTCGAGCCTCCACATCATCAACGTGTACAAGATCGAGGCCGCGGTCCTGCGCGACTCGCAAGGCCGGTCGCAGGCGGAGATCCTCGACCGGCTGGCGCGCGAAGTCTACGCACCCTACTCGACTTTCTGGCGAGGGTACCTCGGAGACGAGGCGACGTTCCGGAAGTGGGCGGAGTCGTCGCTGCTCGCACGCAGCCATCCCATCCATACGCGCGTCGCCGCTCTGGTGCGCTTGAACCTGGATAGCCTCTTCACCGCGGGCGCGGCCTGGGTGTCGCACAACACGGGCCACCGGCCGCACGGAACGTGGTACATCGTGTTCGGGCCCGGCTGGACGGACATGGGGGGTTTTGCCGACGGCACCATGCTGGCGGACTTCACCAAAATGGAGCCCGAGCGGGACGCGCTGGAGTTCAAGTTTCCGCACGAATTCACGCACATGGCGGGTGCCAGCGCCGCCGCACGCCGGGACGCGGACAGCGGTACAGTCCTCGCGGGGATCATCAGCGAGGGTGTGGCGTCGTACGCGACGTACGTGTACGCGGCGGGGCGGCTCGCGCGAGCGCAGAGCATCGGGTACACGGAGCCCGAATGGACGTGGGCGCTCGCCCACGAGCGCGACCTGATCGCGGCGGCCAAGCCGTACCTCGGGTCGCGCGTCAAGGCCGATGACGATCGCTTGCGCGCCCGCAACCAGCGCCTGCTCGTGGGCGGCCCGACCGCCGTCGCTTACTTTCTCGGCTTCCGTATCATCGAGGCATACGCCGCTCACCATGGCGCCGCTTCGTGGATCGACGCGATGGACCTGCCCGCTCGCGAGGTGCTGGCGCGCAGTGGTTACCAGTTCTGACGGATTCAGCGGACCCTGGCAGGGGGAGGTTCACATGACCGCGAATAGTGACGACCTGGACCGGCGCGACGCGCTGAAGCTGATCGCCGGCGGGCTTGGCCTCGCCGCCTTGGGCGGGACCGCATCCTGCGCTCCGACAGTGCGCGCTGCGTCCGCCCAGCCCCGGCTCCAGGCCGGACCTGCACCCGAGCGCTTCTTCGCCGCCCCGCCGATCGACCCGGTGCGGATCGGATTCGTCGGCGTGGGCGGACAGGGGAGCGCCCATGTGCGCAACCTGCTCCGCGTCGAGGGGTGCGTGATCAAGGCCGTGGACGACATCGTGCCGGAGAAGGTGACCCGCATACAGGACCTGGTCGAGCAGGCCGGCTTCCCACGCCCGGCGGGCTATTCCCGCGGCCCCACGGACTTCGTGCGCATGTGCGAAGAGCAGGACCTGGACCTGGTCTACAACGCCACGCCGTGGGAGTGGCACGTCCCGATCTGCCTCGCGGCCATGCGCAACGGCAAACACGCCGCTACCGAGGTGCCTGCGGTCTACACGATCGACGACTGCTGGGCGCTGGTCGAGCACGCGGAGAAGTACGGCAAGCACTGCATCATGATGGAGAACTGCACCTACGGGCGCATGGAGATGATGGTGTTCAACATGGTGCGCCAGGGCGTGTTCGGAGAGATCCTGCACGGCGAGGGCGGGTACCTCCATGACCTGCGGTCGGTGAAATTCAGTCCCGAAGGCGAGGGCCTGTGGCGCCGTGCCCATTCGATGCAACGCAATGGCAACCTCTACCCCACGCACGGTCTCGGCCCCGTGGCCAATTGCCTTGATATCAACCGTGGCGACCGGTTTGCGTCGCTGGTCTCGATGAGCAGCCCCTCCCGAGGACTGCAGCTCTACGCCCGTGAGCACTTTCCGGAGGGCTCACCCCAGCGCCAGGAGCGCTACGTTTTGGGCGACGTGAACGTGAGCCTGATCAGGACGGCGAACGGGCGAACGATCTGCGTGAGCCACGACACGAACCTCCCGCGCCCCTACAGCAGAGTCCACGTGGTCCAGGGCACCCGCGGGCTGTTCCAGGGCTACCCGGACCGCGTCTACATCGAAGGGCGGAGCAAACCGGACGAGTGGGACCAGGCGGACGCGTACGTGGCCGAGTTCGATCACCCCCTGTGGAAGCAGATGGACGAGAAAAGCCGGGGCGCCGGCCATGGCGGCATGGACTACCTCGAGGACTACCGGCTCATCAAGTGCCTGCGCGAAGGGGTTCCTACCGACATGAATGTCTACGACGCCGTCAGCCTCAGCGTCGTCACGCCGCTCTCCGAATGGTCGGTGGCGAACGACAGCCGGCCCGTCGAGTTCCCGGACTTCACCCGCGGCCGCTGGAAGGCGTGGCCGCGGTTGGGTATCGTCACGGCGTGACCGACACGGCACCACGCGCGCTGGTAACTGGTGGAGCGGGGTTCATCGGCTCCCATCTCGTCGATCGCCTGCTGGCGGACGGTCACAGCGTGTGCGTTGTGGACGACTTGTCCACGGGATCGGCCGGCAACGTCCCGTCCGATGCTCGGTTCCAGCGAGTCGACATCTGCGATCTGGCCTCGCTGCACGAAGTGTTCGCCGCCTTCAGGCCTGAGGTCGTGTTCCACGCGGCGGCGCAGACGGACGTGCGCCGGTCGACCAGGGAGCCGGACTTCGACGCGCGGGTGAACGTGCTGGGCGGGCTGAACGTGCTGCGCGCGGCCGTCGCCGTCGGCGCGCGACGTATCGTCTACGCGTCGTCGGCCGCGGTGTACGGCGACCCGCAGCGCCTGCCCGTCTCCGAGGCGGACCCGCCGCACCCGATTTCCGAATATGGCACGAGCAAGCTCGCGTTCGAGCATTATCTCGGCGCCTACGCGGCGCGCGGGCTGATCGAGCACGCGGTGTTGCGCTATGCGAACGTGTACGGTCCAGGGCAGCGGGCCGATGGGGAGGCCGGAGTCGTGGCGATCTTCGCGCGGCAGATGCTCGCCCGCGAGCCCGTGACGATCTTCGGCGACGGCACGAAGACGCGCGACTATGTGTACGTGAGCGACGTTGCGGAGGCGACCATTCGGGCGGCAGCCGGACCCCCGGGGAGGGGGGTCGTCGCCAACATCGGGTGGGGACGGGAGATCTCGGACCTGGAGCTGTTTCGCGAGGTGGCGGCCGCCACGGGATACACGAAGGGGCCGACCCACGCCGCAGACCGGCGGGGTGACATCGCGCGGATCAGTCTCGACGCCGCCGTGGCGCGGCGCATTTGGGACTGGCGTCCGTCCGTGCCGCTGCGGGACGGCGTGCGACACGTGGTGGAGGGAGCGAAGGCCAAGCCCGAGCTCGCGCGGTAGGCCCATGGGCGCGCCCGCACTCGTCATCCTCGCGGCTGGAGTCGGCAGCCGCTATGGCGGGCCCAAGCAGATCGAGCCGCTCGGGCCGGGCGACGCGACTCTGCTCGACTATTCCGTCTACGACGCGCGGCGCGCGGGCTTTGGAAGGATCGTCGTGGTCACCCGGCCGGAGCTCGCGGCGGCCTTCGGGCGGATCGGCGCGACGGTCGCACTCCAGCGACTCGACGATGTGCCCGGACCCGTACCGGCGGGACGGGAGAAACCGTGGGGCACGGGCCACGCGGTGCTGGCGGCGGCCTCCGACGTCGGCGGCCCCTTCGCGGTCGTGAACGCGGACGACTTCTATGGCCGCGACGCGTTCATGCGGGCAGCGGGGTTTTTCGCGGCCGGCCACCTGGGCGAAGCCTCTGCGACGTTCGCCAACATCGCGTACCCGCTACGCGACACGCTGAGCGCTGCCGGCGGCGTGAATCGCGCGGTGTGCCGTGCCGATGGGGATGGGTGGCTCGAAACCGTGGACGAGGTCGTGGACATCCGGCACCTGGGAGACGGCACGTATGAAGGGACCGATAGTCGCGGCCGGCTCGTGCACGTGGCGGCGGACGCCCTGGTCTCTATGAACCTGTGGGTCTTCACGCCCGCGGTGTTCGCCCTGCTGCGGCGCGGGTTCGCGGAGTTCCTGCGCCAGGACACGGCCGGACGGAGCGAATTCCTGATCTCGCACGCGATCCGCGACGCGGTGCGCCGTGGCGAGGCGCGGGTGCGGCTGTTGGGCACGAGCGGCCGCTGGCTCGGCGTGACCTACCCGGACGACCGCCCGCGCGTCGAGACGGCATTGCGGCAGCTCGTGGCCGCGGGCGAGTACCCGGAGCGGCTCTGGGAATGAAGCTCGACACCCTCGATTGGATCGTGCTGGCGCTCTACGGCCTCGTCTGCGTCGCCATCGGCCTGGCGGTAGCGCGCCGCGCCGGTCAGGGCCGCCAGGAGTTCTTCCTCTCCGGGCGCCGGCTGTCGTGGTGGCTGCTGGGGGTGTCGCTCGTGGCCACGACGTTCTCGACCGACACGCCGAACCTCGTCACCGATCTCGTGCGCACCGGCGGGGTGAGCCAGAACTGGGTCTGGTGGGCCTTCGCGGTCACGGGCATGTGCACCGTGTTCTTCTACGCCAAACTGTGGCGGCGCTCCGCGGCCCTCACCGACATCGCGTTCTACGAGTCACGCTACTCCGGCAGGCCGGCGGCCTTCCTTCGCGGTTTCCGGGCGATCTACCTCGGCGTGTTCTTCAACGTGATGATCATGGCCTCGGTAAATCTCTCGGCGACCAAGATCGCCGGCGTCATGCTCGACTGGGATCGCCCCACGGCGGTGCTCGTCGGGGGCGCCGTCACCGTGCTGTACGCGGCAAGCTCCGGGCTGTCGGGAGTCGTGTTGACCGATTTCGTGCAGTTCCTGATCGCGATGGTCGGGTCGGTGATGGCCGCCGTCGTGGCGCTCGGGCTCCCCCAAGTCGGCGGCCTGTCGCGGCTGTTCGCCCACCCCGCGGTGGCCGGGCGCTTGTCGCTCTTGCCCGACTTCTCGGACTGGAGCACGGCGGCCGCCGTCCTGCTGGTGCCGCTGGCGGTGCAGTGGTGGAGCACGTGGTATCCCGGCGCCGAGCCGGGAGGCGGGGGCTACGTGGCGCAGCGCATGCTCGCCGCGCCCACCGAGCGCGACGCCATGCGCACCACCCTGCTGTTCAACGTCCTCCACTACGCCGTGCGGCCCTGGCCGTGGATCATCGTGGCGCTCGCGTCGCTGATCGTCTATCCCGACCTCGCCTCCATCGCCGCTCGCTTCCCCCACATCGACGCGGCGATCGTCAAGAACGACCTGGCCTACTCCGCGATGCTCGTGTATCTCCCGCACGGCCTCCTCGGGCTGATGATCGCCTCGCTCGCGGCGGCGTACATGTCCACCATCAGCACCCACTTGAACTGGGGCGCTTCCTATGCGGTCGAGGACTGCTACCGCCGGTTCGTGGCGCCCCACAAGGATGAACGCCACTACGTGCGAGTGGGGCGCGCCGTCACGGTGGGGCTGATCGCGCTCGCGTCGGCCCTGTCGCTCTGGCTCCAAAACTCCTACCAGGCCTTCCAGATCCTGCTCCAGATCGGCGCCGGGACCGGGCTGATCTTCCTGCTGCGCTGGTTCTGGTGGCGGGTCAACGCGTGGAGCGAGATCGCCGGCATGGCGATCTCCTTCGTGGTCGCCGTCTACTTCCAGTTCGTGCACACGGCGCTCGGGCTCGCGCCGCTCGCCTCGACGGTCCAGCTCGTAATCGGTGTCGCGATCACCACCGTCGGGTGGCTGGCCGTGACGTTCGCGACGCCGCCCACCGACCGGGCCACGCTCCAAGTCTTTTATGACCGGATTCGTCCCATGGGCCCGGGCTGGAACGGCGCGGTGACGACCCGGCCGGCGACTCCGGGTGAAAGCGTGACCGCCGCCTTCCTGTGCTGGTTCCTGGGCTGCGCCGTGATCTACGCGGCGCTGTTCGGGACGGGATACCTGTTGTACGGGAAATCGCTGCCGGGGATCGTGTGCCTGGTGGCCGCGGGCGCGGCGGCTTGGGGGTTGTTCCGCACCCTGCCTCGGGTCGGGTTCGGATGATTTGGGGGTTGGGACGCGCCTGCCCCGTTATGACAGTGTGCACCCCGAAGACGAGCGTCTCTATCTCCTGTTGGACCGCTACCTGGCCGGCGAGGCGTCGGCCAGCGAAGCGGAGGCCGTACAGCGGTGGCTCGCGACGGACGCCGAGCGCGCCCTGCTCCTGGACGATCTGCGGGTCATCAAGCGCGCCATAGCCGACAAAGCACCACACAGCAGCACCGATGCGGCTTGGGCGAAGGTGGTCAAAGCGCTCGAGATCGCCGCGCAGCCGCGCGTGTCGCGGCGGCTGCTAGTGGCGGCGCTCGCCGCCGCGGCGGTGATCGTCGCGCTGATCGGGGGGTTGGGCGTGCTGCGGCGGACGCCGCAGTGGAGTGAATACGCCACCACCGCGGCGCAGCGCCTGGTCGTGCGCCTGCCGGACGGCACGCAGGTCACCCTCGCGCCTAAGAGCCGCGTGCGGTACATGGCCGACTACGCCACGCACCGCGACCTGTATCTCGACGGCGAAGCGTATTTCCAGGTCGCCCCCGACTCCCGGCATCCGCTCCGCGTCCACACCGCCCAGAGCGTCACAGAAGATCTGGGGACCGCATTTGTGGTCCGGGCGTATGCTGATCAGGTCGCCACCGAAGTGGTCGTGGCCGAAGGGCGCGTGGCGCTCTCGCGGGCCGATACGGCCGCCGCGTCCCGCGCGCCCGCGCTGGTGCTCGAGGCGCGGGACCTGGGGCGGCTCGAGCCGGGCGGTGGCGTCACGTTGCGACGTGGCGTCGACGTCGGGCGGCAGCTCGCGTGGACCAGGGGGGTACTCGCCTTCGACGGCACACCGCTCGGCGAGGCGGTGCGCACGTTGGAGCGGTGGTACAACGTCGAGATCCGCGTGGCCGATAGTGCCCTCGCCGCGCGCCGTCTGACGGCGACTTTCCAGAACGAATCGATCGATCTGGTGCTTCAGCGGATTGCATTGACCGTCGGCCTGCGTGTCGAGCGCGCTGACGGCTCCGTCATCTTGCTCCGGAACGGTAGGTGACCATGATGCTCATGTACCGCGTTGCGTCGTCTCCTCTCGTGCTCGCGTTGGCAATGGCGGTGGTCCCGCACCGCGCCACCGCCCAGTACGCCGGCGATCCGACCGCAAGCCGGGCCCCGCGATTCCTCCTGGCCATGGCGGAGCGCTCCCAGCCGGTCCCGGTCGATCTCAAACGATCGGCGTTCTTACGCCGGCCGCTGTCGCTCGCGTTCGACGGCGCCACGCTCAAGGAGGCGCTGGCGGAGATCTCCCGGCAAGCGGGACTCAGCCTGGTCTATGCCGATGACGTGTTGCCGGCCGGGGGGGGAGTCGTGAACCTGCGCGCGGACCGCATCACGGTGGCCGCCGCGCTGACCGACGTGCTACTCGACGCTGGCGTCGACATCGTGTTCACGCCGGAGGGAAGGGCCACGCTGGTGAAGCGCCCGGCGGGGCTGGCTTTGCAGCTGGGCACGATCACGGGGACGGTGACGGCCGCGGGAACCAACACTCCCCTGGTGCGCGCCTCGGTCAGCGTGGTCGGTACTCGGCTGTCGGCGGAGACTGATGTCGCCGGACGGTACAGCGTGAGCGCGGTGCCGGTGGGGACGCAGCGGTTGCGGGCCCGGATGCTGGGCTTTGCTCCCGCCGACACCAGCGTGGTGGTCGAGGAGGGTAAGGAGACTGTGGTCGACCTGCAGCTCAAGGCGCAGGCCATCGAGCTGGAGGCCGTCGTGGCGGTGGGCTATGGTGAAAAGAAACGGGAGAATCTTACCGGAGCGGTTGCTTCTGTTGGTTCCGAAGTCCTGGACGGTCGCCCGCCCACAAATGCGATCGCGGCCCTGCAGGGAGAGATTCCCGGCCTGCTCGTGCAGCGCGGTTCGGGGCAACCAGGAGTCGAAGGATTCAGTCTCAACCTCCGGGGCGCTTCATCAGTTCCTAGAGACTCGACCCGGTTGTTCGCTGCCAACGGTGGCAATTCGCCGTTGGTGCTGATCGATGGTATCCCGGGCAACCTCGATCTCTTGAATCCCGCCGACATCCAGTCGATCGACGTCTTGAAGGATGCCGCGGCGTCGATTTACGGCGCCCGCGCTGCGAACGGCGTCTTTCTCGTGACCACGAAGCAAGGAAAGCGCGGGGCGCCCACAGTGACGTACAGCTCGAATGTCGCGACCACCCATTTGGCAGGGATGATGGATACGCCCAATAACTACCAGATGGCGATCATGGATAACGAGGCGAACATCCACGCCGGCGCGGCGCCGATGTATACGCCCGACCTGCTGGCACGGGTGAAAGCGGGCGACCCCAATCCCATCCCGCATCCCCTGTACGCCAGCTCGGGGTGGATGCTCTTCTTCACGTCGACCGACTGGAGACGCGCCGTCTTTGAAAACGGCTTCGAGCACAAGCACACACTCACAGTGTCCGGGGGGGGCGCGAATTCGGCCTACTACGTCTCAGGGACCTATGCGGACCAGCAAGGGGTCATTCGCTACGGTGACGACGGCAACAAGCGCTACAATCTCAGGCTGAATTTCGACTATGACGTTTCCAAGCGGATCCGCTTGGAATCCAAGGTGTCCCTGGACAACCAGGACATGTCGGATATCGGAGGGATCGGCGCTCGACGCGTGATGGTGGAAACGATCTTTGGAATGCCCAATCATCCGATCTACACGCAAGGTGGTCAACATTTCTTTGCGCAAGGTGGCTGGGGGAACGCGCTTGCCCAAGCCGAGGAAGCGGCTACGGCGCGCTTCAAGACCCGCAGTGTCAGCACGAATTTCAAGGCGATCGTCGATGTAGTGGAGGGACTGAAGCTCAATCTCCAGGCCGGCATCGATTACCGAACGCAGAATAACACGGACATCGGCAAGAGTTTTCCCCTCTACCGGTGGGACAACAGCGGCGTGGCCTACTATTCGATCGCGAATCCCGATCAGAATTGGGTCACCAGGTCGGATTCGGAAGGGACGCACCGGAACTACATCGGTTACGTCCAGTACAGCAGGCTGTTTGCCGACAAGCATCAGGTCGAGATCATGGCGGGCGCTTCGCACGAAGACAGCGACATCGACCAGTTCAACGCGGGCAGAAGCGACTTTCTAAGCCAGGACGTGTGGGGACTAGGACTCGGATCGTCTGCTAACATGTCCAACAACGGCGGCGGTGAGCACTGGACGATTCGGTCGGGATTCTCCCGCCTGAGCTACATGTTCAAGAACAAGTACATGCTAGATGCGAACCTGCGATGGGATGGCAGCTCGCGCTTCGCGCCCGGTCACCGCTGGGGATTCTTCCCGGGCGTCGCCGTGGCGTGGCGTGTCTCGGAAGAGCCGTTTGGCCGGCGTCTGGCCACGTTCGACAACCTGAAACTCCGGGCGTCCTATGGCGAGACCGGCAATCAGGAGGGCATCAACCTCTACGACTACTTGCAGTTGATCACCATCGGCAGACCGTGGCCGTACGATCGGGGGTATCCGTTCGGACAAGGCGGTCAGGATCAGCCGGCGTTTTTGTCAGGAATGGTCTCCAAGAACAGGACCTGGGAGACGATCGCCACCAGCAATGTTGGCGTGGATGCGACCATGTTCTCGTCCAAGCTCGACGTCACGTTTGATTACTTCATCAAGCGAAACAAGAACATGCTGGTCCCGATCGCCTATCCCGGGCTGTTGGGTGCGGTGCCGCCATACTCCAACGCGGGTGAGCTGAAGACCTGGGGGTTCGAGACCGCACTGGGATGGAAGGGCCAGGCCGGTGGACTGCAATATCGGGCCCGCGTGACGCTCAGCGATGCCAAGAACAAGGTCGTCAATTATGGCGGACAGGACACGTACGGGCTGGGCCTCACCTACGTTCGTCAGGGCTATCCCGTCAACACGTATTTCGGCTACGTGTTCGATGGGTTGATCCGCACTCAGGCGGAGCTCGCTGCCTATAAGCTGCTGCAGGGCGTGCCGTCGGACATCGGCATCGGAGATGCGAAATACAAAGATCTCAATGGCGACGGCAAGATCAGCCTGTACGGCGATCTGCCCGGTCAGGATGGCGATGTGGTCAATCTGGGGAGTGCCACACCGCGGTATACGTATGGTCTGAATGTGGGTGTGAACTGGAAGAACTTCGACCTGGGCGCCTTCATGCAGGGCGTCGGGAAGCGGACGTTGATCAGGGAAGGCGACTACCGCATGCCCTGGAGCGACTGGTGGCGGCAACCCCCGTTGTTCTATTACAACAACACCTGGAATGAAGATCGCCCCAACGCGCCATATCCGCGCCTCAGTCACGGCAGCATCAGGGTCTGGAATTATCAAGCGTCGACATTGACGGCGTTCAGTGCCGCCTACCTGCGGCTGAAAAACCTGCAGATCGGGTATTCACTCCCGGATGCACTCACGCGGCGGGCGGGAGTGTCCCGCGCACGAATCTACTTCAGTGGATTCGACCTGTGGGAGACGGACAAGGTGCTGGGCGGCTGGGACCCGGAAGCGTCCCCAGATGGGTTCAACTATCCGTTCCAGAGAATGTACTCGGTCGGCGCCGACATCACGTTCTAGGACTGACGACCATGAACACAAGAGCGAAATTCGCGGGTATCGCCATCTGCCTGGTGCTGACGTTTGGGTGCAGCCCGCTCGATCTCGGCCCGAAAGATCAGATCTCCGATCCCTCGTTCTGGAAGACCCCGGACCAGTTCCAGCTGGCCGCCAACGATTTTTATTTCAGCCTCAAGGGACCCAATTACACCGAGGTCAACTCCGACATCGCCTTCGGATCCGGAGCGACGGTCGACCTGGCAGCGGTGAGCAACGGGTCGTACCTGGCGCCCGCCAATTCCCCTGTGTGGAATGATGCGTACACTGGAATACGGGCCACGAACTATCTGCTGCAGAAGGCGGCCGAATCCGGTTTGGGGCCGCAGATCGATCGCTGGGTCGGCGAGGCGCGGTTTTTCCGGGCGTATCACTACTGGAATCTGGTGAAGACCTACGGCGGCGTTCCGCTGATCACCAAGGTGCTGGACGTGACCTCGGCAGAGGTGTACACGCCCCGCTCGACGCAACAAGAGATCATCGATTTCGTCATCTCCGATCTCGATACCGCGGTCACGAAACTCGTCAAGCAAAGTGAGCTGAGCGGTTCGGAGCTCGGCCGGGTCACCCAGGGCGCAGCGCTCGCCTTGAAAGCCCGAGCCGCGTTGTACCAGGGAACGTGGCTCAAGTATCATGGCGGGGGTGATCCAGCGCCTTACCTCGCTGCCGCGATCGCTGCCGCCGAACAGCTCATCGCATCGGGGGAATACCAGCTCTACAGCGGCCAGGGTCCGCAGAGCTACAAGTACCTGTTCATTCTGCAGGGGGACGACAGCAAAGAGGTGATCCTGGCCAGGAGATTCTATGCCGGCCGCGCCACCCACAATTGGACCAGAGAACTGTGGTTCAATTACATGATTCCCACCAAGAAGCTGGCGGACATGTACTTGGCGACGGACGGTTTACCCATTACGAGCTCGCCGCTGTTCAAGGGATACGATTCGCTGACGACTGAATTCCAGAACCGGGATCCCAGAATGGCGATGACGTTCGTTGTCCCCGGCAGCGCCGTGTTCCAGGAGAGTGGGTTCCAGCCCGTGTTTCCGGGTTTCAGGGGCAGTAGCGCAACCCGCACTGGCTACATGCTCCGCAAATTCCTGGACGAAAGCGTCGAGGCGACCCAGTTCCAGGGTGAGTATGACTTCAAGGAGTTTCGCTACGGAGAGGTGTTGTTGATCCTCGCCGAGGCCCTGTTTGAGCGCGACGGTGTAATCTCCGATGCCGATCTGACCCGGACGATCAATCTGCTGCGCGGCCGCGTCGGCATGCCCGCGCTCACCAACGCCTTCGCGACCGGCAACGGGCTGAATATGCTGGCCGAGATCAGGAGAGAGCGGACTGTGGAGTTGGCGTTCGAGGGATTCCGGCGTGAAGACCTCCGGCGCTGGAAAACGGCGGAAACGGAGATGCCACAGGCCATGATGGGTGTGAAGTTTGTCGGCACGGAATACCAGCAACGGGATACCAGCGTGCACGTGGGTAGGGATGTCCAGGTCGACGGGGGCGGCTTCATTGTCGCGGAGCCGGCAGCCTCACGCCACTTCCTCGTCCCGAAGCATTATCTCGATCCCATTCCCTTACAGCAGATTCAACTGTCGCACGGAACGCTCACCCAAAATCCAGGATGGTGACCCTGGTCTCCCGCGCATGAGAAAGATCCTTTCGATCTCCTTCCTCTATGGTCTTTCTGCCGGCGCCGCGTCCGGGCAGCTGCAACGCGCTCAAATCGATCCCGCCAAAGCCCCGGTACCGCAGCAGCATTTTCAGCCGGAGTATGCCTTCGATGCTCCCGCTGATCCGCTCCGGTGGTCGACACAGAAAAGCGGGTTGAACGTTGCGTTTGGCTCGACGGATGAGTCGTACATGAGAAGTGACGCCCCGGACCTACCGAACGAGTCCCACCTGTGGGAGGACACCGGATGGAAAGGTGAGCGGCTCAATACTCAGCTGCTGATTTGGTCACCGGACACACTGCACCAGATACGGATTGCCCCGAGTGATCTCGTCGATGCGCGAGGCAGGGCCCTCAGCAAGCGCAATTTTCAGGTGAATCTGGTTCGCTATGTCTTGTCGAATTACCCCTACGGCGCCAGGAACGCCAGCTGCGACGTAACGGCCTCGGACACGGCCTATCTCATGCCCGACAGACTCGAACCCTTCGAGCGATTCGATCTGCCGGGTAGAACGGTCAGACCCGTTTGGCTCTCGCTGGAAATCCCTCCCGGCACTGAAGCCGGCATGTATCAGGGGACTATCGACGTCAGCGATGCAAACAGTCGTGTCTCATTGCAAGTGAAAATACGCGTTCAAAACCACGTACTACCGAAACCGGCGGATTGGAAATTCCGGCTCGACCTATGGCAAAACCCCTGGGTCGTGGCATGGTACTATCACCTTGAGCCCTGGTCCGCCGAGCATAAGGCTCTCCTGAAGAAGCACCTGCAGTTGTACGCCGATGCCGGCGGCAAATACATCACCACGTACGCGGTGCATTCGCCCTGGTCGGATAATTCGTACATGATCGAAGGGACGATGATCGAATGGACCAAGCGTGCCGATGGTACCTGGAAATTCGACTACAACATCTTCGATCAATACGTGCAATTGGCCATGGAGGCCGGAGTCACCAAAGCCATCACCATCTATACTCCGGTTCCCTGGGGGCATCGCTTCCGCTACCTCGACGCGAAATCGGGAAACTATGTGTACGAGGAATGGTCACCGGAATCGGATCAATTCAAGGCTGTGTGGACCGTCTTTCTGGACGATCTAAAGCGCCATCTGGAGCAAAAGGGATGGTTCGACAAGACCTATCTCGGCATCAACGAGAATCCGCTGCAGTATACGATGGCGGCCGCCAAAGTGATCAGGGAGCATTCCAGCAAATGGAAAATCACCTATGCGGGAGACTGGCATCCGGAGTTGGATCAGCTGTTGGATGACTATTCTCCCCACATCACCAGTGAACCAACCCAGCCAGCAATACGAGAACGTTCCGCCCGAGGCGCGACGACTACCTACTATCTGAGCTGCGCTCCACCGAGACCCAACACGTTTGTGTTTTCTCCACCCATCGAAAGCAGGTATATCGGTTGGTACGCCGCGGCGCACGGTTACGATGGCTTCTTACGCTGGGCATACGATGCCTGGCCAGCTGACCCGGTGCGTGACGCGCGGCATACGTTGTGGCCTGCAGGAGACTGCTTTCTTGTTTACCCCGGCGCGAATAGCAGCGTCCGGTTCGAGAAATTGCGCGAAGGAATAGTCGATTATGAAAAGATACGGGCCATACGCGCGCTGGCGTCCAGGTCCTCCGACAAGAGCATCAAGAGCCTGCTGCAGGAATTGGAGAGTCAATTGGGCACGTTCATCGGAGATCCCGATTACAGCAAACGTGATTACGATCAACGGAAAATCACGGACGCCGTGCATCGCGGAGCACAACTGCTGGAGGCTTTGAGCGATGGCCTGGCGCGATGATGGGGTTGCTGTGCACGGAGTTTCAGGATCCTCTCCTGACGCATGAGCTGATCCCCGCCGGTCCGGTTCCGACCGCGTTCGATCCGGACGGCGTCTACCCGTATGTCAGCTACTCGGAGACCTCCCACCGACCGGTACTCAAGCAGTACCGGTTTGTCGCATTGGAGAATGACAAGATCAGGGTCGTGATTTGTCCCGACCTCGGCGGCAGAGTCACATCAATGGTTCATAAGGGATCAGGTAAGGAAGCGCTGTCCGTTCCGGACGTCATCAAGCCTACGCGCATCTTGCCGCGCTTTGGCTTTGTGGCCGGCGGGATCGAAGTGAGTTTTCCCATCTCGCATTCTCCCACGCAGAACGAACCGGTGCTCTACGGCATTGCGCGAACCGAAGAGCGCGCGTATGTGACCTGTGGAGAGCGGGAGTTGCGTTTTGGCATGCAGTGGTCGGTGGAATACTCGCTGGGCGCCGACAACGACTTCTTGACGCAGCGCACCGTGTTTCATAATCCGGGATTGTCGGCGCGTCCCTGGATGTCCTGGTCGAATGCGGCCGTGCCCTGCGCTCCGGACACCGAATATCATTTTCCTGCGGGCGAGGTGCTGTCGCATTCGTCGAAGCTCGAGATCATCGATTGGCAACGATCGGGGCCTAAACGCGAATCGGACATTCAGGAGATGACGGGCTTCTTCTGGAAGACAAAGGATGCGAATGCCTTTGGCGCCTTCACGTCGTCGCGCGGTGCGGGGTTGTATCACATCGCCGATGAAGCGATCGCGCCGGGAATAAAATTGTGGAGCTACGGCGTCGGCAAAGACCGCGCCTGGGCGACGCTGGGCAGGGCACGAGGCGATCCGTACGTCGAGATACAGGGCGGACCCCTCCGCGACCAGTCGGTGAAGTTGGAGCTGGCCCCTCGAGAAACCCGATGGCACGTGGAGTTTTGGATCCCGACAGACAAGGCGTTGAGCATCTACTCGCTGAAGCTGCCGAGTGTAGAGCTCAGACCGGTCACAGACGTGCCGCTGTTCGATTGGGCCAGAGAGCCAGAGGTCAAGGTATGGAGCGACCTGCGGCGCGCTCATCAAACCACAGGACGCTTACCGGACCCCCCTGAGCCTCGACAGTGTCTTTGGGCGCCTTCCGGCATGGAAGACATGAATGCCGCCTTTGAATGGGCTATCGAGAACACGACGGACGAAACGGCCGAACGATGGAGATTCCACTATGGCACCTGGCTCGCCGGCATCGGAAAACGGCAAGCGGCCATTCACGTGCTCGGTACCACCGGGCTGGGGGTTGCAAGGGCTCTGTTGGCCAGGCTGCTGAAACTGGAAGGGGATATCGAGGGTGCCGCCAGGGCCTTCGGCTCGATTCGAGAGACATTGATGCAATTGCATCCGCAGATCGTGGTCGAGCGCGATGAGGTGCTCCGCAATCTGGGAGCACACACGCTCGCCGAGCGTGAGAGATGGTTGGATCAGGTTGACGCGCTTCAGGATGAGCGGATACTAGAACGACGCGTCCAGCTCCTGATCGACAGAGCCGAATATCAGGAGGCCAAACGACTCCTGCTGTCCGTTTCGTTCCAGAAAGTGCATCAACGTTATGCCCGCACGGCACTGTGGAAGCAGATATGCGAGCGATTGAATGAGCCTGGTGTGCCAGTCCCTGCTGAATTGGGAGAAGACCAGTTAGCCGACTTTGGTGCGTATCGCGAGTTTGTTTGAATGACCTGGGGCCGGTGTTGCGCACGCGCTACACCGGCGACCGCTGCACCCCCGCAACGGCGGCGGCCGGGATCTTGCGATGTCTGGACGCACCCGGTAGCCGTCGATGCCGCTCAACGCCAGCTTCGCCAACAAGCCAGAGACCTCCTCCGACGACGTCAGTACGGACGCCCACGAACGCGCGTGGGCGGATCGCATCCGCGCCGGGGACATGGACGCGTTCGAGACGCTGTATCGCGCATACTGGCAGCGGCTCTACGTCTTTGCCTTCCGCTACGGGCACGTCAAGGAGGACGCGGAAGAGGTCGTGCAGGACGTGTTTTTCCGGATCTGGCGCGGCCGGGCGGACTGGGTCCCGGCCGGCGCCGTGCGGAACTACCTCTACCTCGCCGTCCGCAACGCCGCACGCGACCGACTGGAGCGTGCCGCAGTGGCGCGTCGCTGGCGAGTCGGTCAGGTTGCGAGAGCGGCGGAAATCCAGTCTGAGTTGGAAGCGGCGGACCTTGTCGCCACGGTCCAACGAGCGCTCGCCGAGCTTCCACCCAAACGATCCGCGGTCTGCAAACTGCGGCTGATCGATGAGCTGAGCTACGCCCAGATCGCCGACCGGCTTGGCATCTGCGAGAAAACGGTGGAGACACAACTCGCTCGCGGCCTCAAGTTCCTGCGCGACCGAATCCGTCCGGCCATGGTCACTGACCCCGGGCGCAAGCCCGGGGCTCACCCCGGGGTCAGCACTTCCGCAGCCGCCGACGGCTCGGCCATGAACACGTGCCGTCCGACGCCGGCCGCCGCGCCGCGTGGGGCGTAGAAGCGCTCCCGCAAAGCGCCGACGACCTCCGGCGCGCGTCCGGCGCGACACAGCGCCACAATCGAGCCGCCGAACCCCGCGCCCGTGAGGCGCGCCCCCACCGCCCCCGCCTCCCGCGCCAGCTCCACCAGCCGGTCCAGCTCGGCGTGGCTCACCTCGTAGTCGTCCCGCAAGCTTTGGTGTGAGGCGTCGAGCAGCCGGCCGAACGCCGCGAGGTCGCCGGCCGCCATCGCCGTCTCCGCCTGCCGCACGCGCGCTGCCTCGGTGACCACGTGGCGGAACCGTCGCGCCAGCACGCCGGAGAGCGTCGATGCCGCCGTCTCGAGCAGCGCCGCGACCGGGGCTGCCGCGAGGAGGTCGGGGTAGCTGATGTCTTCGCGCTGGCCGAGCCGCGCGGCCACGAGGCGCCGCGCCTCGTCGCTCTGACGCGTGCGCTCATTGTACGCCTGTTGCGCGGCCCCGGACTTCTCGGCGTGCACCAGGCTCCACGCCACGATGAATTGCCACTCGGCGGGTACGGCCGTGGGCGTGAGCCGCAGCGGGTGGAAGTCGATCCGTGACGCGCACCCGGCCCGGGCGCCGAGGACGATCGCCTGGTCCATCCCGCCGCCCGCGGTGCCGACATAGCGCTCGCCCCGCGCCAGGAGCGCCATCAGCTCGAGCGGCGCCACCGTCACCGCGTTCGCGTGCAGCATCGCGAGGGCCATGGCCACGACGAGGGCGGACGAGGAGCTGAGCCCCGCGGCGATCGGGAGATCGCTCTCCACCAGGGCGTCGACGCCCCGCAGATCCGGGAATCGTTGCGCCAAGGCCCCAACCGCCGCCCTGGCATAATTGGTCCAATCCCCCGGCGGAGCCGGTGGGATACTCTCGCTCACGGCGAAGGAGCTGGGCGCGAAGCGCGGATCGCGGTTGACGAGGCGGGTCTCTCGATCCCCGCGCGGGCGAAACGTGAGGTGG
>QHUU01000073.1 GCA_003222155.1 Gemmatimonadota bacterium | reverse complement strand
AACAACAACATCGTCACCATCAGCAACTCGCTGTTGCGGTTGCAGTCGATGGACGCGGTGTACGGGGGCGCGGTCCCGAATCACAACGCGTTCTGGAAGTGGAGCACGATCGGCCCCAGCCTGGCGCTGTACAACAACGTGTTCCGGACCGACGGGCCCTCCCGGGAGGGGAACGGCGCGCAGATGTGGATGGCGCCGCCGCCCGGGAAGCTCGCCGACTGCAGGAATAACGTCATGGTGTGGCTGGGCTCGGGGAACTACCCCGAGACGCTCCCCACCACGTTCAACGGCCAGCCGTGCTTCACGCTGATGACGGGCGCCGCCGGCCTGCAGTACTGGAACAACGCCGTGGCGCAATGGCAGGCGGCCCATCCGGATCCGCTGCCCGATGTGGCACCGCCGATCGTGTCGCTGTTCTCGCCGGGCATCTCCGGCAGCACGACGCTGACGGGCACGGTCACGATCATCGCGACCGCCGTGGACGATCGGGCGGTGGCGGGCGTTCAGCTCCAGCTGAACGGCCAGAACATCGGGGCAGAGGTGACGCAGGACGGGGTGAGCGGTGACGACGAGTTCGGCCCCACGCACTATGCGTTGACGTGGGACTCGCACGGCGTGGCGAACGGGACCTACACGCTCACCGCGGTCGCGCGCGACGCGGCGGGCCACACCACGACCTCGGCGGGGGTGACGGTTACCGTCAGCAACTGACGGGGGTCTTCAGTGTGTGCGGTGGATGTGGAGGAGCCGAGCCCCGGCGCAACTGACGGCGACACTGACCGCCGCCCTGGTCCTGAGCTGCGACCACACCTCGCAGATCACGGGCTCGGGCGGCGGCGGGCGGCTGGTGGTCGTCCCGCAGACCGTCGCGCTCCCTGAGAATCAGTCTACGCAATTCGTGGCCTTCGATCTCGGTGCCGCCGGCGATACCATTCCCATCGCCGTCACCTGGAGCGCCACGGGCGGCACCATCAGCGATTCGACCACGAGTCAGGGCGTTCACTACGGGCGCTACACGGCGGGTGCGCGGGCGGGCCGGTTCCACGTCGTCGCCCGTGACAGCAAGTCCGATTCCGTAACGGCGATCGTCTGGACGCTGGCACCGCCTCCCGCAGGCGCGTGCCTGAACGAGGCGGGCCCGAGCGTCGCCCTGAGCGGCGCGCAGACGTCGACCTACGAAACAACCAGCCTGGCCTCCTCGTCGAAGATCGACGCGACCACGGCGCAGTTTCTGCTCGACACGTCGGTGAACGTCGTGGTCCGGGTGGGAGGAGGGTCGGGCCTCTGCTGGTCGGGCGGCGAGATCCTGGGCCAGTTTCCCCCCGCGACGTCGTGGACCACGATGCACGACAAGTACGGGATGATCCCCGGCAGCCAGAGCAGCGCGGTCGGGGTCCGGATCGAGAATCTCACGGTCTTCGCGTACGGCAAGGGCGTCAGCTTCGACGATCCCGGCCTGGACACCGGGTTCACCATCCGCAACGCGCACTTCAAGTACATCCGCGACGATTGCGTCGAGGACGATTTCTTCAACGGCGGGACGATCGACTCCACGTTCCTCGACGGCTGCTATGACGCCGTCAGTTCGCAGGAAGACCCTGGTGCCACTCAGGGGGTCGACAATCTCATCACGATCACCAACTCCTTGGTGCGGCTGCAGGCGCTGGACTCGGTGTACTCCGGCCCCGTGCCCAACCACAACGCGTTCTGGAAGTGGAGCGACCTCGCGCCGAGCCTCGCCCTGTACAACAACGTGTTCCGTGCCGACGGGCCGTCCGAAGAGGGGAATGGCGCTCGCATGTACATGGCGCCGCCCCCCGGGAAGCTCGCCGACTGCAGGAACAACGTCATGGTCTGGCTCGGCTCCGGGTCGTTCCCGGAGACGCTCCCCACCACCTTCAACGGGCAGCAGTGCTTTACGATCATGACGGGCGCCGCGGGCCTGCAGTATTGGAACAACGCCGTGGCGCAGTGGCAGGCCGCCCATCCGGACCCGTTGCCCGACGTGGCGCCGCCGATCGTGTCGCTCTTCTCGCCGGGCATCTCGGGCAGCACGACGCTGACGGGTACCGTCACGATCATCGCGACCGCAGTGGACGATCGCGCGGTGGCGGGCGTGCAGCTCCAGCTGAACGGCCAGAACATCGGGGCGGAGGTGACGCAGGACGGCGTGAGTGGTGACGACGCGTTCGGCCCCACGCACTACGCGCTGACGTGGGACTCGCACGGCGTGGCGAACGGGACCTACACGCTCACGGCAATCGCTCGAGACACGGCCGGCCATACGACGACGTCCGCCGGCGTGACGGTGACGGTCAGTAACTGAGCCCGCGTCACGTCGTGCGCCACCGCACGTAGTGCCGGTATGGTCCGGGCAGCGCCATCCGCGCGAAGTTCTTCAGCCGCCGCACCAGTAGCGCGCGCTCCCAGCCGCGCAGGCCCGCGAGCTCCCGGATCCGGGACGCAGAGGTGGTGACTTTCACGGAAAAGCGGCCCAGCACCCAGCACCCGCCGACCCGCTGGGGTGCGAGCGTGGGCTCGCAGGTAAAGACATGATGGAACCCGGCCGCGGCGGCCGACTCGAGCACCAGCGGCGAGATGTCGCCGCCGGGGACGGCCGCGGTGGTGCAGGGCTCGCCCAGGAGGTCGGCGAGGCGCCCCCCGCTGGTGCGCCACTCCGTCGCCATCTGATCGGCCGTCTGCTCGCGGAAAATGTGGGGGTGCGAATGCGAGTGGCTGCCGACGACGTGCCCGCACGCGCGCAGGTACCTGATGCCGGCGGCGTCGAGGAAGGCCCGGGTCCCGATGCGCGCCGTCACGATGAAGAAATGCCCCCGCCAGCCGCGACGACACAGCTCGTCCCCCGCGTGCAAAGCACTCATGCCGCCGTCGTCGAACGTGAGCAGCAGCGCCCGGCCCGGCGTGGCACAGTCGATCGCCGTGACGAGCTGCGGTCGGGCCGCCGTCTCGGCTATCGCGTCGAGGTGCCGCGCGAACGCCGCCCGGCTGAGCTTGAAGGGCAGGGCGCCGGCGTCGTGAAACCCCGAGTCCCTCGCATCGTCCGTGACGTCGTGATAGGCGAACGCCGCGATGCGCTCAGGCACCGACACCATCAGCGCGACAAGGGCAAGGTGATGCCCGATGCCTGGCGCCGGGACCGCACGGCGAGGTCGAGCACGCACCGCAGGAATCCGAATCCGTAGCTGCCGTGCACCACCGGAAACACGGCCGCGAGCGCCAGGATGGTCGTCAGGCCCGCCTTGCGGCCGGCGAGGATGGAGCATCCCAGCACGCTCAGGAGGTACGCGCCGGCGGTGGTGGCGAACGCCACGCCCGCGGCGCCCACCCAGCGTCCCAGCAGCGCGGTCGCGCACAGCGTGAGCAGGAACACGGGTGGGACGAGTTGTCGCCCCGTCATCACGCGGCCCAGCTTGCGCACCACCAGCGGCTTGGAATAGCCGTACTGGTAGAACATCCGGGCCACCTGGCGCAGCGTCCCCCGGGCGTAGTAGCGGGCCACCACGTTCGGCACGAGCAGCACCCGCCCGCCGCGCCGGATGATGCGGGCGTTGAACTCGCTGTCCTCGTCGCGCTGCTTCTCGTCGAACAGGCCCAGTCGCTCGAACGTCTCGCGGCGACAGCAGAAGAACGCCACGTGGTCCACCCAGCGCGACTGTTGCGCACCGATGCGGAAGTACGCGTTGCCCACGCCGAAAGGGTGCGACAGCGCGATCGCGATCGCCTTCCCCATGGGCGTCTCGGTCACGGGCTCCGTGACCAGCACGCCGCCGACATTGTCGGCCCCCGTTTGCTGCAGGGCGGCCACGAGATCGCCGATGTAATTCCGCGGGTACACGGCATGGGCGTCCATCCGCACGAGGATGTCGCCCGAGGCGGCGCGAATCCCGATGTTGAGGGCGCTGGGCTGGATGCGCGCGGGGTTGTCGAGCACGCGGACGGTCGGGTGGCTGGCGTGGTAGCCGTCGAGGATCGCCCGCGTGCGATCGTCGCTGCGGCCGTCCACCACCAGCACTTCGATCCGCTCCTTGGGGTAGTCCGTGGCGACGATCGAGTTGAGGCAGCGCCCGATGTAGCCCTCCTCATTGCGGCACGGCACGATCACCGAGACCGACGGCAGGAGCCCGCCCGGCGCGCTCATCCGCGCACCGCCTCGAGCGGGACTCGGGGCCCGTGCGCCGGCAGCGCCTGGGGGGCGCGGGACAGGCCCGCGGCGACGCGCTTCAGGACCATGCGGCCCAGCTCGCTCACACCCTGGACCCACTCGCCGAGGGCGGGCCAGCGGTCGTCCGGGCTCCACATCTCGCTCGTGGTGCCGGGAGGCTGGGGCCCCAGCACCTCGCGCAATCCTTCGAGAATGCCGGGATAGTGGTCGAGGCAGCCCGGAGGTGGTCCGGCGAGGATGTAGAGCACCCGTTTGACGTCGCCCCACAGCCAGCGACTCGTCACGCCGGTCTGGTAACCCAGGGGAGGCGGCACGCGCCGGCCCTGGAGCAGCCCCGTCCACAGGGCCGGAAAATCGACGCCCGCCGCCACGGCCAGCTCCAGCGAGCCCCAGAAGCGGCCGTTCACCTCCATGAGGCACGGCTCGCCGGCGCCGTCGTCGCGGAACTCGACCATGGCCGGTCCGTGCCACGCCATGGCGGAGAGGAGCCGGCTCGCCGGCTGCTGCAGCCGGGGATCGACGGGAATCGAGCGCCGCAGGCTCGAGCCCGAGCCCGACGGCCGGAAGTCGCGCAGCCGCTCGTGCGCGAACCACACGACGGGGTCGCCGTGGTCGTACAGCGCGAACACGCCCTTGCCCCGCCCCGGGACGAATCCCTGGACCACGGGCCAGAGATCGCCCTGCCGGGTGGCGAGGGCCGTCGCTTCGAGCGCCGCGGCATCGCGCACGTATTGCGGGCCGTGGTCCGCGACAAAGCGGCCGCCGTCCCAGAAGTCCGAGAACCGGGGCTTGAGGATGCAGGGGTACCCGACCGCCGCGGCGGCCGTGTGACACTCGGCGAGCGACCCCGGGAAACGCGTCGGAGGAATCCGTACGCCGCAGGAGTCGGCCAGCTCCAGCGTGCGCGCCTTGTCGAAGGCGGAGAGCAACATCTCCTCGGGGCCGCAACCCACCGCCACGCCCGCCCCTTCCCACTCGGCGCGCTGGGCAGCGCACAGCACGCACGAGCGTTCCCGCTGGGGCAACACGACCGTGACGGCGTGCTCGCGCGCCCAGTGCCGCAACTCGGCGAACGCGGCCAGGGTCTCTCCGCTCTGACGGAACCGGGAGCGACAGTACCGTGACCATCCGGCCAATGGCCAACGTTCCGGACTGGCCACGAAGACCGTCGCCCCGGCCCGTCCGAGGGACCGCACGCACGCGAGCGCCTGATTGGTGTGCCCGTCCAGCACGAGGACCCGGCTGCCCGCGAGGTCAGGAGACCGCATCGGGTGCCTCGACGACCGCCAGTCCGGGGTCGCGCCGTGCGAGGACGGACCGATAGATGGCGATCACGTCCTGTGTCAGCTTGCACTCGTCCAGATCCTGGACGGCCTCATGGCCGGCGATGCGCTGCCTCGACCGCAGCACGCGCTCGAGCGCCGCGGCGATGGTCGCGGGCCGATCGTCGGCACACAACTCACACCCCGCGACGCCACGCAGCCGCGCAGGCACGTCGCCTACCGGGACCGAGACCACCGGCAGATTGCAGGCGAGCGCCTCCTTCACCACGTTGGGCGACCCTTCCTGCATCGACGTGAACACCAGCGCGTCGCACGCGTTCATGTAGAACGGCACGTCGCCATGCGGTACTCCCCAGGCGACGACCAACTCGGCCGGGAACGAACGGCTCAGCACGTCCATCGCCGCGCGCGCCAGGCCGAATCGCTTGCGCGGCAGCGCGGGGTCGCCGGCGAACAGCACCAACCGCGTGTCGACCGGCATGCCGAGGTGGCGCCGCGCTTCGTCCCGCGGGATGGGGCGGAAGAGGCTCAGGTCGAGGCCGGACGGGATCACGCGCGTCGGGACGGAGGGATGCACGAGCTGCCTCATGTGCTCCGACACGACGATGGACGTATCGGTGCGTCGGGCGATCGCCTGGCAGGCCAGTTTGAGCAACCGGCCACCCAACGTGAGGCGCCCGCGCGCATCCTCGATCCCCTGGAGGTCGTCTCCACGGAACGTCACGACGAGCGGCAGACGCTTGGGAAACGCCAGCAGTCCGCTCTGCCCGAATTGCGCGTGGACCAGGTCGTAGTGGCCGCGCGCCACGCGGCGACGAACCTGGAGCCAGGCCTTGACGTAATTCCAGGGCCTGCCGGCGCCCTTGAAGTGGAAGACGTCGACGTCCACCCCGGCCGCCCGCAGGAACTCCGCCTGACGCTTGATGAAGAACGTGGTGCGCGGGAGACCGTCGGGCACCGGCCACTCGCTGGTGATCATCAGGACCCTGAGCGCGGCAGCGGCGGTCATCAGGGCTGCCCCAGCACGGCCGGGCTCGCACTCCGGGCGTCGCCCATCCGCCAGAAGACGACCTGCCGCAAAGCGGCGCGCGCCGCGCCGGGATCGTCGTTGCGCAGCCTGACGCCGCCCCGCACCCAGGGAAACACCTCCCCGTACGCCGTCCACCGGTCTCGCAGGTACGCCACGGAGTACTCACCCTTGCGGGCGTAGGCCTCCTCCGGCCCGGTGTCGAGCAGCAGCGGCAACATCGGCGTCGGCGTGATCCGCTTCAGCCAGCGGATCCACCAGCGGGCGCGCTCGCTCGATACGTCCACCAGGATGTCGTAGAAATACCGGTCCATGATCAGCACCTGCCCCCGAATGCCCTCGATGTAGGCGCGGTAGCACAAGAACACCACCACATCGAGCGGGTAGATCAGACGCCGCACGACTTTGCTCCAGACGACGGCGTGGCGGATGCGGCGCAGCAGCGTCGCGATCGGACCGCGCGACGCCGCGGGCGTGGCGCTCCCCGAGCGGCGCCACGCCAGGCGCGCGGCGCCTTCGCGCAAGCGGCGCACGGCGGCGTATACGCCCACGTCGTGCTCGAGGTGCAGCACCGCCACGCGGTGGCGCTGCTCTTCCAGGGCGGAGCGCAACCACTCGATCAGCGTCGATTTCCCGGCGCCATCGAGACCCGAAAACGTGATCAACATGCCGACGGCCTGTCGAGCAGGACCCGTGCGGGCGGGTCTCGTCGATAAACCATTGCCATATATCCTGTTAGGCAGTGTTGTCGCAGCGGATACGGAGCCCTTTGTGGCAGCTGCGTTACAGCTGCGCGGGCGTCCCGATACGCCCCGGCAGGGACCGCGACAGGCGTTCGGCCAGCCACGCCACGGCGGCGCGAGCCACCACATGGCCCTCACTCGCAACCGCGTAGGCGAGGGCGAACCAGTAGAGCGGCGTGATGAACCAGTCCCCGCTCATGTTCGACACCATCACCATGAGCGTGAGGGCCAGGGGCAGCGTCCCGTCGGGCCCGGCGCGGGCCCGCCACGCGCTCCACAGGCACAGCCAGGTGCCGAACAGGAAGGGGATGGCGGCGGCGATGCCGGTCGCGCTCAGCACCTCGAGCACCGAGTTGTGCGTGCCGCGGCGGCGACGGACGCGCTCGTCGAGGCGGAGGCCGAGCTCGTACTTGTTGTTCGCGGGTCCCCAGCCGAACAGCGGGCGGTCGACGATCATGCCGACGACGGCCGGATAAATCCGCTCGCGGCCCGTGAGCGTGCCGGTCTCGAGCGTGTCCTCGAACCGGTTGCGCATCACCTCGGATTGGTAGGCCGCGACCGCGAGCCCCGCGATGACGAACAGCGCGAGCGCCATGTTGCGGAGGCGGTTGCCCAGGGTGCCGCCCTGGAACATGAAGGCCATGATGCCGCAGGCGAGGGCGAGAATACCGCCGCGCGATCCGGTGTCGGCCACCGCAATCGCGAGCAGGCCGATGAGCGGTGCGCCGACGAGCAGTCGCCGCCACGTCCGCCCCTGGCGCGCGAAGGTGAGGCCCACCAGCGCGACCAGCCCGGCTCCCAGGATCATGGCCGCGTGATTGGAGTTCTGACCCAATGCCGAAAGCCGGGCGCCGCCCGTCTGGACCTTGTGCACCGTCGTCATGATGCCCAGGAACGGCATGGCGGCGCGCACCACGCACGCGAGGCCGAGCGCGAGCAGCGCGCGCTGAGTGACGGCGGGCGACCGCATCAGGTTGCGCGCCACCCAGAAGATGAGGAACAGCTGCACCAGTGAAAACAGCATCTTCAGGACTTCGGTCCAGTAATCCGCCCCGTTGAGGAGCGTCGCGAGATGGTCGCGACCGCTGATCGCCGCCGCGACGACGAACATGTACAGGTAGAGCATGAACCACCGGGCGGGCCGCGAGGCACGACCGAAGCTGGTCCGCGGCTGCAGGATCGTCGTGGCCAGGAAGAGGACGCCTATGGCCGTGGGGATCTCGATCGGGAAGTCCCGCGCATCCCGATCGGAAAACTCGAAGGGGATGGAGCAGACGAACAGGTAGAACGCCCCGCACACGATCCGGTGCGCCAACGACGACGCGGTGGCCTGCCAGGGCCGGGGCGCAGCGGGCCGTGCGGCCGCGATGGCGGCCGTCATCGACCGACCATGCGCAGGCCGTGGCGTGCCTCGCGCACCCGCACCAGTACGGCGCGCCGAAATTCCGCCGGCAGGCCGGCGATGAGGGCGACACCGAGCAGCAGCGCGAACGACGCCGTGGCCCCGACCGCCCAGAGCGCCCAATGGCGGACCACGACGCGTTGACCCGCGTACGCGCAGGCGGCGAGCAGCAGGAGCATCACGACCAGGGGCCGCACGAACGTGCCGAGCGGCGGTTTGGGCGGCCGCCCCAGGCAGTTATGGGTGAGCATGGGGTAGGCGATGCTCTGCGTGAGCCGGCCGACCAACACGCCGACGCACAGGCCCACCATCCCGAACCGCCACGTCAAGAGCGTCGCGAGCGCGATCGTCACCGCCACCGTCGCCCCCGCCACATAGACGCGCGCCCGCGGTTGCAGCGCCGAGTCGATGATGAACGCGTCGCTCCGGATGAGCGTCGTCTGCGCCATGACGAGCACGATCAGCAGGTTGACGACGCCCCCGGCGTAGTTGTCGCTGCCCACCCACAGGGCGAGGAAGGAGCGATTCCAGAGGAGGATGGCGCCGCCCACGGCGGTGGCGAACAGCCAGGTGACGGCGAGCAGCTCGTATCGCAGCCGGGCGGCCTTGTCGTACTGCTGCCGGCCGATCACGCCGCCGATCCCCGGGATGACGCCGCCCGCGGCCAGCACGTGGACGTTCACCGCGAGACGCGCCGCATAGCCGGTGAGCACATACGACGCGACCGCCGCCGGCGAGACGAGTATTCCCAGGATGATGGCGTCGCTCGCGAGCAGCAACTTGGCGATCGCTTCGCCGACGGAGTACCAGGCGCTCAGGCCGAGCAGGGAGCGGACGTCGGCGCGGGTAGGGCGGGCGACGCCGAACCAGGGCACGTACCGCTTCACCACGATCCAGAAGGCGCCGCCGAGCAGCGCCGCGAACACGATCTGCGAGCCGGCGGCGCCCGCGAGGCCGAGCCCCAGCGCGATCGCGCCCGCGGTGAGCGCGCCCCCCACGATCTCGAGCCCGGCCTGCAGGCCCATGCGCTTGTAGCCGAGGTTCATCCCCCGCAGCACCGATTCGGGGAGCGAGGCGAGGTTCGCGAACAGCAGGCCCACCACCAGCAGGGCGACGGCGAGCCGCACGGCGGCATGCAACGCGGGCGGCGCCTGCGTGATGGCGGGGACCAGCCACACGAGCAGGGTGCCGGCCGCCAGGATCACCGGGAGGAACAACATCCACACGACGAAGGCCGCGCCCACGTAGCGTCGCTTGGCGTCGTCGTCGTCGCTCGTCTGCAGCGTCGCGACGACGAGGCGGAGGGCTTGCGTGGGGCGCCCGTCGCCCGCCGTCAGATAGCCCACCAGGCGCCCCAGCATCTCCCAGATGCCGTACAGCGAGCGTCCCAGCCCGGCGACGAGGATGGGGATGACGACGAAGTTGACCGCAATCCTGGCCGCGTAGTCGAGCAGCGAGGCGGCGACGTTGAGCGAGGCGCGCTGCGTCAGGCTCGCCGCCGGCCGGGGGCGCGCCGCGGCGGGGGCCGGGAGCTCCACGGCTTCAGTCGCCATTCGCGTCGCAGCGCAGCAGCTGCCGCAGCCGGTCGACCGTGCGATCGACCGCTTCGCCGTCACTCCCGAGCCGTACCACCCGCACGCCGTTCGCCGCCGTCAGCGCGGCGATCACTTCGCCGAACGCCTGCCGATACGCCGTGGCGAAGCGGCCGATTTCGCTGTCGCTGCCGCCCTTGATGCGATGGGGCTGGTCGCGCGTGCGGATCCGGCCGGCGAGCACGGGGTCCGGCGCATCGAGCAGCACCACGACGTCCACCGTCTCCGCCCAGTCCCTGATGACGGCTCGCCGCCACCGGGTCATGGTGTGGTCGGCGGCGCGCCCGCGCCCGAACAATTGGAGCCACGCCAGCGCGAACACGGGGCCCTCGTCGAGGACCACCAACGGCGCCTGGCGCGCCCGCCGGCGCGTGACCATCTGGTGCAGCGTGCGCAGCCGGATCATGTAGCGCATGTCGGCCCACGGGAGCGCCCGCGTCCGCAGGCACAGCGCCAGCAGGGTCGGCAACGACCGCACCGCGTTGAGCAGCCACCAGCCACGGGGCAGCTTCCATACGCTCGCCCGCATCACCCCCGGCCCCCGGGCGAGCCGCTGACTCAGCGTGCTCTTGCCCGTGCCCGCGGTGCCGACCAGCTCCGCAATCATCAGAGCGCCGACCAGATGAGGACCTTCAGGTCCTCGACGACCTCGGCGAGCGGCCGGCCGGCGTCGACGAACCGAGCGCCGCTCCCGGACCAGTCGGCACCCCGCACGATCCGGTTGCGGGTGCGCACGTAGTCCGCCGGCTCGGTGGTCTTGCGGCGCACCGCCGCCTCGGGATCGATCTGCAGCACGATCAGGATGTCCGGGGCCAGGATGTGCTGGTAGTAGCGACGCTCGGCCTCGAGCAGCAGACGCCCGAGGCGGGTGCGGGCCAGCCGCGCCGCGAACTCCCCCAGCCGCGGGCCGGCGAGCTCCCAGTTCTGCGGGACCGGGTACCGCTCGCACAGCGCGACCCCGCCGGCGAGGGCGAACCGCCGTGCCTGCAGATACAGGCGGTAGCGGTCGCGGGCCGTGCAGAGATCGCGCAGGCAGGAGATGTAGCCCGGGAATTCGGGAGAGTCGTCGGCGGGCCTCTTTCCGATCACCCGGCGCACTTTCAGGAGCGCTCCCACCGCGAGGGTGAGCCAGGAGCGCGGCGGCCGGCCGAGATGCGCGGTCATCACGTCGAGCTCGGCGCCGAGCCATCGGGCGAGCTCCTGCACGCACGTCGACTTACCCGCGCCGTCGCCTCCCACCAGCGCGATCACGGTGCCGCCGTGCGCCAGCCGCTTTTTCGTCGAGTCCCCCCCGAGTCGGCCCCGCAGCGTGACGATCGAGCGGGCGGTACGCCAGAGCTTCAAGCTCAAGGGCGCCTGCTTGGAATGGGCCCGCAGCCGGTCGTGCAACTCCCGCCGCAGCGCGAGACGGCGCCAGCGAGAGTAGCCCGGTCGCAGCGAGGCGAGACATTCGTCCACGAAGGCCAGATCGACGGTGGGGAGATGCTGCGCCATCACGTCCTCCAGGCGGTGTAGCTGCGCCTCTTTGAGCAGCGCGTCGAGCTCCCCCTGGATGGCCTTGAGCCAGCCCGGCTCTCCGACCAGGGCATCGCGCCAGCGGTAGCGTTGCACCATGCGGATCGCGAACACGAGCAGCTCGAAGTCCGGTGCAGGTGTGCGAAACACATTGTGATGGGTGGTGGATTGGAGCAGCGCTCGCTCGAAGGGAAGCCGGTAGATGGTGGTCCAGAAGCCGCCGGTGAGCAGCTGGTAGTGCACGTGCACGTGGATGAGACGTCCCGTGGCCCGATCGAGCCCGAAGCAGCTCTCCAGTCCCGCGACCCGCGCTTCCCAGGGAGGCGTGGCGCGCCGGAAGCCCAGCTCCTCGAGCACCGCGGTGAAACGGGGTTCCGTAGAGCGCTCCACCAGCAGATCGATGTCGCCCTGTCCCGACATCCAGCGGCGCTTCTTCCAGCTGCCTTTCCACTGGCAGCAGTACATCACGTCCCGCCGTTCCAGCGCCTCGCCCAGCTCGAGGACCAGGGAGCGCGGGCGGCCGGAAGCGACGTCGGGCGCGGAGGGGTCGACCAGCGGGCGGCTCGGCATCACGCTTCGGCGAGGCAGGAGACGTGCCCCGGGCACATCGTGTAACTCATGACCCCGCATACCATTGGCTGCGATGAGCCGGCGCGGATGGCGGCGCTGTGGCAGGCTCCTTACAGCTACGTGGGCGTTACGATGCGGCGGTTTCGCGCCCGGCCGGTCAGTGACACGAGGCGCTCCCCGAATCGGTGGCGGTCTGGCCTGCCACCGGGACGAACTGCCAGGCATACGAGCCGTCGTACAGCGTGAGCTTCAGGACGCCGTACACACCGCTGATCCGTGCCTCGCTGTTCGGGATGATCAGCGTGTTGGGGCTGTCCAGTCCTTCTCCCCCGGTGCCCACGATGATCTCACGGATGCCGTTCAGGGGATCGGCCGCGCCCGCCGGCGTCTGCGGCGCGAACCGCTCGTAGTCACGCATATGCCCGTTGATGATCAGCTCTGCATGGGCGGCGTAGAGGTCGTCCCAGAACGGCTTCACGGACGACGTGGGCGAGGACGACGTCGACGTGGTCGAGTAGAAGCGCGGGTTGTGCCACAGCGCGAGTACGCACTGCTTGGTGGTGGCCGCGAGGTCGGCCTTGAGCCAGGTCTCCTGCGGAGAGCCCGCGGCTGTCGCGACGAAGCTCGAGTTGCCGTTCAGCACGACGATGTGCCAGGCGCCCAGGTCGTAGCTGTAGTATCCCTTGGTGGGGTCGCCTGCGGCCGTCCCGAAGTAGCCGAAGTATCCGGCCGCCGTGGCGCTCGAGTCGTAGTCGTGATTGCCGATCACGGGGTAGGTGCGCGCCTTGTGGCGGCCCCAGCTCGGATCGTAACAGTTCTGATAGGTGGCGGCCGTCCCGTTGGGATAGGCGGCGTCGCCCAGGGCGAAGACGGTGCCCGCAATGCCGTCGAGCAGGCTCGCCGTCGCTTCGTCGTTGGTGCGATCGCAGCGCGCGACGTTGCCCGCACCCACCAGCGTCACCGAGGCTACCGGCTGCGTGATCGTGACCGTGGTCGTGGCGGAGCCCACCGCCCCGTCCTTGTCCGTCACGCTCACCTGTACCACGGCCGTCCCCGCGGCGCCGTACGCGTGCGTCGCCGCGATGGGTGACGCCTGGCTGGCCGTGGTTCCGGTGGTCTGCACGCCGCCATCGCCCCAATCGATCGCATACGACCAGGGCGCGTCGTTCCTGCCGGGATCGGCGAACGTCGCATTCAGCGCGAAGGGCGCGCCGGTGGTGACGGTCTGGCTCGGTCCCGCATTCACCGTCGGAGTCGCGTTGGCGATCGTCACAGTCGTGGTGACCGGCGCGCTCGCCGCACCGCGCGCGTCGGTCACCGTGAGCGTCGCCGTGTAGGCGCCGTTGTCGACGTAGCTGTGGGTCGGCTTGACGCCCGTACCGGACGCGCCGTCGCCGAAGCTCCACGCGTAGCTCAACGCGTCTGCGTCGGGGTCGGACGATGCGCTCCCGTCGAAGGCGATCGCTGCGCCTTCGGAGCCGGCGTAGGGTCCTCCCGCCACCGCGGCAGGCGGCCGATTCGTCGCGCTGACGTTTACGGCCGCGGTGGCCGAGCCGGTCGCTCCGTCCTTGTCCGCGACGGTGATCCGGACGGTGTCCGTCCCCGGTGCGGCGTAGGTGTGCGTGGCCGTGATCGCGCTCGCTTGGCTCGTGGCGCTTCCGGTCGTCTGCGCCGAGCTGTCCCCCCACGCGATCGTAAACGCCCAGGGGCCGTCGTTCACGCCGGCGTCGCTGAAGGTGGCGCTGAACGTGAAGCTCGCTGCGGCGGTCGCCGCCTGGGCGCCTGCGCTCGCGACCGGCGCGGCGTTGGCGATGGTGGCCGTGGTGCTCGCCGCGGGGCTCGCGGCGCCGCGAGCGTCCGTGACCGTGAGCGTCACGGAGTAGCTGCCGTTGTCGGCGTAGACATGGGTCGGCTTCACGCCGCTGCCGGTGCTGCCATCACCGAAGGTCCAGGCGTAGCTCACGGTCTCGCCGTCCGGGTCGGACGACCCGGTGGCGTCGAAGGCGACCGCGCCGCCCTCGATGCCCGTGTACGGTCCTCCGACGGCGGCGCTGGGCGGGTGATTCGTGGCCGAGGGGGCATCGTGGCAGGTTCCGCTGCCGGCATCCGTGAACGTCTTCCCCGCCACAGGGATGAAGCGCCAGGCGTACCCTCCGGAGGAGAGCGTCAGCTTGAGAACGCCGAAGGTGACGTCGTTGCGCACCTCGGAGTTCGGGAGCGGCGTACCCAGCGTGAACAGGCCGGCGCCCCCGGTGCCCGCGATGAACTCGCGGATCCCGGTGAGCGGGTCGGCCACGCCGCGCGGGGTCTGGGGCGCGAACCGCTCATAGTCGTGGTCGTGCCCGCTGACGACGATCTCGGCGCCAAAGTCGTAGAGCGCTTGCCACAGCGCCCGGACCGACGTATCGGCCAACATGCCGGACGTGTAGAGCGGATGGTGGAAATAGGCGAACGTGCAGCGCTTGGTGCTCGACGCGAGGTCGGCGCGCAGCCACTGTTCCTGCGGCGAGCCGGCCCAGTGCGCAATCATGGAGTTCAGGGCGACGACATGCCAATCGCCCAGGTCGTAGCTGTAATAGCCCTTGCTCGGGTCCCCTGCGGCGGCGCCGAAGTACGCGAAATACGGGGCGGCGCCGGGCTGGCTGTAGTCGTGATTGCCCGGCGCGGGCCTGGTGCGGGCCTTCTGGCGGCCCCACGTGGGACCGTAGCAGTTCGCGAGGTCGGTGGTCGATCCCTCTGGATAGGCGTTGTCGCCGGCGGTGAATACCGTGCCGGGAATGGTGTCCAGCAGGTTCGCGGTGAGGGAGTCGCTGGTCTTGGCGCAGTCCGCGATGTCGCCTGCTCCCACCATCACGGCCGTGGTGGCTGTCGTGAGCGCCACGGCGAGCGAATCCGCTCCCGACCTGCCCGCACTGTTGGTGACGGTGACGCGCACGCTGTCCGTGCCGAGCGTGGGGTAGACGTGAGACGCGCCAATGGGTGAGCTCTGGGTCGTCGTGCTGCCGGTCGTGGCGGGAGACCCGTCGCCCCAAGCGATCGTGTACGACCATGGGGCATCGTTCGGTCCCGGATCGCTGAACGTGACCGCGACGCTCACCGTATCGCCGGGGTGCGCCTGCATGTCGGGGCCGGCGTTCACGAACGGTGCCGGAGGCGGTGCGGCGTAGCACGTGCCGCTCCCCGCATCACTCGCGGCTTGGCCCGGCACCGGAACGAACTGCCAGGAGTACGACCCGTCGGCGAGCGTGAGCTTCAGGACGCCGTACGCGCCGCTGATCCGCACCTCGCTGTTCGCCGTGATCAACGTGCTCGCGGCGTCGAGCCCCTCGCCCCCCGTGCCCACGATGATCTCGCGGATCCCGGTCACCGGGTCGGCGACGCCGGTCGGCGCCTGTGGCGCGAACCGCTCGTAGTCGCGCATGTGCGCGTTGACGATCAGCGTGGCGTGCGCGGCATAGAGGTCGTCCCAGAACGGCTTCACCGACGAACTCGGTGAGAACGAGCTGGACGTGGTGGAGTAGAAGCGCGGATTGTGCCACATCGCGAGCAGGCACTGCTTGGTGGTGGCTGCGAGATCCGCTTTCAGCCACGTCTCCTGGGGCGAGCCCGCCGCGGTCGAGACGAAACTGGTGTTGCTGTTCAGGACGACGATGTGCCAGGCACCGAGATCGTAGCTGTAGTAGCCCTTGCTCGGCTCTCCCGCGCCGGCGCCGAAGTAGCCGAAGTAGCCGGCGGCGGTGGCGCTCGAGTCGTAGTCGTGGTTGCCCAGGACCGGGTACGTGCGGGCCTTGTGGCGGCCCCAACTGGCGTCGTAGCAGTTGGAGTAGGTCGTTGCCGTGCCGTTGGGATACGCGGCGTCGCCCAGCGCGAACACGGTGCCGGGGATTCCGTCCAGCAGCGCCGCCGTGGCTTCGTCGTTGGCGCGGTCGCAGCGCGCGATGTTCCCGGCACCGACCAGCGTGACCGCGCCGACAGGCACCGTCGCGAAGCTGGGCCGGGCCGCGGTCCGCTGAATGGGGGCCTCGGGTCCCTGGTCGCTGCGACATGTGATGATGGCCAGCAGCGCGACGAGCGCGCGGGAGGCGGCGGCGAGGGGACGCGCACGGGTGTGCATCACGTACTCCTTCTGCATGTTGCGTGCTCGCAACGGTCAACCGTTAACCGGCTCGGGCGCGACGAGTTGAGCCGCGAAGCGGCAGGCGCTCGGCCGCCCGTTGTGGCAGCTCCCTTACAAATGGGCGGTAGCCGTACGACGGGATGTCCCGCGGTCGAGGGCGAGCAGCCCCCGCGCCTGGATCAGCTCCGGCGGATCGCCCGAGGAGCGGCGCCCGAACACGGTCGCGGCGATCATGCGCACGGTGCGGGCGACGAGCGCGGCGTCGTAGGCGAGCGACGCCCGGCGGACATAGACCAGGTCGAGCGCCAGTCGCAGCGGCAGCAGTCGCTCCACGTAGCCGCGCTCCGGATCGCTGCGCCCGACGATCGTGTCGCCGTGGGCGTAGTCGTACAGCGTGCCGGGGCTCGTGAGCCCCGGGCGCACGCCCAGCAACTCGCGGTGCTCCGGCCCATAGTGGTGGCGCACGATGTCGGGATGCTCGGGCCGCGGTCCGACGATCGACATCTCGCCGCGCAGGATGTTGACGAGCTGTGGCAGCTCATCGACCTTGGCGCGCCGCAGCCACGCCCCGAACCGGAACACGCGGGGGTCGCGATCGGCGGTGATGACGCTCTTGAACGCCCCGTGGTTCACCCGCATGGTGCGGAGCTTGTACATCGTGAACGGCCGGCCGTTGCGCCCCGTCAGGCGCGCGCGGTACAGGATCGGGGTGCGATCGGAGAGCCAGACGCCGAGCGCCGCGAGGGACAGGAGCGGGCTGAGCAGCACCAGCGCGACCACCGAGAGCAACACGTCCAGCCCCCGCTTGAGGATGGTGCTCATGGCAGCATCGCCCGCGCGCCTTCGACGGTGGGACGCGCCCAGGGGACTGCTCGACCGGGATCGGTGTCCGAACGACGGCCGGCCGGAGACGGGTGCCGTGCCACGCCGCTCTCCCGTAGCACGGCGGCGAAGCGCTCGCTCAACGCGCCCGCGGCCCAGGCGAACATCATCGAGGCGAAGTCGAAGCGCTTCCAGACGTAGGCCGCGGGGATGGTGGGTGGCTCGATGCCGAACAGCCGCTGCCGCAGGAGGTCCCACGCCCGCACGAACGGGAAGGCGCAGCGGTTCACCGCGCCGTGCAGGTAGACGAAGGCGCCCGAGCAGCGGCCCTGCGCCCGGAGATAAGTGAAGAAGGCGCGGCGCAGCACGCGGTTGGCGGGGTAGGTGCGCCGCTCGACGATCGCCTTCTTCCGCCCCCCGAACAACGTCCGCGGCACGCCCGCCGTCTCGAGGATGCGCCGTGGGATAGGCCGCTCGTAGCCCGAGCCCAGGCGCCAGGGCGCCATCTCGTCCGACAGCGAGATCGCCGAGATATCCCGCACCGCGTGGGCGAACAGCGATGGCACCGCGATGTTGACGAATCCCGCTTTGAGCCTGATCTCCGACAACATCAAGGCGGTCGTGTCGCCGCGCACCAGTCCCGCCTCCTGATAGGCGCGCTCCCAGCGGTTCACGTCCCACATCTCGTCTCCCTGGAATCCGGTGAACAGGACGGCCGGCGCGCCGCGTTGCTGCAGCTGTCTGGCGAGCGGATGCAGGACCGTCATCGTGGGCGCGCAGCCCGGCGCGAGGAAGTACAGCTCGTCCCCGTCGACGCGGGCGGTCCGGCGGTCGATATAGACCGTGCGGAGGCCGAGCACGTCGGCGATCGGCTTCCCGTCGTCGATGGCCGCGCGCCGGCTGAGCCACGAGGGGATGTGCGAGTTGGAGCGCCGGCTGGTGAAACACATCGCGATGCCGAGCGGTGCGACCAGCGCGGCGCTGGCGGCCGAGTCGTAGCCCGAGGAGATCGTCGCGAACGCCGTCATGGGCAGGCGCCGCTCGGGGCTGGCGTAATTGGCCCGCAACCGGCCCAGCGCCTCCCCGACCAGGGCGCGGTAGTGGGCGAACGACGTGAGGTGCGGCGCACGCCGCAGCGACTCGAAGGTGAGCCCGCCCGCGGCGACCACCAGGCTCTCATCGTAGACCTGGTAGAACGAGCGGATCTCCGGATGCGTGATCGTGAAGCTGCGGGGGTAGCGCCCGACGCCGTGCCGGATGGCGTACGTTTCCGCGCGATACTGGTGCGCGGGGTTGAGCGTGGCGCCGGTGAAGGCGAGCAGCAGCGCCAGGCTGTTCGAGACCACGATGCGCTCCTGGTATCGGCAATACAGCAGCCGGTTCACCAGCGCGCTCGAGGGGACGAAATGCAGCCGGTCCTGCTGGACGCGGATGCCGCTCCCGAAGAAGTGCGGGCTCGTGTGAAAGGCGCCGGCCCGGAACTCCTCATCCCACACGCCCTCGACCATCCACTCCGGCGAGTGCTCGACGGACGAGCCGTGGTAGACGATCGCCTCGTCGCCGTCCGCGGTGGCGCTCGCGACCCAGGCGAGCTGCGGCAGCCCGGTGATCTCGCGGAACCGGAGCACGGGCCGGGTCATGCGGCCGCCCCCCGTCCCACGATGACCGCCCGCGCTCGCGCGATCACGCCGCGCCGGGCGTCCGACGGCAGTCCGACCGCGAACGCCAGGGCCACGGCGAGCGCCACGCTCACGGTCACGCCCCCGATCCACACCAGCCACCCGGAGACGACGAGACGACTCCCGAGCGCCGCGGCGCCGGCGAACAGCAGCGCCGTCGCCACCAGGGGCCGCGCCGCAGGCCAGTTGGTCTCCGGCGTCGCTCCACCGAGACAGGCGCGGGCGAGACCCGGATAGGCCAGGGTCTGCACCGCCCGGCCCGTCACGATGCCGAGGCAGAGACCCGGGAGGCCGAGCCAGCGCGTGAGCGCGACCATCGCGGCCAGCGACACGACCGCCGCCGCGGCGCCGACCCGCACCCGGCGCCAGGGGTGCAGCGCGGCGTCGATGATGTTGGAGTCGGTGCGGATGAACGCGGTCTGCACCGCGGTGATCACGATGAGCAGGTCCACGACCGTGCCCGCCCATTGGCCGCCGCCGATCCACAGCGTCACGAACGAGTGGTTCCACACCAGGATGGTCACGCCCGCCGCCGTGACGAACAGCCACGTGAGAGAGAAGATCTCGCGGCGCACGAGGGCCGCCCAGGCGAACTGTCCCCGGCCGATGAGGCCGCCCAGGCCCGGCATGGCGGCCGTGACCGCCGCGCTGTGCAGGTTCACGGCGGTACGCGCGGCATAGCTCGTGAGGACGTAGGTGGTGACCACCGAGGGCGACAGCATGAACCCGAGGATGACGAGATCGCTCGCCAGCAGCAGCTTGGCGATGACGTCGCCCAGGGAGAGCCAGCCGCTCATCGCGAACAGGGCGCGCAGGTCGGCGCGGGTGGGGCGTGCGGCGCCGAACCACGCGACGTAGCTCCGCGCGATCCCCCAGTAGCACAAGCCGGTGAGGGCGGCGACCACGAGCTGCGCCGCCCCCACTCCGGCGAGTCCCAGCCCGGCGTAGGCGGCCGCCGCCGTCAGCACGCCGCCCACGACGCTCAACCCCGCCTGCAGCTCCATGCGCTTGTAGCCGAGGTTCACGCCGAACAGGACCGATTCCGGCACGGCGAGCAGACCGCCCAGGAGGACCGCGCCGACGAGTGCCGCGCACGCGAGCCGCACGGTCCCCGCGAGCGCGGGCGCGACGCCGGCGAGCGTCGGCGCGAGCCAGGTGACGACCGCGCCGGCGGCGGCGGCGAGGGGCAGGAACAACAGCCACACCGCCAGGGCGCCGCCCACCGCCCGCCGCTGTGCGTCCGTGTCGCGCGCGGCCTGACGGCTCGCCACCACGAGGCGCAGCGCCTCGGGCGGGCGGCCGCTCACCGGCGCGACGTAGCTGGTCAGGCGGCCGAGCATCTCGAACACACCGTAGAACGCCTGGCCGAGGCGGCTCACCAGGATGGGCGTGAGCACCAAGCCCACGACGATCTTCGCGCCGTACTCGAGCCCGTAGGCGACGACCGTGAGCGACGCCTTCTGGGTGAGGGTGGGGGGATGCGCCGTCTCCGGCGCCCCCCGGCGCGCGCCGAGCAGCGTCGGGACGGTCATGACGCGGCCGCCACGACGTGGAGCCGCTCGCCGATGCGCTGGACGAGATACGCCGCCAGGGAGAAAGCACACGTAAACGCGGGCGACACGGCGTTGAGGACGTGGAACGAGCGGTCGTCTCCCTCGTAGCGGAAGTCCATCTCCAGGCGGTGCTCCCGCACGTCGAGCAGCTGGGCGCGGATCCCCGTCGACCCCCAGCGGCGGAACGCCGCCGGGTGGATGCCGTCGACCAGGCCCGCGGCCCGCCGCACCAGGCCGCGTCGGCCGTGGGTACGCAGCTCCGCCAGGGCGAGACGCCGGAACCCGAAGTCGTCGCGCCACAGCATCCCCAGCTCCCGGGCGGCGATCGTCAGACACTCGTCCAGCCGGAAGTTGCGCCACCCGTCGTACTGCTCGCGCCACAGCGCGGGCGCCGCGGTCGGTCCGATCTTCACGGCGCCGTCCCCCCCCAGTCGGCGGGTGACGTGGACGCCGAGAAACGGGTTGGCGAGCGCCGGCACGGGGTACACGTGAGTGCGCACGCCGGGTGCGCCGGGCTCGGCCAGGAGGTAGCGTCCGCGAAACGGCAGGATGCGGTAGCGCTCGGAGAACCCGTAATCGCGCGCCACGCGGTCGGCGTACAGCCCGGCCGCGTTCACGAGATAGCCGGCGTCGATGGTGCCGGCCGAGGTGAAGACTCCGCCGCGGCCGCGCCCCCGGTAGGCCACGCCGGTGAGGACCGCGATGTCGGCCGCACCCGCATCGGCCACCAAACTCGCGACGACCTCGGTCGGCTGCACGGTCGCGGTACGGGGGGAGAACAGCGCCCGCTCGTGCGTCCGCGCACGGGGCTCGAGGCGGCGGACGTCGTCCGCGGACAGCATCTCGAGCGGCACGCCAGTGGCGCGGCCGCGGCGCTGCAGCTCGTCGAGGCCGGGGAGATCCGCGGCGTCGCGCGCGACCACCAGCTTGCCGCAGCGGTCGAGCGGCAGGCCGCGCTCAACGCAGTAGGCGGCGAGCCGGCGGTTGCCTTCGCGCGTCAGCCGCGCCTTGAGCGTATCGGCCGTGTAGTAGAAGCCGGCGTGGAGCACGCCCGAGTTGCGGCCGCTCGCGTGCAGACCGCAGGCGGGCTCTTTCTCGAGCAGTGTGACCGAGCAGTCACCATGGCGGCGCTTGAGCTCGAGGGCGAGCGTGAGGCCGAGGATGCCGCCCCCTACCACGAGGAAGTCGGTCGTTCTCGGTGCCATGACCAAGGTCGTGCCACTCAGACCGGGGTGGGCTCGCGGGCGGCGGTCCAGTCCCCCCGCCGGCGTCGCGGCGTCGTGAGCGTCTGCCTGAGCGCCTGGACGTTGTGGTAGGCGGAATTCTGGTAGTTGCGCAGTGCGGGCTCCGCGCGCACGGCGGCCGCGACTTCGCGGATGCCCGCCGCCACCGTCCACTCGGGCTCGAATCCCAGCACGCGGCGGATCTTCGCGAAGCTGACGCGATAGTCCCGCAGGTCGGTGCCGTCGCGTGCCCGTGCCACTTGAACGTCGCCGACGATCTCGGCCACCAGGTCGCCCAGGTCCGCGATCGTGTGGTTCAAGGCGTCGCCGCCGACGTTGAAGACCTCGCCGGCGACGCGCTCGGCGGGAGCCTCGAGCGCGGCGATGAACGCCCGCGCGGCATCGCGGCAGTGCACGTTGGGCCGCCACTGGTTGCCGCCGGTGATGGTGATTCCGCCGTCCACCACCGCCCGCACGGCGAGCGTGTTCACCACGAGGTCGAAGCGCATCCGGGGCGACAGTCCGAACACCGTGGAGAGTCGGAGCACCACGGGCTCCACGTCGCCGGCGCGGTCGAACAGGATACTCTCGCTCAGCACGCGCGTGCGCGCGTACAGAGACACGGGGTTGAGCCGGGATTGCTCGGTCAGGGCGCCGCCGCCGCTGGCGCCGTACACGCTGCAGCTCGAGGCGAAGACCAGCCGCCGCACGCGGTGGAAGTTGCACGCCTCGATGAGGATCTTCGTCGCCGTGTAGTTGAGATTGATCGTCTCTTCGGGGTCGAGATTGCACGCGGGATCGCCCACGATGGCGGCGAGGGCGATCACGCCGTGCACGTCGCGCAGCGCGCGGCCCACGTCGCGGCTGGAGCAGACGTCCCCGGCCAGCACTTCGAGCCGCGGATGCGCGAGCCCCTCGATCCCGGCCCGACCGTAGTCGAATCGGTCCAACATCCGCACGCTGTAGCCCCGGTCCAGGAGCATGCGCGTGAGATGCGAGCCGATGAAACCGGCCCCGCCGGTCACGAGCACGCGGCGGCTGCCGTCCGGCGTGGGGTGAGCGGTCGGCGCGGAGGGGGCCCCGTCGAGCAGCTCGTGCAGCGTGACGCTCCCGGGACGGTGGACGTCGCGCCCCCGGACGAACCGGTCGATGCCGCCGACCGCCCGTACCCGGATCCCGACCTCCTCGAGGCGGCGGCCGAGCGCGCGCACCACGGCGCGGGTGGCCGAGGGCATCGCCACGATCACCTCGCGCACATCGTGACCCTGCGCCAGCGCGAGGGCGTCGCGCACCCCTCCCAGCACCGGCACGCCGTTGAGCAGGGCGCCGTGCTTCGCGGGATCGTCGTCGAGGAACCCGACCAGCTGCACGCCCGGTGCGGCGCCCTGCATCAGCTCGCGCCCGATGGACAAGCCGTGCTGGCCCGCCCCGGCGATCAGCACGCGGTGGGGAGGGGCGGCGCTCGTGCCCGACGCGTGCGCCCGCTGCTTGGCTTCGGCCACCGACCAGCGACGCAGCGCGCGCACGCCCACCGACAGGAACAGCATGAGCAGCACCACCAGCAGCAGGGTGGCCACCGACATGCCCAACGTCCCGAGCCCCCGCAGCGCGAGCAGCGCGCCCAGCACGACGCTGCTCGACACGCTGAGCGTGACCGCCTCCCGCATGCTGGTGTAGCGCCAGATGGCCCGATAGCTGCCGCCCAACCCGTCCGCGACCACCAGGACGAGTCCTACCAGCAGGGCCAGCGCGGCGGTCTCGCCCACGCCGACCGTGCCGACGCCTTCGCTCACGGCCACCGCCGTCACGACGGCGCACGCGCCGCAGCAAAAGTCCACGCCCACCTTCACGGCGCGCCGCACGCCCGCGTGGCGCAGCCCGCGGTCGAGGGCCCGCACGGGCCAGAAGAAGAGTCCCTGCGCGACTTGATCCAGCTCGAGGCGGGTCGAAGTCATCTCAGCCCTGGTTGAGGGTGGCGCGAGCCTGCCGGGCGTGTGTTGCCGCCCGGCTGCTTATCACGTCTCGTGCCCGACGGCGGCAGGCGGTGTCGCGGCGCCGCGCGCGCCCGCCTGCTACTCAACGGCCACACTTTAGTCACAATCGTGTATCAGCCGACCGCCGCGCCCGCGCGCAGCGTGCGCCGCACGGTCATGAACACCTCGGCCGCGTCCATGCAGCACTGATTGCCCCAGGCGCGGGCGCGATGGCGCAGCGCGTCGAGGGAGCGCGGGTGAGGATACGGGCGCACCTCGCTCTCGTAGCAGGCCATGGCGGCGATCTTCTGCTCGAGCGTCGTCGAGATGTCCACCCACGTGTCCGGGATGAAGCTGCGCGGGTAGCCCCACTCGGTGCTGCTGGCGGTGTCGAAGGCGTACACCGCTTCGATGAACGGCTCGATCGGACGCGTGGCGACGAGCGCGGCCCGGAACAGGAGCTCGTGATCCTGGTTGGCGTCGCCTCCGAACTGGCAGTAGATGACGGACGGGCGCAGCTCGCGCACCGCGCGCTCCAGCGGCACGATGAGGTCGAGCAGCGACTGCGTGTCGAGCCGCTGATCGGGAAATCCCAGGGGCCGGGACTCCACCAGGCCGAGCGTGCGCGCGGCGCGGCGCATGTGCTCCGCCTGGCCTGCACCGCCGGGCCCGTAGCGCAGCGACTCTCCCTCGCACGCGATCACGGCCGTGACCTCGTCGCCCGCGCGGGCGTGCAGGGCGAGCGTGCCGCCGCACCCCAGCAGCTCGTCGTCCGGATGGGCCGCGATGACCAGGACGCGACGGCTCATGGGACTGGGACCTCAGCGCCGGTGCCGGCGCACGACGTCGAGCACGGCCTCGATCACGTCGCGCGCGTCGGCGTCGCTCAGCCCGGCGCTCAAGGGCAGGCTCAGCATCCGCTGATAGTTCGAGTTCGCCACCGGAAAGCTGTCGGGCTGGTAGCGATACTTGTCCCGGTAGTAGGGGTGCAGATGAATCGGAATGAAGTGCACCGAGGTGCCGATGTTCCGCTGCCGCAGCTCTTCGACGAAGCCATCGCGGTCGATGCGCAGCACGCCGGGCACGAGGCGCAGCACGTACAGGTGCCAGGCGTGCTCCACCTCGGGGCGGCGCGCCGGAAGCTCGAGCGCGTCCTCCGGCGCGAACGCCGCGTCGTACATCCGGACCACGGCCCGGCGCCGCTCCTGGAAGCCGGCGAGCTTGCGCAGCTGCCACAGCCCCAGCGCGGCCTGGATGTCGGTCATGTTGTACTTGAAGCCCGGCACCACGATCTCGTAGAACCAGCTCCCACCCTTGTCGTAGCGCTTCCAGGCGTCCCGGCTCATGCCGTGCAGGCTCACGATGCGGGCGCGATCGAGAAACGCCGCGTCGCCCGTGAGCATCCCGCCCTCGGCGGTCGTGAGGTTCTTGGTCGCGTAGAAGCTGAAGGCGACGGGGTTGTCGCCCGCGCCGATGAGACGGCCGCGGTGCTTCGCCGCCACGGCGTGCGCCGCGTCCTCGATCACCGCGAGCCGGTGCGCCGCCGCGAGCTCGCCGATCCGGTCGAGGTCGGCCGGGTGGCCGGCGTAATGCACGGGAAGAATGGCGCGGGTGCGAGGCGTGATCGCCGCAGCCACCAGCGCGGCGTCGATGTTCAAGGTGTCCGGTTCCACGTCCACCAGGACGGGACGGGCGCCCACGTGCTCGATGACGTTGACCGAGGCCGCGAACGTCGTCGGCGTCGTGATGACCTCGGCCCCGGGGCCGATGCCCAGCGTCACCAGCGCCGTGTGGAGGCCCGCGGTGCAGGAGTTGAGCGCCAGCGCGCCGGTCGCGCCGATATAGGCGGCGAACTCCTGCTCGAAGCGCTTGGTCTTGGGCCCGGTCGTGATCCAGCTCGACCGCAGCGTGTCGACGACCTCGGCGATCTCTTCCTCGCCGATGAGCGGAGGAGCGAACGGCAGGAAATCCCGCCGCGCGGGTGTGGGGACCGAGGCAGTCGAGGCAGCCGGTATCGTCGTCATGCCGTCACAGTGGTGGGTGCGTCGTGTGGGGAAGCAGGTTGCATGCACCAGATCGCACGCCGCGGCGCCTTGCGGTGGAAGGGGTTACGCCGAGGGTGGGCGAGTGGCGTGCGGCGCGATGCCGCGACCGAGTTACAACTCCGCGGGCGTTCTGCGACGCTGCGCCCCTCTGGCGTACCGCGCCGCGGGCGCGCGCCGGGACGGGGCTCGCGGTATCGACCTTGCGCCGCGCTGTCGCTCGGGGAGGATCGAGCGGATGAGCACCAGCGCGCGAGCTATGTGGGCGGTGATAGGTGGCGCCATCCTTCTGGTGGGGGCCGGCCGGGCGCTGCCCACGGCCGCCCCGTGCAGCGCCCGCCCGGGGGCCTTCTCGATCCGCGGCCGCCAGACGCAGGCGTACGACCGCGAGCGGCTGGCGGCGGGCACGGTCGTCGACGCGAGCGGCGCGCAGTTCGTCCTTCCCACCACCAAGCACATCGTGATCCATGTCGCAGGTGGTGAGGGGATGTGTTGGAGCGGCGGGGAAGCGTTGGGGGCGTTTCCACCCGATGCCTCGTGGAACACGATCCACGAGACGTACGGCATGGTGGTGGGCGTCACCAATCGCGCCGGCGCAGCGGCGTTCACGGTCGAGAATTTCACGGCGTTCGCCTACGGGAAGGGCGTCAGTCTCGATGCCGGCGGCGACGGCGACTGGACCATCCGCAACGTGCACGTCGTGTACGGGCGGGACGATTGCATCGAGAACGACTGGTACAACACCGGTCTCATCGACTCGTCGTTCTTCGACGGCTGCTACGACGTCATGAGCTCGCTCCAGGATCCCGGTCTCGACGTGCCGGATGGCCAGGCCAACGTCGTGACGATCCGCAATTCACTGCTGCGCCTCCAGGTGATGGATGGGATCTACGAGACGCGCGAAGCAATCCCCCGCCACGAGGCCTTCTGGAAATGGAGCGCCACGCGAGGGCCCAGGCTGAACCTGCGCAACAACGTCTTTTTCACGGACGACTCATCCGTGTCGTCGAACCACGCCGACATGTACATGGCGCCCCCGCCGGGGCGTCTGAACGAGTGCGCCGGCAACATCATGATCTGGGAGGGCAATGGTCCGTTTCCGGAGCGCCTGCCGAGCTGCTTCACGCTCGAGACGGGGACGCGGGGCCTCGCGCTGTGGGACAGCGTGGTCGCGCTATGGAAAGCGCGCCACCCGTACGCGTCGCCCGACGTGGCCCCGCCCGTGGTGTCGCTGTTCCAGCCGGGACCCGGCGGCACGAGCGTCCTCAGCGGCACGATCGACCTGGTCGCGACGGCGGTGGATGACCGGGGGGTAGCCGGCGTTCAGTTCCGCCTGGACGGCCGCGACATCGGGTCCGAAGTCGTCACGCCGACGCTGGTTCGGAGAGACCGATTCACGAAGTATGCGCTGCGCTGGGATTCCCGTGCCGTGCCGAATGGGTCGTACGCCCTCACCGCGAGCGCGCGCGATGCCGTCGGCAACCGGGCGACCGCGGGCATCGTGATGGTGACGGTCAGGAACTGACGCGGTGGCTTAGACGATGTGCGGGCCGACGGGCATGCCGCTGAACGTGGCCGCGTGCGCCGGCAGGTCCAGCTCGAAGAAGAAGCAGGTCCCCCAGCCGGGGCGGGTCTCGAGCTGGAGCGTCGTGCCCTGCGCCCGCACGAGCTTGCGCGTGATCGCGAGGCCGAGGCCGGTGCCCGAGAAGCAGTAGGCGTCGCGGCCGCGGGCGCGTCGGAACGGCTGGAACAGCGTCGCGAGCGCGTCGGGGTTCACGCCCGGCCCGGAGTCGTGGACGGAGAAGCGCACGGGCCCATCGGGCCGCTCCTCGCACGTGATCTCCACGAAGCCCTGCTCGGTGAACTTGATGGCGTTGGTCGTCAGGTTGAGGAGCACGCGCGACAGCGCCACGGGGTGGCCTACCCGGCGGTCCCTCGCGGGCAGCCCGAAGCGCAGCGACAGGCCTTTCTCCTCGGCCAGCGGTCGCACGACGCTGCGGATCGATTCGAACAGCTCCGCGACGGAGAAGGGTGTGACCTCGCGATCGGCCAGCTCGTCGCCGCCGCGCGCCAGCTCGATCGTGTCGCTCACGATGGACGAGAGTCCCAGCGCCGCGCTGTAGATCAACCCCAGCTGGCGGTGCTGCACCGGGTTCACGCCGCCGCTCTGCCCCCGCTGCAGCGTCTCGGCCAGGAACAGGATCGACGTGAGCGGCGAGCGCAGGTCGTGGATCACCTCGACCAGCAGATCGAGACCCTGCACGCCGTTGAGATGGGACTCGAGCTGGCGCACCTCGTGGCGGTCGATGGCCTGCCGCACCTGCTCCAGCGCGTTCAAGGGACCGAGCATGGCGGCGGGGGACACGGGCGGGGCCCCGGCCGACCAGGCGCGCAACAGCTCCGCGCGCAGCATGTCGACCAGACGCTGGCCGAGCCCCGCCGCGGGCCGGGGCAGGAGCTCGGTGACGTAGCCGGGCCGCTCCTGGTCGACCGCGAGGGCGAGCGCCGAGAGCAGACCCGCGACGACTTCGTCGTCGGCGGCGGGCAGCCCGCCGCCGGCCGCCTCGTCGCGCCAGCGGCGCGCGACGCGCCGGGTGGCGGCGGTGATGATGGCCGAGGCCACGCCCGCCAGCGGCGCATCGAGTGCCAGCGGCGACAGGGCCTGCGGCGGCAGGGCCGCCACCGGCGAACTCGCCTCGAACGCGCCGTCGCGCTCGGGACTCGCTCTCACTCGTCTTCCGATCCGGGCAACAGGTTGCGCTGCAGGCCGTGCCGGCTCATCAGCCGGTAGAACGTCGTACGGTCGACCTTGGCCAACCGCGCCGCCTTGGAGAGGTTGCCGCCGGCGCGGATCACCACGCGCGTGAGGAAGCGGCGGTCGAAGCGCGCGAGCAGCCGGTCGCGCGCCTCGTAATAGCTCTCGCCCGCGTCGACCGTATCGTCCACCGCCCCCAGCTCGGGGTCGGACCCGTTGTCGCTGATGAACGGGATGTCCTCGGGCCGCACGTCGGCGCCGGGCTCGAGCAGCACGACGGCGTGCTCGATCACGTTCTGCAGCTCGCGCACGTTCCCTGGCCAGGAGTGGGCCCGCAGCGCCCAGATCGCGGCCTTGGAAAGATGCGGTACCGGCTCTTCCCCCGCGCGATGGCGGTTCCAGTAGAATGTGAGGAAGTGCTCGGCGAGGAGCGGGATGTCGTCCACCCGCTCGCGCAGCGCCGGCACGTGGATCGGCACCACGCGCAGGCGGTAGTACAGATCCTCGCGCAGCGCACCCGCCGCGACTGCTTCTTCGGGATCGCGATTGGTGGCGGCGATGAAGCGCACGTTCACGACCGCGTCCGTGGTTTCGCTGCCCACGCGCCGCACCACGCCGTCCTGAATCACGCGCAGCAGCTTCGCCTGGATCGGCTTCGACATCTCGATCAGCTCGTCCAGGAACATGGTCCCGCCGTTGGCGGTCTCGAGCAGCCCGGGTTTGTCGCGCACCGCGCCTGTGAACGCGCCCTTGCAGTGCCCGAACATCTCCGACTCGAGCAGCATCTCGGGCAGCGCGGCGCAGTTCACGGCGACCACCGGCCGGCTGGCCCGCCGACTGCGATGATGGATGAATTGCGCGATCAGCTCCTTGCCGCTGCCGCTCTCGCCCGTGATGAACACGGACGCATCGGTCGCGGCGACGCGGCGGGCCAGGGCGATCGTCTCGCGATACTTGGGCGCGTTGCCCAGCACCGCGATGCGGTCGCCCGGCTCGACCACGCCGCCCTGCTCGTGCAGCACGCGCGACTCGCGCGCCACCGCCACGGCGTGCGCGGCCCGCCCCACGAGGATCTGCAGCTGGCTGCCCGTGAACGGCTTGGGGAGAAAGTCCCACGCGCCCGCGCGCAGCACTTCGAGACTCGCCTCGACGCTCGGCTTCCCGGTGATGACGATCGCGATCGTCTCGGGATTGGCGGCGAGCGCGGTGGCGAGCAGCTCGCTGCCGCTCACCGGCGTCATGTAGAGATCGAGCAGCACGATGTCGAAGGGACGACGCCGCAACATGTCGAGCGCTTCCTCGCCGCGCCCGGTCACCGTCACGTTGTAGCCCTCGACGCCCAGCACGCTGGCGCAGCTCTCGCGCAGCGTGCGCTCGTCGTCGGCGACGAGAATACGGATGCTGAGCTTGGTGGCCGGCTCGACCGGAACGAGCTGCGCGAGCGTACGGGCAGGTGCCGGCGATGCAGGATGTGCAACCGCCAGGGAACTCTCGGCAAACCTCGACATCGGAGTCTCCGCGAACTGTGTGTTGCCGCGGCGGCGAACTCGATGAGGTGTAAAAACCGCACGCGAGCGAGCCTCATCTGGACCGGCGCGACCGCCAATACTAGCATGGTTTCGGTGGCAGCGTGAGGGGCATCACACGACTCGTGTGCATTCCGCGCGGACGGCAGACGACGATCAGTGACTACCATCTTGTATCAGGGGTGATACAGGCCAGGCGCCGCGCCCGAAACGCGCCGGAGCGGAGCCCGCTATCCGGTCATGACGTAAGGAGTTGACGGGACCGGGGCCCGCCAGGGTCGCGGTATCGCCCTTGCGGTGTGCCTCGGGCACGATCGTGCAGACCCGCTCCGTACTTCCCGAAGGATGCGACCCGACCATGGCCGGCGACTCGCTCATGCCCTCCCGCAGCACGGCTCCACTCGCCGTGACGAACGAGCCCGAGCAACCCCAGCAGCCCGAGTGGTTGCGCTATCTCTCCGCGGTGCGCCGCTTCGGCTGGCTGGTCGTCGCGGTGACGCTGGCCGTTACCGGTCTCGGCGTCGTCGCCGCGGTGCTCATGCCGCCGAGCTACGTGGCGCAGGCCATCGTGTGGATCCGCGTTCCGAACAAAGAGCCGCGCAACGAAGGGCCCATCTGGCAGGGTCAGCTGCCGATCTCCTCCGGATGGATGGAGCTGCTGCAATCCTACGCGGTACTCGACTACGCGGTGCGGTCGCGGCGCCTGTACCTCCATCCCGGCCTGCCCGGCGACTCCGACGTGCTCGGGACGCTCGCGATCAAGGAGCACGTGCTGCCGGGCGAGTACCGGCTGGTGGTGGACGATACGGCTCCTCGCTTTGCGCTGTTCGCAGTCTCGTCGCTCGATCCGGTGGCGCGCGGCGGGGCCGGCGATTCCGTGGCCCCCGACCTGGGGCTCGCGTGGGTGCCGCCCGCCGCGGCGCTGGCGCCCGGGCGTGAGGTCACATTCACGCTGGACGCGCCCTATGAAGCGACCCTGAAGCTGGCGGATCAGCTGAAGGTGAGCGCGGACCTCGACGGGAACTTCCTTCACATGCAGCTCGGAGGCCGCGATCCCGTGGCCATCGCCGCGACCGTGAACACGGTGGCCGAGCGGTTCGTCGCGGTGGCCGCGGGCTTGAAGCGCGACAACCTGGGCGAGCTCACCGGCATCCTCGGCGCGCAGCTGGCACAAGGGCAGGCCGCGTTGCGGAGCGCCGAAGACGCGCTGCGCGCGTTCCGCGTGGGCGCCGTGACCACACTCGCGGAGGGCGCCGGGTCGGTGGCCCAGAACACGCAATACCAGCGGGACCCGTTGTTCGCCGGGCTGGTCGAGATGAAGGTGAGCCTCGACGAGGTGCGGCGCGACCGCGCAGCGATCGACCGGCTGCTGCGCCAGGGGATCGACTCCGGCGTGTCGGTGGACGCGCTGGCGATGGTCGGCGCGGTGCAGCGCTCCACCGAGCTGGTCCAGGCGCTGCGCGATCTCACCGCGAAGCAGGCCGAGCTGCGCGCCCTCCGGGGGCACTACACCGACGACAACCCGCCCGTGCGGCGGGCCGCGGCCGAGGCGGAGGCCCTCGGCCGGCGCACGATTCCAGCCCTCGCGTCGTCGCTCGCCGCCGAGCTGCGGGTGCGGGAGACGGAGCTGGCGGAGCGGGTGGCGACGGCGTCCACCGGTCTCCAGCAGGTGCCGCCGCTGGCGGTGGAGGAAGCGCGGCTGCAGCGCAACGTGACGCTGGCGGAGCAGGCCGTCACCAACCTGCAGCAGCGCTACGAGGAGGCCCGCCTCGCGGAAGTGAGCAGCATTCCGGACGTGCGCCTGCTGGATCGCGCCATCGCGCCGCATCGTCCCGTGGGGCACATCGGCGCGATCCTCATCGCCCTGGCGATGGTCGGTGGGCTGGGCCTCGGTATGACGGGCGCGGTGGTGCTCGACAGCACGGACCGCCGCGTGCGCCACCCCGACGACGTCACGCGGGCGATGGGGCTCGCGATCCTGGGCGCCGTGCCGCACGTGGACTGGCGCAACGGCAAGCGCGACGCCGCGGTGGCGCAGGTGATCGAGGCGTTGCGCGGCATCCGGCTGAACGTGGTGCACCGGCACGGCAGCGCCGGGCCGGTACGGCTCACGATCACGAGCCCGGGCAAGAGCGACGGCAAATCGTTCGTCGCGTCGAATCTCGCGCTGGCCTTCGCCGACACCGGACTGCGCACCCTGCTCGTGGACGGCGACGTGCGGCGCGGGCGGCTGCATCGGACGCTGGGCGCCGCGCGGCGGCCGGGTCTCACGGACCTGCTCGAAGGCAGCGTCGGGTGGGATCAGGTGGTGCAGGCCACGCCGTACAAGAACCTGTCGTTCATTTCCTGCGGCCTACGCAGCCAGGCCGGCCCGGCGCTGCTCAGCTCGGCCACCATGGCCCGCTTGCTCGACGGCGTGCGGACGAGCTACGACGCGGTCGTGGTCGACAGCCCGCCCCTCGCCGCGGGCGCCGACGGACTCGCCCTGGCGACGGTGACCGGGAGCCTGGTCCTGGTGCTGCGGGCGGGCGTGAGCGACCGCGAGCTGACGGAGACGAAGCTCGGCGTGCTGACGCACCTGCCGGTGCGCGTGCTCGGGGCCGTCCTGAACGACGTGCGACCGGGGGGCGCGTACCGCTACTACTCCTATTATCTCGAAGGGTACGAAGCGCACGACGAGCCGGATGCGGCGCAGGCGCGGGTGCTGCGCGGCCCCGTCGAGGAGCCGGTGACGCGGTAGCTACTGAGGGGTGGGGCGGCTCACGAACTGCCGGATCGCGCCCGCGTCGCTTCCCTCTTCTTGCGCGGCCCGCAAGGCGTGCAGCGCGCGCGCCAGCAGCACGGCGGGATCGAGCGCCGCGGTGCGAAATCCCGAGCGCGCGTCGTACCCCGCCCGCAGGCGCAGCGGCCGCTCCGCGGCCGCCGTCACTCCCCCCAGGACGAGGATCGGCGCGGCGAGCACCCCGCCGAGGCGATGAAACAGGCGCACCGCGCCGGCGGCGTCGGTGTCGGGCGCGAGCACCGCGAACTCGCGGGGGCCCAGCCGGCCGACGGTGTCCGCGGCCCGGGCGGCGGTGCGGAGCGCCCGCGCCAGCGAGTCGACGGACGCCGAGCCGTTCGGCTCGGGCGCGAGCACGACGCACGCGAGCGACGCGTCGCGCCGGTCCACCTGCGCCGCCAGCTCGCGGGCGCGGCGCTCGAGCCCGCGCGCGTTGTACAGGCCGGTGCGCGGATCGAGCAGGCCGCCGTCGCGCGCCGCGTCGGCGTCGAGCTTGGCCCGCACGTGCCCCTCGAGCCGCAGCAGGAACTCCTCGGTGTCGAGTGGCTGGCCCCACACCCCGTTCGCCCCCGCCCGCAGCGCGTCGATCACCCCGGCCCGGGCGAGCGGTCCCGGGTTGGTCACGAGGATGGGCGTGCTGGGCGTGAGGTAGGGGTCGACACGCAGGGCGCGGCACAACGCCAGGACGTCGGTCTCGGGGAGCCCGCTGTCGAGGATGATGACGTCGGGCCCGGAGCGGCGCGCGCCCTCGAGCGCATCGTGCCCGGTATAGGCCTTGAGGACCGCGTAGCCGGCGGGCCGCAGAACGCTTTCGAGCGATCGGGTCACCCACTCTTGTGCGTTCGCAATCAGCACGAGCGGGGCGTGAGCGGGCGTCGCGAGGACCGGCATGCGCGCAGTAGGTGCATACCGCGTGCGCAGGGGCGGCGGCGGCAACTCGTTGGCGTCAAGCCGCTTGAAATGGAAACCGGGCCCCCGGGACCGGCCGTCGCGGTGATCTGCCAACAAGGCTGTAACGCACCTGCGGCGTTTGCCGGGCGCGCGCCGCGGCCGAGCGGGCGGGGGACCGCGGCCTCAATCTTGATAGAGCATGGCAGCACGATGCGGTGTCTGCGGTGCAGCGAGATGCAGGCGGAGGCGCGACGGCCCGAGCTCAGCCCACCTACGGTCGGTGTGGGGGCGGGGGTGGTGTGCGCCTCTTGCGGAGTCATGCTCGGGCCGGTCGACATCGCGTCGCGTCTGGTCGCGAAGCTGGCGCAACTGAGACGGTTCGGCCTCGCGGGGTCGGACGACGTGCTCGGCCCGCCCCCCTCCGGCACGCGGGATCGCTGAGCGATGTGCGGCATCATCGGGTACGTGGGGCGGCGGGAAGCGGCGCCGATTCTGGTCGAGGGGTTGCATCGGCTGGAGTACCGGGGCTACGACTCGGCGGGGCTGGCGGTGCAGAACGGGGCCGGCGTGATGGTGACGAAGCTGGCGGGGCGCGTACGGGCGTTGGGGGAGCTGCTGGGGCGCGCGCCGCTGCACGGGACGAGCGGCATCGCGCACACCCGCTGGGCCACGCACGGCGCCCCCACCACGCGCAACGCGCATCCCCACACGGATTGCAGCGGCACCCTGGCGCTCGTGCACAACGGGATCATCGAGAACGCCGACGCGTTGCGGGCGGTGCTGGAGCGCGGCGGCCACCGCTTCACCACCGAAACCGACACGGAGATCCTGGCGCACCTGATCGAGGAGGCGGTGGGGCAGACCCTCGAGGCGCGGGTGATCGCGGCGCTGGCGCTGGTGGAGGGGACGTACGGGCTGGCGGTCGTGTCGGCGACGGAGCCGGGGAAGATCGTGGTGGCGCGGCAGGGATCGCCGGTGCTGCTGGGAATCGGCGACGACGAGCTGTTCGTGGCGTCGGACGCGTCGGCGGTGCTGGAGCACACGCGCTCCGTCGTGTATCTGGACGACGGCGACATCGCGGTCCTCACGCCGGCGGGGTACTCGGTGCTGGATCGGGAGTCGCACGTGCAGCTCCGCGCGGTGGACGACGTCTCCTGGGACGTGACCCAGATCGAGCTGGGCGGCTACGCCCACTTCATGCTCAAGGAGATCATGGAGCAGCCCGAGACCGTGCGGGCCACGCTGCGCGGGCGGCTCCTGCCCGAGGCGGGGAGCGCGCGCCTGGATGGCCTCAACCTCACTCCCGAGGAGTGCCGCGCGATCCAGCGCATCGTGATCGTGGCGTGCGGCACTTCGTGGCACGCGGGACTGGTGGGCCGCGACGTGATCGAGGAGCTGGCCGGGATCCCGGTGCAGGTGGAGTACGCGTCGGAGTACCGCTACCGGCGGCCGCTCGTGGCCCCGGGGACGCTGACGCTGGCGATCTCGCAGTCGGGGGAGACCGCGGACACGCTGGAGGCGCTGCGCGCGGCGCGGGCCGCGGGGTCGCGCGTGGTGGGGATCGTCAACGTGGTGGGGAGCACGATCGCGCGCGAATGCGGGGGCGGCATCTACCTGCATGCGGGGCCCGAGGTCGGCGTGGCGTCGACCAAGGCCTTCACGTCGCAGATCGTGTCCCTGGCCCTGTTGGGGTTGTACCTGGGCCGGGCGCGCGGGCTCCCGGCGGAGCGGGGCCGGGAGCTGATTTGCCGCCTGATCCAGCTGCCCCAGCTCGTGACGCGCACGCTGGCGCTCGAGCCGGACGTCCAGGCACTGGCGGCGCGCTTCGCCGACGCGCGCAATTTCCTGTATCTGGGGCGGGGCGTGAATTTCCCGGCGGCGCTCGAGGGCGCCTTGAAGCTCAAGGAGATCTCCTACATCCATGCCGAGGGCTACCCGGCGGCGGAGATGAAGCACGGACCGATCGCGCTGATCGACGCGGCCATGCCCGTCGTGTTCGTCGCGCCGCGGGACGCCGTGTACGCGAAAGTGCGCTCGAACATGCAGGAGGTGAAGGCGCGGGGCGGGCGCATCATCGCCGTGACCACCGAAGGGAGCGATGATCTGTCGGGCCTCGTCGAGCATCAGCTGCGCGTACCGGCGACCGCGCCGCTGCTGTCTCCGGTGCTGACGACCATTCCCCTGCAGCTGCTCGCGTACCACATTGCGGTGCAGCGCGGCTGCGACGTCGACCGACCCCGCAACCTCGCCAAAAGCGTCACCGTGGAGTAACTGCCGATGCCATCCAGGAACGTCCTCGCCATGCTCGCGTTCGTATCACTGTCCGCCACGGCGCAACAGCCGAACGGCGACGGCCACCGCATGCAGGCCACGCGTCCCGAGCTCGAGGCGAGCCTCGGGCGGCTGCGGGAGCTGGGGCGGTCCGGCCCGGGCCCCGCGTGGCTCGAGGCCGAGACGAGCTACGTCCGCTCGCGGCTCGACGCCGGCGACTTCCGCGCCGGCGACCGCGTGCTGCTCGCGGTGGAAGACCCCATGCTGGGCGCCGACCGACCGCCGCTGGGGGGAAAGTCCCAGGAGCAGCAGCTGTCCGACACGTTCACCGTCGGCGTCGGGCCGGAGATCGTCCTGCCCGTGGTGGGAGCGGTCTCGCTGCGGGGGACGCTGCGCTCGGAGCTCGAGCCGGTGATGATCCGCGCCATCGGCCGCTACATCCGCGATCCCGTCGCGCACGCGCGCTCGCTCGTGAGCGTGGGCGTGACCGGCGAGGTGGCGCGGCCCGGGTTCTACGGCCTGCCGCCCGACGCCGTCGTGTCGGCGGTGCTCAACGCCGCCGGCGGTCCGACCAAGGACGCCAGGATGGACAAGCTCAAGCTCGAGCGGGACGGGCGGGCCCTGTTCGAGGGAAAGACCCTGCGACGGGCCATCGAGCAGGGAGCGACGCTCGACGCGCTCCACGTGCGGTCCGGAGACCAGCTGCTCGTGCCGTCGAAGCAGCACGGGGACATGTACGGACCGCTGCGGTTCCTCGCCGTGCTGCTCAGCATTCCGGTGACGATATACACGCTCACGCACCTGCACTGACCGCGCGACCTCGCCCGATGGGTCACCGTAAAGCCGCCCCTCCCCCGGTGCTGTGGGACGACGGGTACGAGGCGACGGCACCACGCGCGCGTCTCGTGCGCCGGCTGGCGCTCGGCGCGGGAGTGGTGAGCGTGCTCGCGGGCGCCGCGCTGTCCGGCGTCCGGCTCGCCGGGCGTAGCGCGACACCGGCGCCTGAGCTCGTCACCCCCCCGCCTACGCCCCCGCCCTCCTCGCCGCCCCAGGCGGCGCCCGTCGCGGCCGCACCCGTAGAGCCGGCGCCGCCACGAGACACCGCGCCTCCGCTCCCGCCGCCACGTCCCCGGCGGCCGGCCGTCGTCGCGGCGGGGCGCCTGTTCGTGGGGGCGACGCCGTGGGGTGAGCTGCACATCGACGGCCGCCTCATCGGCCATACGCCCATCGCGGCCCTGGTGATTGCGGCCGGGTGGCATCAGGTGCGCATCGTGCGCGACGGATTCGCGCCGTTCGAGCAGCGCATCCAGGTAGCGCCCGGCGCGGACGTGCGGCTCACCGGCGTCGTGCTCCAGCCCTTTCATCTATAAGGCGGGACGGGTGCGCCTGCCTGAGGCAGGCGCGCAACAGGGTGTCGGGGGCGCCACGGCCCCTTTTTTGAACACTGTCGACGCGATGCTGTGTCGACGTTGCAGCGGACTCGAATCGGCGGCCCCGTCCCCTCAGGCCCCTGCGGCCCCCGCGCCCACGACGCTGGGTGTGTTGTCCGTCGTGTTGTGCGTGCGCTGCGGCGCCCCGTTCGGTCCCGAAGACTTGACCGCGCAGCACGTCGCCGTGCTGGCCGAGCTGAACCGCTTCGGCCTCACCGGCCGGGACGGGCTTCTCAAGGCGCCGCTGCCCGAGACGAAGAGTCCCTCAGCGTAAATACCGCCACCTCCGGCGGACAAAAAAACCGGGCCGGAATCAGCACCGTGCCGACGCCGCGCGAGACGTACAGCGGCGCCAGCGTGTCGCGGTACCAGCCCCCCACGAAACGGCCGCTCCCCCAGGGCGTGTACGGCGCGTAGAACGGCAGGCGGATCTGGCCGCCATGCGTGTGGCCGGTGAGGATCGCGGCGGGCCGGGGAAAGCGGTCGCGCGGCACGCCGTCCACGAACCCCGGCGCATGCACCATCCAGATCGCCGGATCGGCGGCATCGAGCCCGCGTACGGCGGCGGCGAGGTCGGGCTCTCCGGCCACCGGGTCGTCGACGCCCACCAGCGTGAGCTCCGCGCCGCGGAGCGACACGCGCGCGCTCGAGTTGTAGAGCAGCTCCACACCGGCCTGGTCGTACGTCCGCTCTCCCCGGCCGCGATCGATCCCGCCGTCGTGCTCCCAGTTTCCCAGCGTGGCGAACGTCGCTTGGGTACCGCGCGCCGCGCGTGCCCAGTCGCCCAGCACCGGCAGGTCCCGACGGTAGTTGCAGATGTCGCCGATCAGGAGGACGACGTCGGGGCGCTCCCGCTCGAGCAGCGCGAGGGTGGCGCGCGCCGCGCGCGAAAAGTGGCGGTGCAGATGCACGTCCGTGATGCAGGCGAGGCGCAGGCCGGCGAGGCGCGGGTCGAGCCCGGGGATCGCGAGATCGTGTCGGGTGAGCTCGATCGCCGCCGGCTCCCGTATGAACCCGTCCCCCAACACGGCGGCGGCGAGCGCACCGCCCGTGGCGGTGAGAAAGCGGCGGCGCGTGAGCACGGGAGGGGGACCCATGGCACATAAGGTAGAAGGGGACGAGGGACGAGGGGCGGGGGACGTGGACGGGGACGTTTGAGGTGCCTCCCGTAACGCTAAGCGCTGCACCAGTTCGCGCCGCCGCCCGCGGCGTAGCCGCCCTGAATTGCGGCCGCGACGACCGGTGTGGCGTTGCCGTCACGCCGCACCTGATCACCAAGGGCGTGGTCGCGGGGCGACGCCGCCCGAGTTGCGACGCGGGATGGCGTGCGGGAAAACCTCCCGCGGACCCCACGCGGGAGCGGCGGGACGTGCGCAATGTCACGGCGGCGTCGGTCACTCGCGCGTGACGACGCCGTTACGCGGCTGGTACACGGTTTGCTCCCGGGCGCCTGGAACACCGCCGGCGGCACATGGCGGCGGCGCAACGGCCAAGGGAGGGCTTTGTGCGGATCGGCTTCTTGATGGGTCGGTCGTTCACCGAGGATCGCCACCAAGCCGACATTCTCAGCTGGCTGCGGCAGTGGGGGGCGACGGCGGAGCCGCTGCATCTCGGCGACGACCTGATCGACGTCGCGCGCGTGAGTCTGGACCATGACCTCTTCGTCCTGAAGAGCCGCAGCGACCTCGCGATGAGCGTGGCCGCCGACCTGCATGGGGCCGGCGCCCGGCTGCTCAATCCGTACCCCGTCTCCGCCCTGCTGCGCGACCGGGTCGTGACGTTCCGCCTGCTCCGGGCGGCGGGCGTGCCCGTGCCCGAGACGTTCGTCGCGTCCCATGCCAGTCAGTTACTGCCCGCGCTCGACCGCGGCCCGCTCATCATCAAGCCGTACCGCCGCCACAAGAAGCACGGTACCGAGGTGGTCACGAACGCGGCGGAGCTCGCGGCGCTGGGCCACATTGGAGACCCGGTTTTCGCCCAGCGGTACCATCCGCCGGACGGGCCGGATCGGACCGTGTACTCGATCGGGTCCGAGCTGTTCGGCGTGCTGCGCGGCCAGCACGACGTGCCCTTTCCGCTCTCGCCGGAGCTCGTCGACATCGCGCGTCGCTGTGGCACGGCCCTCGGCATCGACCTGTTCGGCGTCAGCGTGGTGGAGAGCGGCGGCCGCGCGTACGTAGTCGACATGTCGAGCTTCCCCGGGTTCCGCGGCGTGCCGGAGGCGGCCCGGCGCGTGGCCAAGTACGTCCACGCGGCCGCCCAGCGCGCCGTGTGCGGCGAGCCGGTGGTGCCGGCGGAGCTGCAACGGACGGCGGGCCGGGCGGCGACGCATCGCGCCCTCAAGGGCTCGAGCCTGCAGCTGGTGCTCGGCGCCCTGTCCGGCACCGAGGCGACGCCGCAGGAGCTCGCCCAGATCGAAAGCGTGGTCGACGACATCCGGTTGCGCGCCAGGGCGGCGACCTCGCCGCCGCGGGTGCGGCCGGGACGTCCCCGCCGGGACAGTCGCCCCACCCAGCCGCCGTCCCCACCGCGCGTGGCGATGTACTCGCAGGGGATGGTCGGGTTCGGCCACATCCGCCGCAACGCGTCGATCGCCCAGGCGTTGCGCAGCTCCGCGCTGCAGCCGGGCATCGTGATGATCGCGGAGGCGTGGCAGGCCGGGGCGCTGCTCCTCCCGGAAGGCGTGGACTGCGTGACGCTGCCGGCGCTGCGCCGCGAGGCCGACGGGGCATACAACCCGCGCTTCCTGCTGGACGTGTCCGATCAGGACTTGATCGCCCTGCGCACCAGGGTCATCCGCAGCACCATCGAGGTGTTCGACCCCGACGTGCTGGTGGTGGACTACCTGCCGCTGGGCGTCGCGGGTGAGCTCGCCACCACGCTCGAGCGGCTGCGCGCGCGCGGCAACACGCGCTGCGTGCTGGGGCTGCGCGAGGTGCTGTACGACAGCGAGACGGTGCGCCGCACCTGGGCCGACCGGGCCAACCTGGACGCGATTCGCGACTGCTACGACGCCGTCTGGATCTACGGCGATCCGGCCGTGTTCGACCCGGTGCGGGAGTACGGCCTCGGCGCCGACGTGGCGGCCAAGGCGCGCTACACGGGGTACCTGGACCAGCGCCCCCGCCTCGACCTCGCCGCGGCGGCCCACGCCGATTCCCTGGTGGCCAACCTGCCGCCCGGCAAGATCGCGCTCTGTCTCGTGGGGGGCGGTCACGACGGCGAGGCGCTGGCCGAGGCGTTCCTCCAGACCGAGCTGCCGCGGGACATGACCGGGGTGCTCGTGACGGGCCCGCTCATGCCGTGGGAGCAGCGCCAGCGCGTGCGCGACGACGCGCAGCAACGCTCCCGCTTCCGGGTGCTCGACTTCGTGCCCGAGCCGATCTCGCTGATCGAGCGCGCCGACCGCGTCATCGCCATGGGCGGCTACAACACGTGCTGCGAGATCCTCTCGTTCGAGAAGCACGCCCTCATCGTGCCGCGCGTGGCCCCGGAGACGGAGCAGTGGATTCGTGCCCAGCGCCTGCGCGATCTGGGACTGGTGGACGTGCTGCATCCCGACCAGCTCGACGCGCGCGCGTTGAGCGAGTGGCTGGCCCGCGATCCGGGCCCGCCGCCCGTCGTACGCGACCGCGTCGATTTGGGCGGGCTGACCCGCATCCCCACCTTGCTGACGGAGCTGCTGGGCGCGGCGGCGCGGCCGGTGTCGCTCGCCGTGTGACGGGCGCCATCATGCCTGGCTCCGGCCCGACCCGCACCCTGCTGCTGTACGCGCAGGATCACAAGGGCCTGGGGCACATCACGCGTACCCTCACCATCGCGCGCCACGTGCTCGCCGCGTATCCGAGCGCCGTGGCGTACGTGGCGACCGAGTCGCCCATCACGCGCGACTTCGTCCTGCCGGAGCGGTGCGACTACGTCAAGCTCCCCACCCGGCAGGGCGCGCCGCGGCCCCGGCCGGGCGCGGGCGATGCCGCGGACGACGCCCGCTTCCGGCGGTTGCGCGCGCAGCTGTTGCGCGAAGTCGCGCTGGGGTTGGCCCCGGACCTGGTGCTGGTGGATCACGAGCCCTTGGGGCACAAGGGAGAGTTTCGCGACGGGCTGTGCGCCCTCAAGGAGCGCAGCCCGGACACGAAGTTCGTGTTCGGGCTGCGCGACATCATGGACGACATCGGTCGCATTCGGGCACAGTGGCAGGAGCTGGGCGTGTACGACGCGCTGGAGCACGTGTACGACGGGATCGCGGTGTACGGCCAGCCCGATCTGTTCGACGTGGCGGACGCCTACGCCATCCCGCAGTCGGTCCGCCCCAAGCTGCACTACTGCGGCTACGTGGTGCGCGACGTTCCCACGGTCGATCCCGCCGACGTGCGCCGCCGCTACGGCCTGCCCGAGCAGGGGCCGTTGCTCGCGGCCAGCGTGGGGAGCGGGAGCGACGGGTACCCCGTGCTCGACGCCGCCTGTGCGGCGCTGGAGCGGCTGCGCCCCGCGTTCCCCGACCTGGTCGCGGTGCTGGTGACGGGCCCGTTCATGCCGGCGCGTGAGCGGACGCTGCTCGAGGCGCGCGCCACGCCCGCGTGTCGCGTGGTGCCGCAGGCCGACACGCTCGAGCTGATGGCCGCCGCCGATGCCGTGCTCGGCATGGGCGGCTACAACAGCGTGATCGAAGCGTTGGCGGCGGCGCGACCGCTGGTGATCGTGCCGCGCGCCACCCACAAGGTCGAGCAGCAGATCCGCGCCGAGACGCTGGCGGCGCAGGGCCTGGCGCAGTGGGTGCATCCCAGGGACTTGCACGGGGACGGCGCCCAGCTCGCCGCGGCGCTCGAATGGGCGCTGCGGCGCGATCGCGCGGCGCATGCGCGCCTGGTGCGCGAGATCATCCCGGCGTTCGACGGGGCGAGTCGGCTCACTGCGTATCTGGCGCGCTGGCTGGGGGGAGACTGATGGACGCGCTGGCGACGCCCCACACGGACGGCACCGCGCTGACCGCGGCGCTCCAGACGGTGCACGGCGCCGGCGCGCGGCTCGAGCGCTGGAGTGTGGACCCCCGGTTCACGCCGCACGGACGGGGACGGGTGATGCTGTGCGACCTGGACGCCCGCGTGACGGGCGTGCCGGGCGTGCTGCACTGCCAGTGGCTCGGCAAGTGGTACGACAGCGAGGCCGATGGCGCCCGCGTCGCCGGCGTGCTCGTGGAGCTGGCGGCGAGCGACTGCCGCGCGCGGGGCGGGCCGGAGGTGTCGGGCGTCATCGCCTACGACCGATCGCGACGGCTGCTCTTCCTGACGTACGAGGCGGGCGAGCCGCTGAGCGCGGCCATTGGCCGGGACGCGTCGACGGTGCTCACGGGCGTGGGACGGGCCCTGGCGGCGCTGCACGCCACCCGCGTCACGCGCAGCGTGACCCGCTCCGCGGTCGACGTCTTCGAGGATCTGCGCCGTCGACTCGACGAGCTGTGCGTCCGGTTTCCCGGAGATGCGACGGGGCTGCGCCGGGCGGCGCTCGCGCTGGAGCGCGCGGTCCCGCCGCTGCCCGCGAGACCTTCGTTCCTGCACGGGGACTTCGGTCCCTCGAATCTGTTGTGGCGCGACGGAACCATCGTGGCGCTCGATTTCGACAAGTGTGCGCACGGCGACCCGGCCCTGGACCTGGGGAATTTCCTGGCGCAGTTGCGCCGCATGATCGTGCGCGCGCCGGAGAACCTCCCGGACTTCCCGTGGGCGCGGGCATGCGTGCTCGACGCCTACCAGCACGACGGCGCGCCCGGGCCCGATTTCGGACTGCGGCTCGCGTGGTACGAGCGGGCCATTCTGCTGCGCAAGATCCACCGCCTGGCGTGCAACTCGGCCCGGCATCCCGACACGGATCGGAATCCGCAGCGGCAGAGGGTGGCCCGGCGCCTGCTGAGCGACGCGCTAGGTTGGCGGGGTCCTGCCGCGACGGCGTGATGCGCACCTCTTCCGGCCCTCGGGGTACGACCGAAAGGCCCCCGAAGCGAGACGTTGACATGAGCCAGGAGACACCGAGCCGATTCCGCCAGCTGTTCCTCGGCAATCTGCGCGAGGTCAAGGGGCGGTTACTGTTCGCCGGGCTGTGCACGCTGGGCGCGACCGCGGCGGAGCTGCTCAAGCCGTGGCCGCTCAAGATCATCCTCGACCACGTCATCCTGGACAAGCCGGTGCCCCGCACCCTGCGGGCGCTGCACGGCCTGCTGGCCGAGGGGAAGGTGCCGCTGTTGCTCGAAGCGGCGGCGGGGATCGTGGTGATCGCGCTCGCCGGCGGGCTGTTCTCCTACTTCCAGATCTTCATTACCTCGTCCATCGGCTACAAGATGGTGTACGCGCTGCGGCGCGAGCTGTTCACGCACCTCCAGACCTTGTCGCTCGCGTTTCACAACCGCGCCCGCTCGGGCGACCTGCTCACCAAGATCGCGGGCGACACGAACACCCTGAAGGACGTGTTCGCCGACTCGATCCTCAAGTTCTCGTCGTACGTGCTGACGGTGGTGGGCATGCTCGCCATCATGGCCGCGATCGACTGGAAGATCGGCCTGATCGCGCTCGCCACGCTGCCGTTCCTGGGCTACAGCCTGCTGCACCTGTATCGCAAGACCAAGCTGTCGGTCAAGACGCAGAAGAAGCAGGAAGGGAAGGTGGCGTCTCGCATGAGCGAGGTGCTGCAGGCGGTGCCGCTGGTGCAGGCGTTCGCGCGGGAGCGTTACGAGGCGGAGCAGTTCGACGCGGTGACGGAGCAGACGGTGCGCGAGAGCATCCGCGTGGCGCGGCTCGAAGCGGCGGCCACCCGCTCGTCGGAGATCATCACGGCCCTGGGGACGGCGGCCGCCGTGCTGTTCGGCGCGTTTCAGGTGCTCAAGGGCCGCATGCTGCCGGGCGAGCTGGTGCTGGTCGTGGGCTACCTGACCAACATGTACAAGCCGATCCGCCAGCTCGCCAAGCTCTCGACCGATTTCTCCAAGGCCATGGCGGCGGCGGAGCGCGTCTCCGAAGTCCTCGACATCGAGCCCGAGATCACCGACCGGCCCGACGCCGTGCCCGCCACGGGGCTCAAGGGCGAGATCGAGTTCCGGGACGTGTCGTTCGACTACGGCGACGGCAAGGACGTGCTGCGCAACGTCTCGTTCAGCGTCTCCCCCGGCCAGCGGCTCGCCCTGGTGGGGGTGTCGGGGGCCGGGAAGTCCACGATCGTGAGCCTGATCCTGCGGCTGTACGAGCCGCAGCGCGGCGCCATCCTGATCGACGGCCGTGACATCCGGCAGTACAAGCGCGCCTCGCTGCGGCGCCACATCGGCATCGTGCTGCAGCAGTCGCTCCTGTTCGGGGCCACCATCCGGGAGAACATCGCCTACGGCAAGCCCAAGGCGACGCCGGAGCAGATCGAAGCGGCGGCGCGGGCGGCGAACGCCGAGGAGTTCATCCGCGAGCTGGAGCACGGCTACGATACGGTGATCGGTGAGCGCGGCGCCACGCTCTCCGGCGGGCAGCGCCAGCGCATCGCCATCGCCCGCGCCCTGATCCGCGACGCACCCGTGCTCATCCTGGACGAGCCGATGACCGGGCTCGATGGGGAGAGCGAGGCCAAGGTACGCGAGGCGCTCGACCGCCTGATGGCGGGCAAGACCTGCATCGTCATCACCCACGACCTGCAGTCGGTGGCGGACGCGGACCAGGTGCTGGTGCTCGACGGCGGGGGCATCGTGGACCGCGGCACCCACGCCGAGCTGGCGGCGCGGAGCGGGCGCTACCGCCAGCTGTACGAGGCGGTGACGTGATGACGCGGCGTGCTCGCTCGTCCTCACCCCCTGTCCCCCTCTCCGTTGCGGAGAGGGGGGACGGCGTATCGTTCCCCCTCTCCCGAAGGGAGAGGGGGCCAGGGGGTGAGGGCGGCTTCCCGCACGACCCCGAGTTCCCCCAGCTCCCCGTCGCGACCGACCCGGCGGCCATGCTCGAGGTGTTCCGCACGCACCTCGTGCCCGTGCCGGGACGCCGGGTGGAGATCGAGGCCTGCATCCCGTTCCGGTTCCGTTGCCGACAGGCCACGTCGCGTTGTGTGCTGCAGTACACGCTGCGGCTGGTGGAGCACGTGGGCGGCGAGGAGCGACGCTGGGAACAATCGGTCACCGGTGTGGTGTACGCCGCGGACGGGGAAGCGGAGCGGCTGTGGCGCGAGAGTCTGGCCGCCGAGCCGCGCCGCGAGATCCCGGCGCATTGGCTCGCGTTCGAGCCGCTGGGGTTCATCCCCGAGCTGGCGATGCTGGTGGAGGTGTTCCCGTACGACCGCAAGCTGCGCCATCTGCGGCTGGTGATGGGCGGCGACGGCGGGGGCCTCGCGGCGGCGGTGGAGCCGCATGTGTTCGCCGGCGGCTGGGAAGTCGAGCGGCGCCTTATCGAGCCGCTGCGCTATCGCACCGAGCTGGGCGCCGCGCTGCGCTACACGGTCGAGGCCCGGCAGCGCGCGACGGCGCGCCGGGCGACGCGGCGCTGCTTCGTCAAGGTGTACCGCGACGAGCGCGGCGAGGCGACGTGGCAGCTGTTGCAACGGCTGTCCCAACCGGACCCCGGGCGCCCGTATGACGTGGTGGCGCCGCTCGCCTACATCGGACCGCTGCGCACGCTCGCGATCGCAGAGGCGTCCGGGACGCCGCTGTTGCACCTGCTGCTGGCGGGCCACGACCCGGCGACTACTGTGCGCCCGGTCGCCCGGGCCGTGGCCGCGTTCAACCAGCAGGATCCCCAGCGTGTGGGCGTCAGCCGCGCCCACACGCGCGCCGACCAGCTGGTCGAAGTGCGGCGGGCGGCGGCGCTGGTGAGCTGGGCCTGTCCTCAGGTGCAGCTCGTCGTCGCGGCCGTGACTGCGGCGCTGGAGCGCGGCCTGCCCGATGTGGCGGCGGCGCCGCTGCACCGGGACCTCAAGGCCGACCACGTGTTCCTGGACGGCGAGCGGGTGATCTTCATCGATCTCGACTCGGTGGCCCTGGGCGACCCGGTGCGCGATCCGGCCCACTTGTGGGCCTATCTCATGGGCGGGGTGGGACTCGACGCCGTGCCGGTTGCTCGCATCCGGGCCGCGGCCGCGGCGTTCGTGGAGGAGTATTTCGCCCACGTGCCGGCCGGTTGGCGGGCACGCTTTTCGCTGCATTGTGCCGGGGCCCTGGTCGAGGTGGCGAGCGGCATCTTCCGCCGCCAGGAGCCCGCGTGGCGCGACAAGGTCATCGCCGCCGTCGAGCTCGCTCGACGCGCGCTACTCTAGAGGAGACGAGGTATGAGACCGCGACTCTTGACGCTCTTTCTCCTGATGCTGGCGTGCAAGGGCACCGAGTCCATCGCGCCGATTGGGGGGGGCGGGGGGCCGGTGCCGCTGATGGGGCACGTCATCGTCGTCGTGGAGGAGAACAACGACTACTCGTCCGTGATCGGCAGCTCGTCCATGCCGTATCTGAACGGGCTGGCGCAGCAGTACGCGCTCGCGACCAAGTACTATGCCGTCACGCACCCGTCCATCGGCAACTACTTCATGATGACGGTCGGCAAGGTCGTCACCAACGACGACAGCTACTCGGGCGTGGTGAGCGACGACAACATCATCCGCCGCCTGATCGCCGCCGGGAAGACGTGGAAGTCTTACGCCGAGGATCTCCCGTCGGTGGGCTACACCGGGGGCGACGCGGGCAACTACGCTCGCAAGCACAACGTCATCGCGCTCTTGTCCGACGTGGTGAACTCCGCTACCCAGCGCAACAACCTCGTCCCCTTCACCCAGTTCGCGACTGATTTGGCGGCTGGTCGCCTCCCCGACTATTCATTCGTCGCCCCCAACCTGTGCAACGACGCGCACGACTGCTCGCTTGCCACGGCGGACCAGTGGCTCCAGACGAACATCGATCCGCTCGTGAAGAGCGCGGCGTTCCAGCGCGACGGGTTGCTGGTGATCGTGTTCGACGAGGCGAACAGCGACAACACCAACGGCGGCGGGCACGTCCCCTGCGTGATCGTGAGCCCCAAGGCGAAACGCGGCTACCAAGGGGTCGGCGTGTACGAGCA
>QHUU01000048.1 GCA_003222155.1 Gemmatimonadota bacterium | reverse complement strand
TCCGACGCCTTCGCCACCTGGTCGTACGTCACGTACGTCGCCAGCCCCTTGTCCGCCGCCACCTTCGTCAGCGCCGCCGTCAACGTCGTCTTCCCGTGGTCCACGTGCCCAATCGTCCCCACGTTCACATGCGGCTTCGTGCGTTCGAATTTCGCCTTCGCCATGGTCTCCCTCTAACTGGTGCGCGGTCCGCGGTGCGCGGTTGCGGACGGTGCAGCGGAAGCTACCGCGCACCGCGCACAGCGCACCTGGTGCATCAGCCTTTCACCTTACTGACAATCTCTTCCGCCTTCGTCTTCGGCACTTCCTGATAGTGACTGAACTGCATGCTGTAGATCGCGCGGCCCTGGCTCATCGAGCGCAAGGTCGTCGAGTAGCCGAACATCTCGGACAGGGGCACGCTCGCCGCGACCACCTGAGCCCCGGCGCGCTGCGTCATGCCGCCGATCTTGCCGCGGCGCGCCGACAGATCCCCGATCACGTCTCCCATGTAGTCGGCCGGCGTCACCACCTCGACGTCCATGATCGGCTCGAGCAGCACCGGGTGCGCCTGGCGGGCCGCCTCCTTCACCGCCATGGACCCCGCGATCTTGAAGGCCATCTCGCTCGAGTCCACGTCGTGGTACGAGCCGTCCACCAGCTCCACCTTCACGTCCACCATCGGATAGCCCGCGAGCACACCGTTCTCGAGCGCTTCCTTCACGCCCTGCTCCACCGGCCCGACGTATTCGCGGGGGATCGTGCCGCCCACGATGTTGTCCTCGAACACGAAGCCGGTGCCGGGCTCCCCCGGCTCGAGGTTGATCACCACGTGGCCGTACTGGCCGCGGCCGCCCGTCTGACGGATGAATTTGCCCTCGACCTCTTCCACGCGCTTCCGCACGGTCTCGCGATACGCGACCTGCGGCCGGCCGACGTTGGCGTCGACCTTGAACTCCCGCTTCATCCGCTCGACGAGCACTTCCAGGTGCAGCTCGCCCATGCCGCTGATGATGGTCTGCGCCGTCTCGGCGTCAGAATGCACCCGGAAGGTGGGGTCTTCCTCGGACAGCTTCTGCAGCGCGATGGAGAGCTTGTCCTGGTCGGCCTTGGTCTTGGGCTCGATCGCCACCGAGATCACCGGCTCGGGGAACTTCATGGCCTCGAGAATGATCGGGTGGCCCTCGTCCGAGAGGGTATCGCCGGTCTTCGTGTCCTTGAGGCCGATCGCGGCGGCGATGTCGCCGGCGCGCACCTCGGCGATCTCCTCGCGCTTGTTGGCGTGCATCTCGAGCAGCCGGCCGATGCGCTCCTTCTTGTCCTTGGTGCTGTTATAGATGTAGGAGCCGGCGGCGAGCACGCCCGAATACACCCGGAAGAACGTCAGTTTCCCCACGTACGGATCGGTCATGATCTTGAACGCCAGCGCCGAGAACGGCTCTTCGTCCGAGGCGTGGCGCACCGCGTGGGTGGCGTCGTGGTGCGGCAGGTGACCCTGGATCGCCGGGACGTCGACCGGCGCCGGGAGATAATCCACGACCGCGTCGAGCAGCGCCTGGACCCCTTTGTTCTTGAAGGCGGCACCGGCGAGCACGGGGACGACCTTGCCGGAGATGGTCGCCTTGCGCAGCACCGTGCGGATCTCGTCTTCGCTCAGCTCGTGCTCCTCGAGGTACTTGTGCAGGATGGCGTCGTCCTGCTCGACGATCGCCTCGAGCAGATGGTGGCGCATCTCCTTGACTTTGTCTTTCAGCGCCGCCGGCACCGGTCCCTCGACGTACTTCTTGCCGAGCGACGCGTCGTCGTACACGATCTCGACCTGCCGAATCAGGTCGATGATCCCCGTGAAGAGCTCGCCCGAGCCGAGCGGCAGGTGGATCGGCACCACGTTGGCGCCCAGGCGCTCGCGCACCATCTTGACGCACATCTCGAAGTCCGCGCCCACGCGATCCATCTTGTTCACGAACACGACGCGCGGGACGTGGTAGCGATCGGCCTGGCGCCACACGGTCTCGGTCTGCGGCTCGACGCCGCCCACCGCGTCGAGCACGGTGATGGCGCCGTCCAGCACACGCAGCGAGCGCTCCACCTCGACGGTGAAGTCCACGTGGCCCGGCGTGTCGATGATGTTGATGCGGTACTGGTCACCGCGGCGCGGCCAAAAGGCGGTGGTGGCGGCGGACGTGATAGTGATCCCGCGCTCCTGCTCCTGCTCCATCCAGTCCATGGTGGCGGTGCCGTCGTGCACTTCGCCCAGCTTGTAGGTCCGGCCGGTGTAGTACAGGATCCGCTCGGTCGTAGTCGTTTTCCCGGCATCGATGTGGGCCATGATGCCGATGTTGCGAACCTTGTCGAGCGGCGTGGTGCGAGGCATTGCGCTCCCTTACTCAGCAAAAACGCGGGGCGACCGTGACGCCCGTCACCCGGGCCGGTCTCGCTCCGCTGTCGTCCGGGGGTGCGACCCCCCTGCGACGTGTACCCCGGGCTTGCGCCCGGGGTGAGTTGTGAACCCTGGGCTTACCTGACCCCCGGTGTGAGCCCGGGGTGCCCGGGACCTACCACCTATAGTGTGCGAACGCCCGGTTGGCCTCGGCCATCCGGTGCGTGTCTTCTTTCTTCTTTATGGTCTCGCCCTCGCCCTTCGAGGCGAGGATCAGCTCGGCGGCGAGCCGCTCCGCCATGTTCTTTTCACGCCGGGCACGGCTGAACGAGATCAGCCAGCGCATGCCGAGCGCGGTACGCCGCTCGGGCCGGACTTCCACCGGCACCTGGTACGTCGCGCCGCCGACGCGTCGTGACTTCACTTCCAACGCAGGCTTCACATTTGACAGGGCCTGCTTGAACACGTTCACGCCCGGCTGCCCCGTGCGCTGCTCGATCAGGTCCATCGCCGAATAGAATACCCGTTCCGCGAGCGACTTCTTGCCCCGCTCCATCAGGTTGTTGAGAAACTTGGAGACGGTCTGGCTGTCGTAGCGCGGATCGGCCGGGACGGGCCGGCGGACCGCCTTCTTTCTCCGACTCATGACGCTGCCGCCTTGGGCCGCTTGGCGCCGTACTTGGAGCGCGACTGCTTGCGCTCGTTCACGCCGGCGGCGTCGAGCGTGCCGCGGATGATGTGGTAGCGCACCCCCGGCAGATCCTTCACGCGGCCGCCGCGGATCATCACGATCGAGTGCTCCTGCAGGTTATGCCCTTCGCCCGGGATGTAGGCCGTCACCTCGAACCCGTTCGTCAGCCGGACCCGCGCGACCTTGCGCAGCGCCGAGTTCGGCTTTTTCGGCGTGGTCGTGTAGACACGCGTGCAGACACCACGCTTCTGCGGATTGCCGCGCAGGGCGGGCGCCTTTTCTTTTCCTTCCACGGTGCGCCGGCCGTGCCGGACGAGCTGATTGATGGTCGGCATAACCCCAAGGTAAAAGTTGCGAAATAGACTCACAAAATAGAGGGGGGATTGGGCTTAGGGCAACCCCTCAGTGACAGGCGGTTAGACGGGTAGGCGGTTGGATACGCCGGAACGAGAAGCGCCCGGAGTCTCCCCTGGGCGCGCCCGTTAACCAACCGTCTATCCGTCTAATCCGCTTCCACTTCCTCCGGGAACGAACTCGGCACCGTGCCCGGTACCGGCTCGACCGGCGGCGGCGGTGGCTGGAACCCCTCCGGCGGCTCGATCTCGATCTCGTGGTAGCGGTAAATCCCGGTCCCCGCCGGGATGAGATGCCCGATGATAATGTTCTCCTTGAGCCCCAGCAGATCGTCCTTCGCCCCTCGGATCGCCGCGTCGGTCAATACCCGGGTCGTTTCCTGGAACGACGCCGCCGAAATGAACGACTGCGTGGTCAGACTCGCCTTGGTGATGCCCAGGAGCAGGGGCTCGCTCGTGGACGGCTTGCCCCCCTTCTTCACCGCGCGCTCGTTCACCTCGCGGAACGTGAGTTTGTCCACGTGCTCGCCCTCGAGGAACTCGGTGTCGCCCGGATCCACGACCTTCACCTTCTGCAGCATCTGGCGCACGATCACGCCGATGTGCTTGTCGTTGATCTTCACGCCCTGCAGGCGGTACACCTCCTGGACCTCGTTGAGCAGGTACTCCTGCACCGCCCGCGGACCCTTGATCCGGAGGATGTCGTGCGGGTTCACCGGGCCTTCGGTGAGGCGGTCGCCGGCGCGCACGCGGTCGCCCTCGTGCACGCGCAGGTGCTTGCCCGCCGGCACCTCGTACAGCTGTGGCTCGCCCTCCTCGGGGTGCACGTAGATCTCACGCTTGCCGCGTTTGATCTCGCCGAACCGCACGGTGCCGTCGATTTCGGAGATCGTGGCGGGGTCCTTGGGCCGCCGTGCCTCGAACAGCTCCGCCACCCGCGGCAGGCCGCCCGTGATGTCGCGCGTCTTGTACGCCTCGCGCGACACCTTGGCGAGCACCAGGCCGGCGTACACCTCCTGGCCGTCCTCCACGGTGAGCTGCGCCCCTTCGGGAATCACGAAGTCGCGCAGCCGCTTTTCCTTCTCTCCCTTCTTCTGGATGATCTCGATGTGCGGGTGCAGCTTCTTGTCCCGGTCCTCGATGATCACCCGCTGGCGCCGCCCCGTGAGCTCGTCCAGTTCCTCGCGCACCGTCTCGTCGTCGACGATGTCCACGAACCGGACCACCCCCCCCACGTCCGTCATGATGGGGTTGGTGTAGGGGTCCCACGTGAACAGCACCGAGTCGCGCGCCACCTTGGCGCCGTCCGGCACCATCAGCGTGGCGCCGAGTGGCACGTGGAAGCGCGAATGCACCGCGAGCTTCCCTCCGCCCTCGCCGTGCGCGTGCGCCTTGAGTACCAGCTCGCCTTCGTAGCTCGTCACGATCTTCTGCTTCTCGGGCGTCTCGACGAAGGTGAGCCGGTCGCCGAACTCGATCACGCCTTCGACCTTGGTCTTGCGCACAGTCTGCTCGGCGATGCGCGCCGCGGTGCCGCCGATGTGGAAGGTGCGCAGCGTCAGCTGCGTGCCCGGCTCGCCGATGGATTGCGCCGCCAGGATGCCGACGGCTTCGCCCAGATCCACCATGTCCATGGTGGCGAGGTTACGGCCGTAGCACATGCGACACACGCCACGTTTCGCCTCGCAGGTGAGCACCGAGCGGATCCGGACCGCCTCGATCCCGGCGTCCTCGATGGCCTGCGCGGTCTCCTCGTCGATCAGCTTGCCGGCCTCGACCAGCACCTTGGGCCGCTCGTCCTCGTCCAGCTCGTGTGGATCGGTGACTTCGTCCAGGGCCACGCAGCCCACCAGACGCTCGCGCAGGGGCTCGATGATGTCCTCGCCCTCCTTGAGCGCCGACATCTCGAGACCCAGGATCGTGCCGCAGTCTTCCTCGGTGATCGTGACGTCCTGTGCCACGTCGACCAGGCGACGCGTCAGGTAGCCCGCGTCCGCGGTCTTGAGCGCGGTGTCGGCGAGACCCTTGCGCGCGCCGTGCGTCGAGATGAAGTACTCGAGCACCGAGAGACCCTCACGGAAATTCGACTTGATCGGGCTCTCGATGATCTCCCCGATGCCGCCGGTGAGCTTCTTCTGCGGCTTCGCCATCAGGCCGCGCATCCCCGCCAGCTGGCGGATCTGGTCGCGCGAGCCGCGGCTCCCGGAGTCGAACATCATGAACACCGGGTTGAAGCCGCCCTTGGAGCGCTGCATGGTCTTCACCATGGCGTCCGCGATGTCGTTGTTCGCGTGCGTCCAGGCGTCGATCACCTTGTTGTAGCGCTCGCCGAAGGTGATCTGGCCGGTCGCGTACGCGCGCTGGAACCGCTCGACCCGGCCCTCGGCATCGTGCAGCAGGCTCGACTTCTCGGCCGGGATCTCCAGATCCTCCACCCCGATCGACACGCCGCCCATGGTGGCGTAGCGGAAGCCGAACTCCTTGAGGTTGTCGAGGAACTGCACCGTGCTCGCCAGCCCCGCGAAGCGGTAGCTCTCGAACACGAGCTCCGACAGGTCACGCTTGCGCATCACCTGGTTGCGGAATCCCTCCCGCCGGATGCCCTCCGGGAGGATGCTGTTGAAGATGACCCGCCCCGCGGTCGTGTAGACCCAGGCGGGCTCGTCCCAGAAATACACCGGCGAGTGATAGGCGAGCTGCTTGGTGGCGAGCCCCATGTCGAGCTCGGCGAGCGAGCCGAGGCGAGCCGCCTTGGCCTTCACCTCCGCCTGCTCGAACTCGGCCGGCTCCTTGGTGAGGAAGTAGCACCCCAACACCATGTCCTGCGACGGCTCGGCCACGGGCCGCCCGTCCGACGGCTTGAGCACGTTGTTGGACGAGATCATGAGCAGCCGGGCCTCGAGCTGGCTCTCGAACGAGAGCGGCACGTGCACGGCCATCTGGTCGCCGTCGAAGTCCGCGTTGAACGCCGCGCACACGAGCGGATGGATCCGGATCGCTTTGCCTTCCACCAGCACCGGCTCGAACGCCTGGATGCCGAGGCGGTGCAGCGTCGGCGCGCGGTTCAGGAGCACGGGGTGGTCCTGGATGATTTCCTCCAGGATCTCGAACACCTCCGTGCTTTCCTTCTCCACGATCTTCTTGGCTCGCTTCACCGTCTCGGCGATGCCCTTCTCCACCAGCTTGTGGATGATGAAGGGCTTGAACAGCTCCACCGCCATCGCCTTCGGGAGCCCACACTGATGCAGCCTGAGCTCCGGACCCACGACGATCACCGACCGGCCGGAATAGTCCACGCGCTTGCCCAGGAGATTCTGGCGGAACCGGCCCTGCTTGCCCTTGAGCATGTCGGACAGCGACTTGAGCGGTCGCTTGCCGCGCCCGCGGATCGCCTTGGAGCGGCGGCCGTTGTCGAACAGCGCGTCCACCGCCTCCTGCAGCATGCGCTTCTCGTTCCGGAGGATGACCTCCGGCGCCCGGTGCAGGATGAGCTTCTGCAGCCGGTTGTTGCGATTGATGACGCGGCGGTACAGGTCGTTCAGGTCGCTCGTGGCGAAGCGGCCGCCGTCGAGCGGCACGAGCGGCCGCAGATCGGGCGGGATGACCGGAACCACGTCCAGGATCATCCAGCGCGGATCGTTCCGGCCTTCACCCGCGTTGCCGGAGTTCCGGAACGCGTCCACGATCTTCAGGCGCTTGAGCTGTTGCTTCTTGCGGTGCTGGCTCGTCTCGCCCGCGACGGCCTCGCGCAGCTCGTCCGCCAGCTTGTCGACGTTGAGCCGCTCGAGCAGCGCCCGCACTGCCGGCGCGCCGATGTCGGCCTTGAAGGCGCCGTCGCCCTCGGCCTTCGCCTTGGCCCGGAGCTCGAGAAAGCGGTCCTCGTCGAGCAGCTCCTTCTCCTGCACCTCCTGCTCGCCCGGCTCGATCACCACGTAATTCGTGTAGTAGATGACCCGCTCGAGATCGCGCAGGGTCATGTCGAGCAGGTTGCCCATGGGTGACGGCAGCGTCTTGAAGAACCAGATGTGCGCCACCGGCACGGCGAGCTCGATGTGGCCCATCCGCTCGCGGCGCACCTTGGACAGCGTGACCTCGACGCCGCAGCGATCGCAGATGACGCCGCGGTAACGGATGCGCTTGTACTTGCCGCAGTGGCACTCCCAGTCCTTTACCGGGCCGAAAATGCGCTCGCAGAACAGCCCGTCGCGCTCCGGCTTGAACGACCGGTAATTGATGGTCTCGGGCTTGGTGACCTCGCCCCACGACCACCAGGTCCGCTGGCCCTGCAGCTCGAGGCGCTCACGCTCCTTCGAGTCGCGCGGGCCCCGGATCTCCTCCGGGGAGGCGATCCGGATCTGGATGTAATCGAAGCTCGAGCTCTTCGGCTCGCGCCCGCTCCGGAAATCGATCATCGATGCTCCCTCCCCTTACTCTTCAACGTCTTCGGTGGTGCCCAGGGTCACCTTCAGCCCCAGGGCCTGGAGTTCCTTCACCAACACGTTGAAGGACTCGGGGATGCCGGGTTTCGGCAGGTTCTGCCCCTTGACGATCGCTTCGTACACACGGCTCCGGCCGTTGACGTCGTCCGACTTGACCGTGAGGATTTCCTGCAGCGTGTGCGCCGCGCCGTACGCTTCCAATGCCCACACTTCCATCTCTCCGAACCGCTGGCCGCCGAACTGCGCCTTGCCGGCGAGCGGCTGTTGCGTGACCAGCGAGTACGGCCCGATGGAGCGGGCGTGAATCTTGTCGTCCACCAGATGTGACAGCTTCATCATGTAGATCGAGCCGACGGTCACGTCGGACGCGAAGAACTCGCCCGACCGCCCGTCGCGCAGCCGCGCCTTGCCCGTCGGGGTGAGGCCGGCCACCTTGAGCAGCTCGTTCGCCGCCTGATCGAGGTCCGCCTCCGACTTGGGCCCGAGCAGCGCGGCCAGCGCCGGCAGCTCCACCGCTTCCAGCACCTCCTGCGGCTTGTCGTGCTCGACGAACTTCTCGCTCTCCTTGAGTCCCGCCTTGAGGGCCGCCTGCTCGGGCTTCGACAGCCCCTTCGCTTCACCCTCCAGGCGGACCTGGTGGAACTCGCGCTCGACCTTGCGCTGGTCGAGCTCCCGCTCGGCCAGCTGCTTGGCCGCGGCGCGCAGGAAGTCCACGAACCGATGGTGCACGTCGCGCGTCTCCTGCGTCAGCGCCCGGCCCGCGAGCAGGCCGATCCCCGCTTTCGCCAGGTCGGGCCGGCCGCCGTTGGTCTGCGGCAGCCGTCGCAGGTCGTCGGCGATCCGGCGGACCGTCTCCGAGTCGAGCTCGGGCGGGCGCACCACCAGCCGCAGTGCGTCCGCGGCCCACGTGAGCCCGGCGAGCCGCAGCAGCACGCCGATCTCGGTCTCGTCCGCCCCCTGGAACACGGGAGTCTTCGCCTCGAAGCCGAGGATCGTCGCCGCCCAGCCGAGGTGGGTCTCGAGAATCTGGCCCACGTTCATCCGGGAGGGCACCCCGAGCGGATTGAGCACGATGTCCACCGGCGTACCGTCCGGGAGGAACGGCATGTCCTCCTCGGGCACGATCCGCGCGATGATGCCCTTGTTCCCGTGGCGACCCGCCATCTTGTCGCCCACGGAGATCTTGCGCTTCTCCGCCACATATACCTTGACGAGCTGGATCACGCCCGGCGGGAGCTCGTCCGGCTGCAGGATCTTGTCGATCTGATCCTCGGACTTCTCCTCGATCTTGGCGCGCTCGGCGGTGGCGGCGTCGAGCACCGCGCGGATCCGCTCGTTGACCGCCTTGTTGGTGACGCGCAGCGTCTTCAGATCGACGTCGGCGAACTGCACGCCGTCGAGCTGCGGCTTCGTGAGCTTGGTGCCCTGCGGCAGGTACTCCTCGACCGTCCCCGCCTTGAGCATGAGGCCCACCTCCTGCCCCGCGAGCAGCTCCGCCAGCTCGGCGAACATCGCGTCGGAAATGCGGGACTTCTCCTCCGCCTCGAGCCGGCGCACCTCGCCGATCCGCTCGCCGCGGTCCTTCTCCACCACCTGGTCCTCGATGCGCGAGAAGATCTTCACGTCGATGACCACGCCCTCCATGCCGGGTGGCACCTTGAGCGACGAATCCTTCACGTCCTTCGCCTTCTCGCCGAAGATGGCCGTCAGAAGCTTCTCTTCGGGGCTCAATTCCGTTTCGCCCTTGGGGGTGATCTTGCCGACCAGGATGTCGCCCGCCTTGACGTGTGCCCCGATCCGGACGATGCCCCGCTCGTCCAGGTCCACAAGCGACTCCTCGGCCACGTTCGGGATCTCGCGCGTGATCTCCTCCCGGCCGCGCTTGGTGTCGCGGACGTGCAGCTCGAGCTCCTGGATATGGATCGACGAGTACACGTCGTCCTTCACCAGGCGCTCGGAGAGCACGATCGCGTCCTCGAAGTTGTGCCCGTACCACGGCATGAACGCCACGAGCACGTTCGCGCCCAGCGCCAGCTCACCTCGCTCGGTGCCCGCGCCATCGGCCACGATCTGCCCGGCCTTCACCTTCTGCCCCGCGTGTACCAGGGGCCGCTGGTTGATGGCGGTGTCCTGGTTGGTGCGCCAGAATTTCTTGAGGCGATAGCGGTCGTGCTGCTTGAGCCGCGCCAGCGGGTGGTCGCCCGCCCGCGCCTCCTCCTCACCCGCGTCGATGATGATCTCGTCGGCGGTGACGCGGGTGGCCACGCCGGCGCGGCGCGCGATCACCACCGCGCCCGAGTCGCGCGCCACCGTCTCCTCGAGCCCCGTGCCCACCAGCGGCGCCTGCGGGAACAGGAGCGGGACCGACTGCCGCTGCATGTTCGAGCCCATGAGGGCGCGGTTCGCGTCGTCGTGCTCCAGGAACGGAATCAGGGCCGCGGCGATCGAGACGAGCTGCTCGGGCGCCACGTCCATGAAGTCGATCCGCGTCGGCGCCAGCAGCGGGTAGTCGTCGCGCTTGCGGCACAACACCAGCTCGTCGGCGAATCGGCCGTCCTCGGTGAGGCGGGCGTTCGCCTGCGCCACGGCGTATTCCTCCTCTTCGGAGGCCGAGAGCCAGCGGATCTCGTCGGTCACCTTGCCGCTCTTTACCGCGCGGTACGGCGTCTCGATGAAACCGAGATCGTTGACCCGGGCGTAGCACGACAGACTGGTGATCAGCCCGATGTTCGGCCCTTCCGGGGTCTCAATCGGGCACATGCGGCCGTACTGGCTGTAGTGCACGTCGCGCACCTCGAAGCCCGCCCGCTCGCGCGTCAGTCCGCCCGGCCCGAGGGCCGAGAGACGGCGCTTGTGGGTCAGCTCGGCGAGCGGATTCGTCTGATCCATGAACTGCGACAGCTGCGAGCTGCCGAAGAACGCCTGGATCACCGCGCTCACCGTGCGGGCGTTCACCAGGTCGTCGAGCGTGATACGCTCGGGATCGTTGTTGATGCTCATCCGCTCTTTGATGAGCCGCGCCATGCGCGACAGCCCCACCGAGAACTGGTTGGCGATGAGCTCGCCCACCGACCGCACCCGGCGGTTGCCGAGGTGGTCGATGTCGTCGGTGTAGCCGCGGCCTTCGCGCAGCTCGATCAGGTAGCGGATGATCGCGATGAAGTCGTCCTCCGTGAGGACGGTGTGGTCTTTGGGGACGTTCACCTTGAGCCGCTGGTTGATCTTGTAGCGCCCCACCCGCCCCAGGTCGTAGCGCTTGGGGTGGAAAAAGAGGCGCTCCAGCGCCTGGCGCGCCGTCTCGAGATTGGGCGCCTCGCCCGGCCGGAGCAGCGCGTAGATCTGCTCCAACGCTTCGGCCTCGGTGTGGGTCGGGTCTTTGAGCAGCGTGTTCTTGATGAGCGGCGACTCGCTCCGCCCCGGCGGCAGCAGCACGTCCACCTTGGTCACGCCCGCCTTGAGGAGCTTCTTCTTGAGCGCGTCCGACAGCTCGCGCCCGCCCTCCGTCACGACTTCGCCCGTCGCCGGGTCGGCCACGTCGAACGCCAGGATGTACGCGCCCTGCCGCTCGCGCGTGGTGGTGGGCTGCGCCTCGTCCCGCAGGTCGAGGGAGGTATAGCCCGCGAACACCGTGACCTTGCTGATGCCGGCACGGCGGAACGTGTTGAACTTCTCCAGCGTCAGCTCGTCGCCGACATGCCCGAGCGCCTCGCCCTTCTTGTTCTCGGGGTCGGGCACGTCGGTGGCCAGCAGCGTGCCCAGCACCTCACGCTTCTGGGCCCGCCCCTCGAGCTTGCCCGTGATGTCGATGTCCTTGGTGGCGTAGAACAGCTTCAGCACGTCCGCGTTGGTGCCGTAGCCGAACGCCCGCAGCAGCGCCGTCGCGGGGAACTTCTTCTTCTTGTCGATGTGGACGTAGATCACGTCGTGGATATCGATCGTGAACTCCACCCAGGAGCCGCGGAACGGGATGATGCGCGCCGAGAACAGCCGTTGCCCGTTCGGGTGAACGCTCTCCTCGAACACCACGCCCGGCGAGCGGTGCAGCTGCGACACGATCACCCGCTCGGCGCCGTTGATGACGAACGTGCCCAGCGGCGTGAGAATCGGCAGCTCGCCGAGATAGACTTCCTTCTCGATGATGTTCTTGGGCCGCTTGGTCTTGGTGACCTCGCCCACCTCTTCCATCACGACCAGCTGCAGCGTCGCCTTGAGCGGCACCGAGTAGGTCATGTCGCGCTCGATGCACTCCTCCACGGAGTACTTCGGCTCCCCCAGCCCGTACTTCACGAACTCGAGCGAGTAGTTCCCGTTCACGTCCTGAATCGGGAACACGTCCTTGAACACCCGCTCCAGCCCGACGTCGGTGCGTTCGGCACCCTTGCCGTCCGGCTGCAACAGGGAGGCGAACGCCCGCGTCTGGATGTCCAGGAGGTGCGGCATCGGCATCCCCTGATCCAGCTTCGCGAACGACAGTACCGGCAGCGTCTTCGTCGTCATGTCGCAACCTCAAGCAAATGCGAAAAGGCCCCCGCCCCCGACCGGAACCGCCGACCGGGGGTGGACCGAGGGGCTCGTGCAAGCGAGCAGGAGTGTGGCAAATCCGCACATGGCGTCGACCAAAGAGACCCGAGGAGTCGCGTCAGCGGGCCCCTATGGCCCGCCACGTCAGCCTCCCCCGAGTCTACTTCAGCTCGACGACCGCGCCCTGCGCTTCGAGCTTCTTTTTGATCTCTTCGGCTTCCTGCTTGGACACGCCTTCCTTCACGGTGCCGGGCGCGCCTTCCACCAGATCCTTGGCCTCCTTCAGGCCCAGGCTAGTGATGGCCCGGATCTCTTTGATGACCTGGATCTTCTTCTCGCCGCCGCTTTTCAGGACGACGGTGAACTCGGTCTGCTCCTCGGCGGCCGGCGCGGCGGCGGCCCCCCCCGCTCCGGCGCCCGCGGCCGCGGGCGCCGCTGCCGGGGCGGTGATCGTGACGCCGAACTTCTCCTTGAACGCCTCGATCAGCTCCGCCAATTCAAACACCGACATGTTCCCGATGGCTTCGAGAATGTCGTCTTTGCTCAAACTCGTCTGAGTCGCCATTGGTGTCTCTCCCACCCTTATTGAGAAGCGGCGCCCGCCGTGGAGGCGCGCTTGGTCCGGAGCGCCTCGAGGGCACCCACGACGTTCATCAGCAAGCCGTTCAGCGCGCCGACGAACCCGGCCATCGGCGCCTGGAGCGTCCCGCCCAGCTGGGCGAGCAGCTCGATCCGCGACGGCAGGCTGGCGAGCCGCTTTACCTGCTCGGCCGTCACCGCCTTTCCGTCCACCAGTCCCGCCTTGATCGCGGGCTTCTCGAACTCCTTCGCAAAGTCCGCCAGCACCTTGGCCGCCGCCACCGGATCCGCCCCGGCCAGCACCAGGCCCGTCGGCCCCGCGAGGTGCTGCTCGAGGCCCCCCGCGTCACCCGCCATGTGGGCATCGGCCAGGGCGCGACGGGCGAGCGTGTTCTTCACGACCACGAACTCGGTTCCCGCCTGCCGCAGGCGGCGGCGCAGCTGTGTGATCTTCGCGACGGACAGCCCGGTGAAATCGGTCACGTAGACCGTGGAGGAGCGGCCCAGCCGCGTGGCCAGCGTCGTGACCAGCTGCTGCTTCTGCGCCTTGGTCCGGATCATGCGAACACCGCCGGGTCCAGGGGCACGCCGGGCCCCATCGTGGTCGACACCGTCACCGACCGGATGTAGTGGCCCTTGGCCGCGGCCGGCTTGGCCCGCACGATCGCGTCCATGAACGCGCGCAGGTTCTGCTCCAGCGCCTCCGGGCTGAACGACTTCTTGCCCACCGCCGCGTGCACGATACCGCTCTTGTCCACCCGGAATTCGATCTTGCCCGCCTTCAGTTCCTTGACCGCCCGAGCCACATCCATGGTCACAGTGCCCGCCTTGGGGTTGGGCATCAGGCCCCGGGGCCCGAGCACCTTACCGAGGGGCCCGAGCTGCCCCATCACGTCCGGCGTGGCCACGATGACGTCGGTGTCGAGCCAGCCCTCCTTGATCTTCTGGACGTATTCGACCCCCACGTAGTCCGCGCCCGCCGCCTCGCCCTCCTTCGCCTTGTCGCCCTGCGCGATCACCAGCACCCGGATCTTTTTGCCGGTGCCGTTGGGCAGGCTCACCGTACCGCGCACGACCTGGTCGGCGTGCTTGGGATCGACGCCGAGGCGGACCGCGACGTCCACCGACTCGTCGAACTTGGCGTACGCCGCTCCTTTCACCTTGTCGACCGCTTCGCGCGGGCCGTACAGCTTGCGGGGCTCGAGCGTCGCGACGGCGGTGCGATAGTGCTTGCCGTGCGTGCGCATCAGTCCACCACCTCCAGCCCCATGGAGCGCGCCGTGCCCGCCACCATCTTCATGGCCGCCTCGATGTTGGTCGCGTTCAAGTCGGGAAGCTTGATCTCCGCGATCTTCTTAACCTGGGCGCGAGTGACCTTCCCCACCTTCTGGCGGTTCGAGGTGGGGGAGCCCTTCTCGATGCCGGCCTCCTTCTTGAGGAGGACGGCCGCGGGCGGCGTCTTGGTGATGAAGGTGAACGTCCGGTCTTTGAAGATCGTCACCTCGACCGGCGTGATCATCCCCTGCGCCTGCGCCGTCTTGGCGTTGAACTGCTTCACGAACTCCATGATGTTCACCCCATGGGGTCCGAGCGCCGTGCCGACCGGCGGGGCGGGTGTCGCCTGCCCCGCGGCCACCTGGAGCTTCACGACTGCGGTGATCGGCTTCGCCATCTAATGAGCCTTCAACTGTAGGTAGTCCAATTCCACCGACGTGGGGCGGCCGAACAGCGAGACCGCCACGCGCACCTTGCCCTTGTCGGGAATCACCTCTTCCACCGTGCCGGAGAAATCCGAGAACGGCCCCTCGGTGATCTCCACCACCTGGCCGATCAGGAACGGGATCGTCTCCTGCGGTTCCTCTTCCTTGATCGCCTCTTCGATGCCGAGCAGGCGGTTCACCTCGTCGGGGCGGAGCGGCATCGGCTCGCGTCCCGTCCCGACGAACTTGATCACGCCCTGGATGCCGTTGATCGTGTGGAGCGTCTCCTGGTTCTTGATCATGTCCACGAGCACGTACCCCGGGTAGATCTTGCGGTCCGCCGTCACTTTCTTGCCGTTCTTGATCTCCACGACCTCTTGCGTGGGGACCAGGGCCTGCCGGATCGGCTTCTCCTCGTCGGGCCGCGGATCGTCCTTGATGCGCCGCGCGATCAGCGAGCGCACCTTGTTCTCGTGCCCCGCCGTCGTCTGAATCGCGTACCAGCGATGCTCCGACATCAGAACAGCTTCGCGATCGCGGTCACGAACACGAGCTGCAGGAACGAATCCAGCAGCCCGATGGCGACGCCCAGCACGAGCACGAAGACGACGATCACGCCCGTCGCCTTCTTCAGCTCGTCCCAGGACGGCCAGGTGACCTTGCGCACTTCCGCCGGCACCTGGACCCAGACGAATTCCCACGCGCGTCGCAGCCAGCTCTGGCCCGAGCGTTCGAGTGCTTCCGTCGCCACCGCTACTTCGATTCCTTGTGCGGCTGGTGCTTGTTGCACCGCGGGCAGTACTTCTTCCATTCCGCCCGCTCCGGGTGCTTGCGCCGGTTCTTGGTGGTGAAGTAGTTCCGGCCTTTGCACACGGTGCATTCCATGATGATGTTTTCCCGCGGCATCGCTCCGCCTTACTGCAAGATCTTGGTGGCCACGCCGGCGCCCACCGTGCGGCCGCCTTCGCGGATCGCGAACCGCAGCTGCTCCTCCATCGCAATCGGCGTGATCAGCTCGATCGTCATCTTCGTGTTGTCCCCCGGCATCA
>QHUU01000047.1 GCA_003222155.1 Gemmatimonadota bacterium | reverse complement strand
CCCCGCCCCGGATCGCGAAACCGGCTGACCCCCTGGATCAACGCGGCCTCCAGCGCCGCCGCGTCGCTCCAGCGGCCACCGAACCGCTTGCTCTGCGTCGGCTCGAGCGAATGGCGGAACCCCACCCCGGCGTCCGCCACCGCGATCATCACCACCCGCCGCGCCAGCTTGCGGCGCCAGTGATACGCCTGCACCGCGACCCAGCCGCCCGTGCCGGCGTGTTCTACAATATTCTGACAGGCCTCCGAAAGCGCCATAGCGAAACCCATCGTCGCCTTCGGATCGAGCCCCAGCTCTGACGCCAAAATGGCGGACGCGCGCTGCTGGATGTTCGACACGACGGCATGCACGTCCTCCGCCGCCCGCACCGGCGTCACGGGCAGCAGTACGTCGCTCTGCTCCGACGCCTTCACCCGCGGCAGCTTGCCGTGAATCTCGAACAGCTCGGCGGCTTCGCGAAAAAAACCGGCGCGCGTCCAGTAGGTCAGCACGTCGGCGTGCGTCGGCGCCGTGAGGAGCGGACGTTCGGGAGAGCCGGCACCCCGAGCCGCCTGACCCGCCGCCAGCAGGCCGACCAGGCCGTATGGTGACGCCCACTCCGCCGCGTGCGCGTCGAACAGCAACCGCTCGCCGTCTTTGGCGGCCTCGGCGTAAGCCCCTGCGAACTGCTCGAACGAGCGATCGTCGAATTGGGCCGGTACGTCGACCAGCCGGGTCATACCGTGGAGAGGCGGCCCAGCAGGTGGTCGCGCAGCCCGGTAGCCCCGCGGTGCGCCACGTTGCGCGCGCCCATGCGCGTGCCGAGCCGCAGCGCTTCCTCGAGCGGGGCGCCGCCCGACAGCGAGGCCACGAGCGTGGCCCCGAGCACGTCGCCGCACCCCGTGGGATCGCCCTCCGGGTCGGACGCCAGGTCGGGCGCGATCCGCGCGCTCCGCACCGGCCGGCCGGTGAAGTAGGCCGCGCCCCGGGGCCCCAGCGTCACGACCAGCGTCTGGCAGCCGCGCGCCAGCGCGCCCGCCGCCACGAGCAGCGGGTCGGGGCCGAGCTGCGCCATCTCCTCTTCATTCAGCTGCACCACGTCGAAGCAGCCGAACCACGCCGGCGCGTCCGGCAGCGGCTGGGGCACGCGCGTGCCGTCGGGCTCCTTCCCCAGGAACAGGCTGTGCAGGTCGGCGTACAGGAAGCGGGGGAAGCCGCGCCGCAACAGCCGCGCCGTTTCCAGGTCCAGCTCGTAGCCGGAGATGAAGTTCACGTACAGCGCGTCCAGGTCGCGCACCTGGGGCCCCAGCTCCGGCCAGGTCCACGGGGGCACGCCGCCCGACATCTGCTCGCAGCGGCGTTCGGCTTGGTAGTAGCGCAGCGTGACCCGGTTGTTCGGCGCCGGCACCTCCACGAAGCGCGCCCCGGGGGCCACGTGGTGTAGCGTGCCGAGGAACTCGTTCGCCCGCGCCGCCAGGTCGCGGCCGACCTTCACCAGGGGCACGATCTGCCAGTCGTCACGCAGCGTGGCGTCGAGCGCGGCGAGGGAGTACGAGATGCCCCCCCACTCCTCGATCGCGGGGCGCGCCGGGTCGCGCCCGTAGATCGTGTCCCACACCATCGACCCGATCACGCCGAGCCGCTTCACGCGTGCCCCCACGTGTGCTTGATGAACACGGCGGCCGCGCCGTACACCCCGGCGGTTCCCGTCAGCTCGCCGGGGACGATCCGGCATACTTCCACAGCCGGCTTGAACGCACGCCGTCGCACTTCCGCCCGCAGCGGCTCGAACAAGCGGTCTCCCGCGAGGGTCACGCCGCCGCAGACGACCACCACCTCGGGGTTGAAGATGTTGATGATGCTGGCGACGCCCGCGCCCAGGAACTTGGCGGTGTCCTTCACCACCTCGCGGGCGTACTCGTCGCCGTCGTGCGCCGCCTCGTACACCACCTGGGCGGTGATCTTCGAGAGATCGCCGTTCACATACTTGGGGAGGGATGTGTCCGCGCCCGGCCTGATCCCCTCGACCGCCCGCGCCGCGATCGCCGGGCCCGACGCGTAGGCCTCGAGGCAGCCGTAGTTGCCGCACTTGCAGAGCCGCCCGGTCGAGTCGATGGTCATGTGCCCGATCTCGCCGGCGATGTCGGACGCGCCCCGGTACACCTCGCCCCCGAGCACGATGCCCCCGCCGATCCCCGTGCCGATCGTGAGGCCGACGACGTGGTCGGCGCCCCGCGCCGCCCCCCGCCACCACTCGCCGAAGATGGCGCAGTTGGCATCGTTGTCGAGCGCGGCGGGCAGCCCCAGCGCCTGCGTGAGGCGGTCGCGCAGCGGAAAGTTCGTCCAGCCGAGGTTGGGCGTGAGCAGCACGACCCCGGTCTTGGTGTCGAGCGGTCCGGGCGATCCGATGCCGACGCCGGCGATCTCCTTGCCGCGCGCCGTCGCCATCGACGCCCGCGTCAACTTCACGATACGGGTCAGCACGGCGTCGGCGCCCTGCTCCGAGAAGGTCGGCTCCGAGACCAGGCCCAGGAGCTCGGAGCCGTCTTCGGCCACGGTGCCCGCGACGATGTTCGTTCCGCCGATGTCAATCCCGACGACGTAGCGCACCGGTCTCCTCGATCGCGTGAAGCACGTCTTCCAAGGTCAGCGAGCGCATGCAGCGGTGATGGCCCAGCGGGCAGCTGGGCGGCCCGTGCGCCGAGCAGGGACGGCACGGGAGGCCGTCGAGCTCGACCACCTGGTCGCGCGGTCCGCGCGGCCCGAATCCGAAGGCCGGCACGGTCGACCCGAAGATCGCCACGGTCGGCGTGCCCACGGCCTGCGCGAAATGCAGCGGGGCGCTGTCGTTCGTCACGAGCACCGCCGCGCGCCGGATCGCCTCGGCCGACTGCCGCAGCGTGAGCTTGCCGCAGCCGTTCACCGCCCTCCACCGCCCGCCACCGCCCTCCACCGCCCGCACGACCTCCTCCCCCAGCCCGGCGTCCTCCGGCCCGCCCACGACCACGATCCCCACCCGGCCCGCTAGCCGCTGCCCCAGCTCTCTATAATAGGGCCACCGCTTCGAGCCCCAGATCGATCCCGGCGCGAGCGCCACGAACGGTGCCTCCACGCCGTGCGCTCCGAGGAACGCCTCCGTCGCCGCGCGATCCTCGGCGGTGGTTGTCAGCGTCATGGCCCCGCCCGTCAGGGCGGGGCCCGCGAGCACCAGCAGCCGGTCGACCTCGTGGCCGGTCTTCGGCCGTGGTCGGACGTCGGTGTAGAGCCACCGCCAGCCGTCGGCGAAGCCGACACGCCGCGGGACGCGCGCCAGCCACGCCGCCAGCGCCGTCCGCAGGGAGCGATGCGGAAGATACGCCCATTCATACCGCTCCGCCCGCAGGGTGCGGGCGAGTCGAAACAACCCTCCCAGGCCGCGTCCGCGGCCTTTCTTATCGAAAGAGATCACGCGCCGCACGGCGGGGTGCGTCTCGAGCAGCGGCGCCGCGGCGGGAGTGGTCACGACGTCCACCGGCCCGTGCCGCCCGGCGAGGGTTTCGAGCAGCGGCGTCGTGAGCACGACGTCCCCGAGAAACGCGGTCTGGATGACGAGGCTAGTCAACCTGCAAGACCGCCAGGAACGCTTCCTGCGGGATCTCCACCGTGCCGACCTGCTTCATCCGCTTCTTCCCCTCTTTCTGCTTCTCGAGCAGCTTGCGTTTGCGTGTCACGTCGCCGCCGTAGCATTTCGCCGTCACGTTCTTGCGCAGCGGGCGGATCGTCTCCCGCGCGATCACCTTCGTGCCGATCGCGGCCTGGATCACGACCTCGAACAGCTGCCGCGGGATCAGCTCGCGCAGCTTCTCGGCGATCTTCTTGCCCCACTCGTAGGCCTTGTCGCGGTGGATGATCACCGAAAACGCGTCCACCGCATCGCCGTTGAGCAGCATGTCGAGCTTGACGAGGTCGGAGGGCCGGTACTCCAGGAACTCGTAGTCCAGCGAGGCGTAGCCGCGCGAAATCGTCTTCAGCTTGTCGTAGAAATCGAGGATGATTTCGGCGAGCGGGAACTCCCAGGTGAAGTCCACGCGGGTCGGGTCCACGTAGTGCATCCCCCCGTACACGCCGCGGCGCTCCTGTCCCAGCTTCATGATCGCGCCGATGTATTCCGCCGGCGCGACGATGCGCGCCTTCACGTACGGCTCCTCGATGCGATCGACGGCCGAGCCGTGCGGCAAGAGACTCGGGTTCTCGACCAGATCCATGGTGCCGTCGGTCTTGTGGACGTGGTATTCCACGTTCGGGACGGTGCTGATCAGGTCGAGATTGAACTCCCGCTCGAGCCGCTCGCGCACGATCTCCATATGCAGGAGACCGAGGAACCCGCAGCGGAACCCGAAGCCCAGCGCCACGGACGATTCGGGCTCGTAATGCAGCGACGCGTCGTTGAGCTGCAGCTTGGCGAGCGCGTCGCGCAGCTCCTCGAACTGGTTCGGCTCCGTCGGGTACAGCCCGGCGAACACCATCGACTTGATGTCGCGGTAGCCGGGCAGGAGCGGCACGTCCGCGTGCTCGGCGTCGAGCACGCTGTCGCCGGGACGCGTCTCGCGCACGCCGCGCACGTTGGCGACGAAGTACCCGACCTCCCCCGCCTCGAGCTGCTCCGCGGGCTTGTGGCCGAGCTGCAGGTAGCCGACCTCGTCCACCTCGTACCGGTCTTCCTTGTGCGCCCCGAAGGCGATCTTCATGCCGGGCCGGATCGTGCCGTCCACCACGCGGATGCTGGGAATGGCGCCCCGATAGCGGTCGTAGTACGAGTCGAAGATCAGCGCGCGCAGCGGCGCCTCGGCCGTGCCCCGGGGAGCGGGGATGCGGCGGACCACGGCCTCGAGCAGCTCGGGCACGTTCGTGCCCTCCTTGGCCGAGATGCGGAGGATCTCCTCCGGCTTCGCCCCGATCAGCTCGTGGATTTCCTGCGCCCGCCGGTCGGGCTCGGCTCCCGGCAGGTCGATCTTGTTGAGGACCGGGATGATCTCGAGCCCGGCGTCCAGGGCGAGGAACAGGTTGGAGATGGTCTGCGCCTGGATGCCCTGGGAGGCATCGACGACGAGGATCGCCCCCTCGCACGCCTGCAGCGACCGCGACACCTCGTAGGTGAAGTCCACGTGGCCGGGCGTATCGATCAGGTTCAGCTCGTAGATGCCGCCGTCCCGCGAATGGTAGTTCATGCGGACGGCGTTGAGCTTGATGGTGATGCCGCGCTCGCGCTCCAGGTCCATCGTGTCCAGCACCTGCTCCCGCATCAACCGCTTGTCCAGCGTGCCCGTGAGCTCGATCAGCCGGTCGGCCAGCGTCGACTTTCCGTGGTCGATGTGGGCCACGATGCAGAAGTTGCGGATGTGATCCTGGCGCATGTGCGGGAGAAATATAGGCGCTATCTTTAGCGGACCGAGGCCTTGTCCCTGCCCCCCATCACCGGCTGGTTCGACCCCACCTCCAACGGCGGCGCCGTGCGGCTCGCCGCCAACAGCTATTTGCCCGCGAAGGGAGATCCCGGCGTACGGCTCCCGGGACTGCGTCGGGGCGATCTCGTCTCACTCGAGAACGGCAAAGTGGTCAGCGTGAACGGCGCGCCGCCCGGCCGCCTGGACGAGCGACCCGAGTTCGCCAAGCTCGGCGCCGTGCATCCGGCGCGTCCGCTCGGGCTCGAGTCGCCGCGCGCGTCGAGCCCGCGCACCGCGGAGACGCAGCGCGTCGTCGACCTGATCTGCCCGCTCGGGCTCGGCCAGCGGGCCCTGGTCGTGTCGCCCCCCAAGGCCGGGAAGACCGTGATGCTCCAGGCAATCGCCGAAGGCGTCGCCCTCAACCATCCGGCGGTGACCCTCCTCGTGCTGCTCGTGGACGAGCGCCCGGAAGAGGTGAGCGAGATGATCGATTGGGGCCGCGGCGAGGTGATCGCGTCGAGCTTCGACTTGTCCCACGAGCGGCACGTCGCGGTCGCGGACATGGTCTTCGAGCACGCGCGCCGGCAGGTGGAGCTCGGTCGTGACGTCGTGATCGTGCTCGATTCGCTCACCCGGCTGGCCCGGTCGCACAACACCACCGGGCGCGCGAGCGGTCGCACGATGTCCGGCGGCCTCGATGCCAACGCCCTCGCCAAGCCCAAAGGATTGTTCGGCGCCGCACGGGCCGTTCCGGAGGGCGGCTCCCTCACCGTCATCGCCACCGCGCTGGTCGAGACGGAAAGTCGCATGGATGACGTGATCTTCGAGGAGTTCAAAGGGACGGGCAACGCGGAGCTGCGGCTGTCGCGCGCCCTGGCCGACCGGCGCGTCTATCCGGCCGTCGACGTCGCGGCCAGCGGCACCCGGCGCGAGGAGCTGCTCGCCGATCCCGCCACGGTCGCGGCCAAACAGCAGCTGCGGCGGGGCCTCGTCGGGCTCCCGCCGGAGAAAGCGATGGAAGGGCTGCTGGCTCAGCTGCGGCGCACCAAGACCAACGCCGAGCTGCTCAAAGCGGTCAGCTGAGCGTCAGTTCGTACCGCCCACGATCTGCTTGTAACTCTCCGGGTTCCAGCGCGGTCGCGCCGTCGTGTTCGCCACGGCCAGTCCCAGGTAGAATACCAGCCGCGCGAAGCGTGCTTCCTTCTCAGCATCGATCTTGTCCGGCGAATCGCTCACCTGGTGATAGTCGGGGTGCAACCCCGTCGTGAAGAAGAGGATCGGCACGCCCTTTTTCGCGAAATTGTAGTGGTCCGAGCGGTAGTAGAGGCCTTCCTGCGGCCACAGGTCGCCGACCGGTTTGAGGTTGAGCTCGGGATGCGCCCGGGCCACGCTGTCCAGCGCGCCCCCCAGATTCGAGTGCTCCCGTCCAATCACCGCCAGAGTGTCCTTCGCGTTGCGGCCCACCATGTCGCTGTTCAGGTCCGCGACCACGCTCGCCAACGGCACGGTCGGGTGCTCGGCGAAATACGCGCTGCCCCACAAGCCACGCTCTTCGCCGCTCACGGTCATGAACACCAGGGAGCGCTTGGGGCGCTCGAGCGCCGTCGCAAACGCCTCGGCCAGCTCGACCACGGCGACGGTTCCCGAGCCGTCGTCATCGGCGCCGTTGCAGATCGAGTCGGCGCCGCGGGCCATGCACCCCTCGCCTGCGCCCGGCGTGCCGATGTGGTCCATGTGCGCAGTGAACAGCACATATTCCTTCTTGAGGGTGGCGTCTGTGCCGTCCAGGATGCCCACCACGTTGGGGGCGGACGTGCGCTGCAGCAGCTGCTGATGCATGGCGAGCTGCACCCTGACATCGGGGAGGGGATGGGCGGCGAGCGGCCGGTCACCCCAGAGGCGGAGCGAGTCGGGAGGGACGCCTGCCTGGGTGAACAGCGCCCGGGCCGTCCGCGCCCGCACGGCGAACACCGCCGGGATGGCGGATCCGCCCTCCTCGTTCGGGTTGCGCACGCGCACGCTCGCCTGGTGACCCGGCAACTTTTGCCAGATCGAGTCGGGGAACTCCGCCACCAGCATCAGCGCGAGTGGCCGGAACGGCAGGATCTTCACCGCGACCGCGTTGACACCCGGCCCGTACGCGAGGAACACGACCTTTCCGGTCACCGCCGAGGAATCGAGCGCGGCGGCTCCCTGCGGGGAGCCGGTGATGACCACTCCGGGGCCCGCGCTGTCCCCCGCAGGGGGCTGTCCATCGACCAGCAGCACGTCCTGACCGGTGTGCCAGGTGGCAGGCACCGGGCCCGCGATGCGGATGCTCGCACTGTCGGGGTCGAAGCGCTGGACTTCGAGCGGGTAGCGCTGCAGGTAGGTTCCACTGTCGCCGCCGGGCTTGAGGCCGAAGCGCCGAAACTCGGCGGCCACGTACGCGGCGACCTGATCGAGCTGCGGGCTTGGCGTCGCGCGGCCGAGCATCGAGTCGGCGGCGATGATGCCGATGCGGCGCCGCACGTCCTCGGTCGTGATCGCGGCCGCGCCCCGGGTACCCGGCTGCTGTCGTTGCGCCGCCACCGGCACCGGGAGCACCGCGAGCAGCAGGGTCAGACGGTACCGCACCACTGGTGGCCTCGAGGAGGGGACCGAACAAGCTAACGCGCCCGACCGTGGGGGACCACGGCCGGGCGCGCGGCCTGCCGGCGGGCGTCACGGCTTGCGGCGTTTCAGCTCGGGCTCGGCGCGCGGCTTGTCCTTCGGGGCATCGCGCTTCGGCTCCACGCGCGGCTCGCTCTTGGGAGGCGGAACCTCACGCCGCGGCTCCGCGCGCGGCGCGGGACGGGGTGCGGGTGACGGCGCGCTGACCGGCGGCTCGGCACGACGGGCGGGTGGCTCCCGCCGCTCGGGCCGCTCCGCTGGCGCGGGACGCTCCGGATGATCCGCCCGCTCCGGACGAGCGGGATGCTCGGGTTGGGTCGGGCGGTCGGGCCGGCGCGGTTGGCGATCGTCGTCGCCCTGATCGCCGGTGATCGGCCGCGGCCGCGGTTTCACTCCGGGCGGTGGAATGGCGCCCGTGCCGCCCAGGTCTCGACCGCGGACGCCGACCTCGCGGCGCTGGTTGTCGTCCGCGGGACGGGCGCGCACGCGCGTGACGAACGCGTCGGATGCCTGCCGGTCCTTGAAGATGAAGCGCGGCTCGGGCCGGAGCGGGCGTGTGAACACCGCCCGTGTCGCGCCGTAGGAGCGATAGGGGTAATAGTACGGATCGTCGAACACCACGATCCGAAAGCGCACGCAGGAGTAATCGTACGGGCTCCAGGAGGAATAGTTCACGTACGAGTGGCAGTCGTAGCACAGAAATCGGGGATAGTCGTAGTGCCGCTGCACGTAGTAGGGCGCGAGGTCGTAGTCCCAGTCGCCGTAGTCCGCGGGCACGATGCGCTGCGCCAGGTCCGTGACCGCCACGTACGGATCGCCATGCACGCGGCCATCGGCGATGGCGCGATAGTCCCAATGGTCATGGCTTTCGAGCGCGTCGTACACGAACGCGTCGCCGGCGACGACGGCGAAGATGTAGCCGACGCCCGGGTAGTCGTCGATGTAGAACGCGTCGCGGGAGTCGCGGCCCGGGACCTCGTAGTCCCGGCTGCCGCGCGCGAAGTTGTCCTCCCACGGCTCGCGTGGGAACAGGACCCGCACGCGGCCGTCGGTGTCGATGCGCAGGATGGTGACGTACGCGTCCTGCTCGGTGCGGAAGTGCACGCGCACGCCTTGGCCGCTCGCGTACGGGTCGTCGCCCCGGTCGGTCCAGATCTCGACACGCGGGCGGTAGGACGGGGCGGCGGGCTGGACCGCGGCGCCCCCGGCGCCCCCGGCGGAGCCGACGAGCAGGCTGAGCAAGCCGAACGTGGTCAACATGAGTGCCTCCCGCGGCCCGAGAGGTGCAGGCGCCATGCCATGCTGCGAGCGGAGGTACCGTCGCCCAACCGATTGTCGATGAGGACCTTACAACCACGGTGGAGCGGTCTCACGCCCTTGCGATTGTCCTCTACCCGGGACAATCGGCCGATCATTAGCTTCCGCGAACCCCATGGCTGACACTGCGCGCATCGATCTGCTCGACCCCGCCGACGTGGCGCGGCTGGGCGGGATCGAGATCGTTGCCGCCGGAGTGGTCGAGGGCTTTCTCGCCGGCATCCACCGCTCCCCGTTTCGCGGCTTCTCCGTCGAGTTCACCGAGCACCGCGCCTATCAACCGGGGGACGAGCTGCGCTACCTCGATTGGCGGATTCTGGCCCGCGCCGATCGGCTGTTCGTCAAGCAGTTCGAGGAAGAGACCAACCTGCGGGCGATGATCCTGGTGGACACGAGCCGCTCGATGGCGTGGCGTGGCGCGCCGGCGCGTCTCACCAAGCGGGCCTACGCCGACCGTCTGGTCGCGGCGCTTGCGCTGATTCTCCTGCGGCAGCGGGATGCGACCGGGCTCATCACGTTCGACGAAGCGGTGCGCGAGGTCGTGCCGCCGCGCGTGCGGGCGGGTCAGTGGGCGCGCCTGGTCCGGGGCCTGGAGCGCACGCCGGACGGCGGCGGCACGGCCGCCGAGGCGGCGCTCGGGCGCCTGACATCGCTGCTCGCGCGCCGCGGGTTGGTGGTACTCGTGTCGGACCTCCTGTTCGACCGTGACCTCGCGCTCACCGCGTTGCGCTACCTGCGGCATCGCGGGCATCAGGTGATCGTGCTGCACCTGATGGATCCCGCGGAAGCCGAGCTCTCGGGGGCGCCGGAAGTGCGGTTCCGGGATCCCGAATCGGCGGTGAGTGTAGTGGTCCGGCCGCGCGAGCTGGCGCGGGCGTACCGCGAGACCGTGCGTCGCGAGATCGCCGCCTGGCGTACCACGTGTCGGCGGCACGGGATCGCCTACCATCACGTGCTCACGGACCTGCCCTTCGGCATGGCGCTGCGAATGCTCGCGTGACGTTCCTGCATCCGGTGGTGTTGCTGGGGCTCGCGGCCGCGGCGATCCCCGCGCTGCTGCACCTGCTCGAGCGGCGCGTTCCGCCCGAGGCCGAGTTTCCACCGTTGCGCTACCTGAGCGAGGCGGAGCGGCAGAGCGCGCGCCGCCTCAGGCTGCGGCACGTGCTGTTGCTGCTGCTGCGAACCGCTTTGATCGCGCTGATCGTCCTGGCTGCGGCGCGACCGCTCGTCCCGGCTCCGACTGCCGTGCGCCGCGCGGCCGTGCACCAGCGGACGGCCCTCGTCGTGATCCTCGACAACTCGGTGTCGTCGGGTGTGGTGGTGGACGGGCGGCCCGTGCTCGATCGGCTCCGGGCTGCGGCCCGAGCCTCCGTGGCGGCGGCCGCGGCGTCGGACCGCGTGTGGCTGGTTCTCGCGGACGGCGTGGCACGGGCGGGGACGCGCCAGGCGCTGCTCGCGACCATAGACAGCGCCGCCCTCTCGCCCCGGCGGCTGGACCTCACGGCGGCCGTGCGCGACGCGGCGCGCCTCGTCAACGCGGAGCCGCTCGAAGGGCGCGAGGTGCATGTGATGAGCGATCTCCAGCGAACCGCGCTCGGCCCGGGCCGTGCGGGCGTGACGCGGGGCATCCGCGTGCTCGCGCTCGCCCCGACCTCCGAGGTGCCGGCGAACCGGGGCGTGGGCCCGGCGCGGGTGTCCGACGGCGCCGCAGCGGTGCCGATCGTCGGGACGCCGGGCGCCCGGCCGGCGGCGGTGACGGTGCAGCTGCGCGGCCGCGAGGTGGGACGGGGACTCGCGGCACCGGGATCGACGGTCTCGATCTCGCTGCCGCCGGGGGGGCCCGGCTGGTGGGTCGGTGAGGCGACGCTCGACGCCGACGAGCTGCGGGCGGATGATCGGCGCGTGTTCGCGTGGCGCGTGGCGCGGCCGGCGCGGGTCACGGCCTCGGGCGGGGCGGGGCCGTTTGTGGCGGCGGCGCTGGCCGTGCTCGAGCAGGGCCAGCGCGTGCGACGTGGCACGGACGTGGTGATGGGGGATCGGCTGGACGGAGGGGCCGCGATGAGCGTGGTGATGCCGCCCGCCGATGCGACGCTCATCGGTCAGCTGAACCGCGCCCTCGCGGCCCGCGGAGCCCGCTGGCGGCTCGGGTCGGCGGGAACGCCCGGCGCCGTCGCGGCATCGGCCGTGGCGGGGATCGACGGAATCCAGGTGACGCGGCGATATCGTCTGGACGCCATCGGAGACGCGGGAAGGGGGAAGGGGGAAGACAGTACGGTCCTGGCGCGAGTGAACGGAGAGCCGTGGCTGGCGCGAGATGCGGGCATCCTGCTCGTCGGCAGCCGGTTGGACACGGCATGGACGGCGCTGCCCGCGGCACCCGCCTTCGTGCCGTTCGTGGACGCCCTCGTAAACCGTCTGGCGCGAGGCGAGGCGCCCGTCTCCGAGGTCGAGGGTGCGCCGGGCGTGCGGTTCCGCACCCACGGCACTGATACGGTTGGCGCCATCGTGTCCGGCCCTGACCCGCGCGAGTCGGATCTCACCCCGGCGCCGGCAGCGCTGGTGCGGGACGTGTTGGGCGCGGATGTCTTGGACGCGGCGGCGCTCGGCTCCGCGCGGTTCGCGGGTGGGGGCCACGGCGACGCGAGCGGCCCGCTGCTCGTACTCGCCCTGCTCCTGGCCGCGGCCGAGCTGGGCGTGGCGACCTTCACCCGCTGATGTCTCTCACGTTCCTGATCGATCGCTTCGACGCGCTGCCGGCGACGCGGGCCCTGGCGGACGCGCTCCCGGGCCCCGGAGCACGCCGGGGCATCGCCGGGCTTCCGGGCTCGAGCGCCGCGGTGCTGCTGGCCGCGCTCGCGCGGCGACGCGCCCAGCGCGTGTTCGTCGTGGTGACGGCCACTCCGACCGATGCCGAGCGCTGGCTCGCCGATCTGCAGACACTGACGGGCGACGTCGCCGCGCTGTACCCGCAGCGCGAGGCGCTGGGCGCCGAGGAGCCGCACGTCGAGATTGCCGGCGAGCGGATCGAAACGCTCGAAGCGCTGCTCTCGGGGCGGATTCGCCTGCTCGTGACCACCGCACGCGCCTCGGCGGAGCGAACCGGCGTGCCGGCGGCACTCGGGGACATGCGGCTGTCGCTTGCAGTGGGAGGTGGACGGACTGCGGTAGGGGCGCAGCATGCGGCGCCCCTACGGTTTGCCGACGTGGTGCGGCGCCTCGAGGAGATAGGGTATGCCCGCGTGTCGACCGTGACCGAGGTCGCGCAGTTCAGCGTGCGCGGCGGCATCCTCGACGTGTACGGGTTCGGGATGGCGGTGCCGGCGCGGGTCGAATGGTGGGGGGACGACGTCGCGTCGCTCCGGGCGTTCGATCTCGACTCGCAGCGATCGGGGGAAGCGATCGAGCGGATCACGGTGCTGCCGGTACGCACGGAGGGAGGGGGAACGCGCAACGTAGGGGTGCGGCAGCCTGCGCCCCTCCCACGCCAGTCCCTCCTCGACTTGCTCCCGGGCGACGCGGTGATCGTGCTGGAGCAGGAATCCGCCCTGGAGCAGGAGGTGGATCGTGCCTGGGCGGAGGCGGCGCACCATCTCGAGGTGGCCCGGCGGCTGGGCGAGGAGGCCCCGCCGCGCGACGCGTTGTTCGTCGATCCCGCCGCGTGGCGTGCTCGGCTGACGAGCTTCCCGCGCCTGGCGCTCAACGCCCCGGACGGAGACCTCCGGTTGCCGCTCGCGCCGCCGGAGGTGGTGGATCGCGACATCAGGCGTCTGCGCCAGATCGTGGCGGGCGAGCCGCCCACGGTGATCCTGTGCGACAACGAGGGGCAGCTCGAGCGGCTCGAGGAGCTGCTGGACACGGAGCGCGCCACGCTCGTCGTGGGCGCGCTGGACGGCGGGTTCGTCGTCGCCGGTCTGCGCGTGCTCACCGATCACGAGATCTTCCGGCGGGCGCGGCGGCTGCGGCGGCCGCGGCGCTACCGCGAAGCGGCCGCCACCGCGGCGACCCGGGCCCTGCGGGGCGGTGATTTCGTGGTCCATCTCGAGCACGGCATCGGGATCTACCGCGGGATCCAGACGATCGCGGTCGGGGCGGATGGTGGCAGTCTCGAGGTGGCCGTGGTCGAGTACGAAGGCGGGGCCCGGCTCAACGTGCCGCTGTATCGACTCGACCAGCTCGAACCGTACCGGGCAGCCGGTGACGGCGACGCGCCCGCGCCGCGGCTGCACCGGCTCGGCGCGACGACCTGGCAGCGGCAGCGCGATAAGACCCGCGCGGCGATTCGCCGCATGGCGTCGGAGCTGCTCGATCTCTACGCGCGGCGCCAGCTCGCGCCCGGGTTCGCGTTCCCGCATGATACGCCGTGGCAGCGCGAGCTCGAGTCCGCGTTTCTGTACGAGGACACGCCCGACCAGCGGCGCGCCTCCGAGGAAGTGAAGCGCGACATGGAGCGGGCGCGGCCCATGGACCGGCTGCTCGTGGGCGACGTGGGCTACGGCAAGACCGAGGTGGCCCTGCGCGCCGCGTTCAAGGCGGTCCAGGCGGGCAAACAAGTGGCGGTGCTCGTCCCCACCACGATTCTCGCGGAGCAGCACGGCCGTACGTTTCGCGAGCGGCTGGCGGATTATCCGGTGCGGATCGAGGTGTTGTCGCGGTTTCGCAGCGCCCAGGACTCGAAGGACGTCACCCGGCGGATGGCGCGCGGCGAAGTGGACATCGTGATCGGGACGCATCGCCTGCTGTCGCGCGACGTGACGTTCCACGACCTCGGGCTCCTCATCGTCGACGAGGAGCACCGCTTCGGCGTGCGGCACAAGGAGCGCCTCAAGGCGCTGAAGCTGGCGGTGGACGTCCTGACGCTGACGGCCACGCCGATCCCCCGCACGCTGCACCTGTCGCTCGCCGGGTTGCGCGACCTGGCGCTGCTCGAGACGCCTCCCAAGGACCGCTCTCCCGTCGTGACGTTCATCGAGCCGTGGGACGACGGACTGATCGAGGAGGCGCTGGCGCGTGAGCTCGACCGGGCGGGGCAGGTGTACTTCGTGCACAACCGCATCGAGACCATCGATACGATCGCGGAGCGGGTACGGGCACTCGCGCCGCCGCGGGCACGAGTGGCCGTGGCACACGGCAAGCTCAAAGAAGCGGCGCTCGATGAGGTGATGGCGCGCTTCGTCCGCGGCGAGGTGGACATTCTCGTGTCGACCATGATCGTCGAATCGGGGCTCGACGTGCCGAACGCCAACACCATGCTCGTGAGCCGCGCGGACCAGTTCGGCCTGGCCCAGCTGTACCAGCTGCGGGGACGCGTGGGCCGGAGCCATCGCCGCGCCTACTGCTACC
>QHUU01000123.1 GCA_003222155.1 Gemmatimonadota bacterium | reverse complement strand
GACTGGCCCGGGAACATCCGCGAGCTGCGCAACGCCGTCGAGCGCCTCCTCATCCTGTCGACCGGGCCCACGGTCACGATGGCGGACGTGGACCGCATCGCCGGTGTCGGGAGGGGAGACGGGGGAGGAGGGACGGGTCCGGCCGACGTGTCCGCGGCACCGTGGATGCGGGCGGCGACGTTCGAGGAGTTCAAGCAGGTGGCGGAGCGGACCTATATCCTGGCGAAACTGCAGGAGAACGACTGGAATGTGTCCGAGACGGCGCGCACATTGGATATGCCACGCAGCAATCTTTACAAGAAGATCGAGCGGTACGGGCTGGCCCGGGAGGCGTAGTGGCGGGAACAGAGAAGGAGCGCGACTGGGACAAGGAGATGGCGGACGTGGACCGCCTGCTCAAGAAAGGGGGGGGGGGGGGGGGGGGGGGGGGGGGGGGGGGGGGGGGCGAGCCGACGGTGAAGCGTGCCGGCGTCGCTGGCGCGGGTGCCATGGCGTCAACGACGGGGGGCGCGGCCGGCGGCGCCGGTTGGGTCGGTACCTGGGCGCGTGTCGCGCTCGGGGTACTCGTCGCCGTCGGCGTCGCGCCCGGGGTCTGGCCCTACACGCACGGCTGCGGCCTCCATCTCATCTTCTACCTCGCGGGCGTCACGACGGTGATCGCCGCGGGTCTGTGGTCCAGCATCTCGTCCTGGAAGCGGCGCCTCGGAGTGGCGCACGTCGTCGCACAAGTGCTGATCATCTGGGGAATCCTGCTGTTTACGCGGGAAGTGTTGCCCCGCGTCGGCGCCAACGCGGCCGCCGTCTGGCTTTGCCCCGACGTGTCTCCGCCCACGCTGGCGCCGAAGCGCTGACACCCTGGCACCCGACCCCTGACCCCTGATCCCTCCCATGCCCGAGAACTTCAAGAACTTCATCGGCGGCAAATGGGTCGCTCCCGCGACCGGGGCCTACTTCGAGAACCGCAACCCGGCCGATCGGGACGACGTCATCGGCTGCTTCCCGCGCTCCGGTCCCGAGGACGTGGCCCGCGCGGTCGCGTCGGCGCAGCGCGGCTTCGCACAATGGTCCAGGACGCCCGCGCCGGCCCGCGGCGAGGTCCTCCATCGCGTGGGCGATCTGCTGGTCGAGCGCAAGGAAGTCATCGCGCGCGCCATGACGCGCGAGATGGGCAAGGTCGTGGCCGAGACCCGCGGCGACGTGCAGGAGGGGATCGACACCGCACATTACGCCCATACGGAAGGCCGGCGGCTGTTCGGCCGCACGGTGCCCTCCGAGCTGCGCAACAAGTGGGCGATGAGCTTCCGCCGGCCGATCGGCGTCGCGGGACTCATCACGCCGTTCAATTTCCCGCTCGCCATCCCGACGTGGAAGATGTTCCCGGCGCTGTTGTGCGGGAACGCGGTGATCTTCAAGCCGGCCGAGGACGTGCCCCACACGGCCCACCTGCTGGTGGAGCTCCTGCTCGAGGCCGGCCTGCCGCCCGAGGTCGTGCAGCTCGTGCACGGAGAGGGGTCGGTGGTGGGGCGGGCGATGGTCGAGCACCCGGACGTGCCCGTGATCTCCTTCACCGGCTCGACCGAAACGGGCGCGATCATCGGGGCCACGTGCGGCAAGATGCACAAGCGCCTGTCGCTCGAAATGGGCGGCAAGAACGCCATGATCGTGATGGACGATGCCGACCTGGACCTGGCGCTCGAGGGCGTGTTGTGGGGCGCGTTCGGCACCACCGGCCAACGCTGCACCGCGACGAGCCGGCTGGTGGTGCACGAGCGCGTGCACGACCGGCTGGTGCAGATGCTGTGCGATCGCGCGGGCCGGCTGCGGCTCGGCCCCGGCTTGGACGACAAGACCGACGTCGGGCCGCTCATCAACGAGGACGCCCTGAAGAAGGTCGAGTACTACGTCGGCGTCGCTCGCCAGGAGGGGGCGCGCGTGCTGATCGGCGGCGAGCGGGACACAGGGAAGGGGCGCGAGCGCGGCTGGTTCTACCAGCCGACCGTGCTGGCGGGCGTCACGCCGGGGATGCGGGTCGAGCAGCAGGAGATCTTCGGCCCGGTGCTCGCGGTGATCAAGGTCGGCTCGCTCGACGAGGCGATCCGGGTCAACAACGACGTGCCCTACGGGCTCTCCAGCTCGCTCTACACGCGCGACGTGAACGCCGCGTTTCGCGCGATGGGTGAGCTCGACACGGGCATCACCTACGTCAACGCGCCGACCATCGGCGCCGAGGCGCACCTGCCGTTCGGCGGCGTGAAGCAGACCGGCAACGGGCACCGGGAAGGCGGGTGGGAAGTGTACGATTTCTATTCAGAGACGAAAGTCGTCTACGTCGACTTCTCCGGGAAACTGCAGCGCGCGCAAATCGACACCGAGGGGTAGTGTAGCGCGCGGTATTGATCCCAACTGCAACAAGAGGGTGACGCCCCTCACGCCGGACGCGTTAGTGTGCGTCCGGTGGATCACGAATCGCTGGTGATCATTCTGTCGCTCGGTGGCTCGCCGCTCGAGCGGACGGCGCTCGGCGCGCTGCGCGACGTCGCCGTATCGTGGGTCCGGGTCGAGCGCGAGGGCGAGACGGCGTGCCTGGCGGCCCGAGTAATGCATAGCGATCCGCCGGACGAGTTCCGCGATCGGGTGCGGCGCTGGGGAGCGGCCCGCGGATGGGCGATTACCGTTGCGTCCAGCGGGCGCCATGGGTAAAGTAAAAGGCATGCTTCACTTGGGGGCCCCCCGGGCAGGTACGGGCGCGCGCACGGCGTCGGTACCCGTCGCCCCCGCTGAAAGGCGCCAGTCGCGACTGGGTCGCTGGTTCGACAACTGGCTGCGCTCGGTCGGCATGGCCGTCATTCTCTTCGTCATCATCAAGACCTTCCTCGTCGAAGCATTCCAGATCCCCAGTGGCAGCATGGAGCGAACCCTGCTCGCCGGGGACTTTTTGTTCGTGAACAAGGCGGTGTACGGCGCGCAGATTCCCGGCACCAAGGCGCGGCTGCCGGGCTTCGAGTCGCCGCGGCGCGGCGACGTGATCGTGTTCGCCTACCCGAAGAATCCCGAGCTCAACTACGTCAAGCGCGTGATCGGCGTCCCCGGCGACACCGTGGAGATGCGCGGCGGGGAGGTTCGCGTGAACGGCGATCCTCTCGCCGAGCGCTACGTGCAGCGCGTGGACCCGGGTCACGACGTGTACGATCCGGAGTTCAACTGGCAGCGGGACTACCTGCTCGGTGGTGGGAGCGTGGCCCGCAGCTATCACCCGACCCGCGACACCTGGGGTCCGCTGGTCGTTCCGGCCGGGCGGTATTTCGTGCTGGGGGACAACCGCGACAACTCGGCGGATTCCCGTTACTGGGGTTTCGTCGATGCCGCGGCGGTCAAGGGACGGCCACTCGTCGTGTACTTCAGCTACGACCGGGAGGCGCACGATGCGCTGCCCTGGTTGACCGACATTCGCTGGCACCGGCTCGGCTCGATCATTCGCTAGAGCCGCCGTCCGGGGAGCCCCGGTCCCGACGCCGTGCCGTCGTCGGCCGGGGGGGTATCGTGCAGCGTGGTTTGTGCCTGGAGGGTGACTAGGCCATGCAACTCAACACGGCGAAGCGAGCCTCGTTCGACGAGGGATCGCTCGATCAGTACCTCCGCGAGATCAGCCAGTATCCCCTGATCACGCGCGAGGAAGAGGTCACGCTGGCCCAGCGCATCAAACGCGGTGACGAGGAGGCGTTGGACAAGCTCGTCCGCTCCAACCTCCGGTTCGTCGTCTCCGTCGCCAAGAAATACCAGAACCAGGGCGTCTCCCTCTCGGATCTCATCAACGAGGGCAACCTCGGGCTGATCCGGGCGGCCCACAAGTTCGACGAGACCAAGGGGATCAAGTTCATCTCCTACGCGGTGTGGTGGATCCGCCAAGCGATCCTCCAGGCACTCGCCGAGCAGTCGCGTATCGTGCGGGTGCCGCTCAACCGCGCGGGCACGCTGCATCGCATCGGCAAGCGCTCGGCCTCGCTCCTGCAAGAGCTCGGCCGCGAGCCGACCGTGGAAGAGATCGCCGAAGGCATGGATATCTCCGAGGAAGAGGTCGCCAAGACGCTGTCGATCTCGCAGGCGCATCTCTCCCTCGACGCGCCCCTCACCCCGGGGGAGGACAACAAGCTGCTCGACTACCTCCCCGACACCACCAACCCGGGACCCGACGACCAGATCTTCGAGCACGCCCTCACCGAGTCGATCGAGGAAGTGCTGGCGACGCTCAAGGAGCGCGAAGCCAAGATCCTCAGGCTGTATTTCGGCCTCGAGGGGCAGGAGCCCATGACGCTCGAGGAGATCGGCTCGCTGCTCGGCATCACGCGGGAGCGGGTGCGACAGATCAAAGAAAAGGCCCTGGCGCGGCTCCGTCACGTCTCGAGAGCCAGGGCGCTGGAGAGCTTCCTCTTTTAAAACGAAGCAGGTCCGCGGTGCGCGGTGCGCGGTTGCCTCCGATGTAACCGCGCACCGCGTACCGCGCACCCTTATATTCTCGCCATGACTGGCCTTTCATCTTTCGATATCTCCACTGGAGCGGACCTTCAGGAAGTCGACAACGCGGTGAATCAAGCCACCAAAGAGGTCGCCCAGCGCTACGACTTCAAGGGTTCGAAGGCGTCCATCGCGTTCGATCGCCCCAAGGCGACGCTCACGCTCGTCGCGGATGACGACTTCAAAATGAAAGCGCTGCTCGACGTGCTGCAGACCAAGCTCGTCAAGCGCGGCGTTCCCGTGAAGAACCTCGAGCTCGGGGCCGTCACCCCGGCGGCCAACGACACCGTGCGGCGCGAGATCAAGCTCACCCAGGGAATCCCCCAGGAAAAGGCGAAGGCGATCGTCAAGGCGATCAAGGACAGAAAGTTCAAAAAAGCCCAGGCCTCGATCCAGGGCGAGGAGATCCGCGTGCAGGCGCCGTCCAAGGACGAGCTGCAAGAGGTGATCGC
>QHUU01000046.1 GCA_003222155.1 Gemmatimonadota bacterium | reverse complement strand
GGCATCTACATCATCGATCTCCAGAAGACGCTGCGGCAGATCGAGGCGGCGCAGGACCTGCTGCGCGGTGTGGTGCTGAAGGGCGAGGGGGTCCTGTTCGTCTGCACCAAGAAGCAGCTCAAGAACATCCTCCAGGCGGAAGCGCAGCGCTGTGGCGCGTTTTACGTGACGGAGCGGTGGCTGGGCGGCACGCTCACCAACTTCCAGACGATCAAGAAGCAGATCAAGCGGCTGAAGGAGCTGGACCAGGGCACCGCGGAGGGTGAATTCGAGAACTACACCAAGAAGGAGCAGCTGCTGTTCGACCGCGAGCGGGTGAAGCTGGAGAAGTATCTGTCGGGCATCAAGAACATGAGCCGCCTGCCCGGGGCGCTGTTCGTGGTGGACTCGAAAAAGGAGCGGATCGCCGTCGCCGAGGCGAACAAGCTGAGCATCCCCGTGGTCGCGATCGTGGACACCAACGCCGATCCGGACCTGATCAACGTGCCGATTCCCGGGAACGACGACGCAATCCGGGCGGTCTCGCTGATCACCGCGGCGATTTCGGATGTGATCGGTGAAGCGCGGCGCCAGATGCCGCTGCACGAGGCCGCCGAAGAAGGCGAAGGCGTGACCTACTCGACCGAAACGGGCGTCGAGGGGGAAGCGGAGGGCGACAAGAAGAAGAAGCCGGCGCGGCGCAAGCGTCGCGCCAAGCCGGAAGCGATCGCCGCGCGGCTCAAGACGGACGAGGCACCGGCCCCCGCCCCGGCGGAAACGAGCGGCGGAGCCGAAGGCGAAGGCTGAGCCCGCCGGACGTTCGCGTTTCGGTGGACAACCGACCGCCGCCCTCCGAGCGCTACGGCGCGAGGGCGGCGTTTTTGCGAGTGAGGAGCATGGCGACTGTGAAAGAGATTCCCGCGAAGCTCGTGGCCGAGCTGCGCGCCCGCACGGGCGCCGGCATGATGGACTGCAAGAAGGCCCTGGACGAGACGGGCGGCAACCTGGAGAAGGCCGTCGACCTGCTGCGTACCCGGGGTGCCGCCAAGGCCGACACGCGGGCCGGCCGTGAGGCGTCGGAGGGCCTGATCGGCCACTATGTCCATCACGACGGTAAGATCGGCGTGCTGGTGGAGCTCAACTGCGAGACCGACTTCGTGGCGCGCACCGACGACTTCAAGGCGCTCGCCCGCGATCTCGCCGTGCACGTCGCCGCGACGAACCCGCTCGCGGTGCGGATCGAGGACCTGCCGCCGGACGTGGTGCAGCGCGAGCGCCAGGTGTACGAGGCGCAGGTCGCCGAGCAGAAGAAGCCCGAGCAGATCCGCGCCAAGATCGTGGACGGGATGCTGAAGAAATTCTACGAGGAGCGCGTCCTGCTCGAGCAGAAATTCGTGAAGGACGACAAACGCACCGTGGGCGAGCTGGTCAAGGAGCTGTCGGCCAAGACCGGGGAGAAGATCGCCGTGCGGCGCTTCGCGCGGCTGAAGGTCGGAGAGGCCTGAGTGGCGACGGCCTCCCGCGCGCGACTCGCCTATCCGCGGGCCATGCTCAAGCTGTCGGGCGAGGCGTTCGCGGGAGAGCGCGGGGCGGGCGGGGGCATCGATTTTGGGGTGATCGATCGGCTGGGGGACGAGCTCAAGGGCGTGGCCGCGCTGGGCGTGCAGCTGGGTCTGGTGGTGGGCGGCGGCAACATCCTGCGCGGCACGGCGGCGAGCGAGCAGGGGATGGATCGCGTGTCCGCGGACTACATGGGGATGCTCGCCACCGTGATCAATGCGCTCGCGCTGCAGGACATCCTCGAGAAAAAGGGCGTGGACACGCGCGTCATGACCGCGATCCGCATGGAAGAGCTGGCGGAGCCCTACATCCGGCGGCGCGCCGTGCGGCACCTCGAGAAGGGGCGCATGGTGATCTTCGCGGGCGGCACCGGGAACCCGTACTTTTCCACCGACACGGCGGCGGTGCTGCGCGCGCTCGAGGTCGAGGCGAAACTGATCCTCAAGGCGACGAACGTGGACGGCGTGTACACGGCGGATCCGAAGCAGGACCCCAAGGCGAAGTTCCTCCCGGAGCTCTCGTTCCGCGACGCCCTGGTGAACGGCTACGCCGTGATGGACGCCAACGCATTCGGGCTGTGCAAGGAGAACAAGCTCCCCATCGTGGTGTTCAACATCAACCAGCCGGGCGCGACGGCCAGGGTCCTGGCCGGCGAGCGTGTCGGCACGATCGTGCAATGACCCCCCCCACGCTCACGGACCACGTCAAGCAGGCCAAGCAGGCGATGGACAAGGCGGTGGAAGCGGTGAAGCGGGAGTTCGCCACCGTACGCACCGGGAAGGCGACCACGGCGCTCCTCGACCTGGTGCGGGTCGAAGCCTACGGGAGCGAGATGCCGATCAACCAGGTGGCCAGTGTGGCGACGCCCGAGCCGAAGCTGCTCACGGTCCAGCCGTGGGACAAGTCGCTCCTCAAGGCCGTGGAAAAGGCGATCCTCGCGTCCGACCTCGGTCTCACCCCCTCCAACGACGGCAACATCATCCGCATCCCGCTGCCGCCCCTCACCGAAGAGCGGCGCCGCGAACTGGTGAAGGTGGTGCACAAGTTCGCCGAGGAAGGGCGCGTGGCGGTGCGACACGCGCGCACCGAGGCGATCGCCCGGATCAAGAAGACCGAGCACGTCTCCGACGACGAGAAGAAGCACACCGAGAAGGACGTGCAGAAGCTCCACGACGAGCACCTCAAGCTCGTGGACGAGGCGGTCAAGACGAAGGAAGCGGAGATCATGGAGGTCTAGCGATGGCGGACGACCTGCTCGCGCAGATCCGCGGCAATGGGGTCGTCCCGCGCCACGTGGCCGTCATCATGGACGGCAACGGGCGCTGGGCCCGCGAGCGGAGCCTGCCGCGCCCGCTGGGCCATCGGGCCGGGATGAAGGCGGTGCGCGAGGTGGTGGAGGGGGCGATCGCGGCGGGCGTCGAAGTGCTCACGCTGTTCGCGTTCTCGGCCGAGAACTGGCAGCGCCCGGCGACCGAGATCTCGGCGCTGATGGAGCTGCTCGAGGAATACATCGCGCGCGAAGTGGCGGAGCTACGCGATCAGGGCGTCGCCGTGCACGTGCTGGGCGATCGCACCCGGCTCGCACCCGGCGCGCGGGAAGCAGTGGAGCGCGTGGAGGACGAAACGCGGGATGGCGCGAAGCTGGCCCTCAACCTGTGCATTTCGTACTCGTCGCGCGCCGAGCTGGCGCGCGCCGCGCGACTGCTGGCGGAAGAGGTGCTCAAGGGCGCGAAGCGGCTCGAGGACATCGGCGAGGACGCGGTGCGCGAGAAGCTGTACACCGCTCCCTGGGGCGACCCCGACCTCCTGATCCGCACGTCCGGGGAGTACCGGCTGTCGAATTTCCTGCTGTGGCAGCTCGCCTACACGGAGCTGTACGTCACGCCGGTCCTCTGGCCCGACGTCACGCGCCGCGACCTGTTCCGGGCGATCCTCGATTACCAGCAGCGGGATCGGCGCTTCGGCAAAGTCCCCGTGTGATCTCACGCAATCTGCTGGTGCGCGTCGCCTTCGCCGTCCCGGCCATCGCCGCGGCGCTGCTGCTGCTGCGGCTGGGTGGCTGGGCGCTCGCCGGGGTGCTGGCCGTGCTGGGCGTGCTGGGCACACGCGAGGTGTACGACTTCGCGCGCGTGCAGGGGATCGAGCCCCTCGAATGGATCGGGTTCATCGGCGCCGCCTTGTGCCCGCTGGCCACGTACTGGGTGAAGGGCTACGCCGAATGGGAGCCGGTGGTGTACGTCGGCGCCGTGTGGCTGCTGGTGGTGCTGGTGGTGGCGGCCGCCCGGGGGCCGGAGCGCCGGCCCCTCACGGCGGTCGCCGTCACGGTGTTCGGAGGCCTGTACGCCTCGGCCCTGTTGTCGTTCATCGTGGCGATCCGCCACGGTCCGCACAGCGACGCCCATCCGCGCGGCTCGGTGGCGCTGGTCGTGCTGCCGCTCGTCGTGACGTGGATATGCGACACCTGCGCGATGGCCGGGGGGGCGCTCGTCGGCGGGCCGAAGCTCGCGCCCGTGCTCTCGCCGAGGAAGACGTGGGCCGGCGCGGTGGCTGGTCTGGTGGGTGGGCTGCTCGCGGCGCTGGCGTACGGCGCTCTGGTCCTGGATCGGGTGGCCTTGCGGCTTGGCATGTGGCAACTGGTGACGGTGGGGGTAGTCGGGGTGGTGGCGGCCCAGGTGGGCGACGTCGCCGAGTCGCTGCTCAAGCGGGAGGCGGGCGTCAAGGACTCGTCGTCGCTCATCCCGGGTCACGGCGGCGTGCTCGATCGGCTCGATTCGCTGTACTTCGTGCTGCCGCTCACGGCCGCACTGTTCCGACTGTTCGGCGTCGCATGAGCATCGGCGTCGCGATCCTGGGCTCCACCGGCTCCATCGGGTGCTCCACGCTGCAGGTGCTCGGGCGCCAGCGCGACCGGTTCCGAGTGGCGGCGCTGACGGCCCATTCCAATGCGGACCTCCTACAGCGGCAAGCCGCGGAGTGGAAGCCAGCCTACGTGGGGCTGGTAAACGGGGGCTCGGGGGTCGGGGCTCGGGGCTCGGGCGTCGCCTGTCTCGTCGAGGCCGCGACGCATCCCGACGTGGAGATCGTGGTGAATGCCATCGTCGGCGCGGCGGGGCTCGAGGCCACGCTGGCCGCCCTCCGGGCGGGGAAGCGGGTGGCGCTGGCCAACAAGGAGACGCTGGTGATGGCGGGCGAGCTCGTCACCCGCACCGCGCGCGAGTGCGGTGGGGAGATCGTCCCCGTCGACTCGGAGCACAGCGCCGTGCTGCAGTGCGTCACCGGCCGGCAGTCCGCGGAGCTGGCGCGGCTCATCCTCACGGCGTCGGGGGGGCCGTTCCGCACCTGGACGCCGGAGCGCGTGGCCGGGGCCACCGTGGACGAGGCGCTGCGCCATCCCACGTGGAAGATGGGGAAAAAGATTACGGTCGATTCCGCGACGCTCGTCAACAAGGCGCTCGAAGTGATCGAGGCGCACTTCCTGTTCGGGTTGCCATACGACGCCGTGGAGGTCGTGGTGCATCCCCAGTCGGTGGTGCACGCGTTCGTCGAGTTCGTGGACGGCTCGGTGCTCGCCCAGGTGGGGTTCCCCACGATGGAGCTCCCCATCCTGTACGCCCTCACCCACCCCGTCCGCGTGCCCGACGCGGGCACGCGCCGGTTCGACCCGGTGGTGGCGGGCACCCTCACGTTCGAGCCGGTGTCCTCCGATCTCTATCCGGCGTACGGGCTGGGTCGGACGGCGGCAGCGACGGGTGGCACAGCGGCGACGGCGTTCAACGCGGCGAACGAGGTAGCGGTGGAGCTGTTCCTGGACGGCAAAATTCGCTTCGGCCGGATCGGCGAGACGATCGCGCGCGTGCTGGACGCGCATCATGCGGGCGATGCCGCAACGCTCGAGGCGGTGCTCGTCGCCGACGCCGAGGCGCGCCGCCTGGCGCGGGAGGCCGCGTGCCGCTGACGCTCGCCGCGTTCGTCGTCGTAATCGGCGTGCTGATCTTCATCCACGAAGCGGGTCACTTCGTCGTCGCCAAGGCGGTCGGGATCCAGGTGCTGCGGTTTTCGCTCGGCTTCGGCCGACCGATTCTGCGGTGGCGCCGCGGCGAGACCGAGTACTGGGTCTCCTGGATTCCGTTCGGCGGCTACGTCAAGATGGCGGGCCTGGAAGACGAAGGACTGGCCGGCGAGCTGGAGGGTGGGGCGACCGCCGAACCGGTCGATCCCGCGCGTGCCTTCGACAAGAAGCCCGTGGCGACCCGGCTGCTGGTCGTGTGCGCCGGCGTGGCGATGAACGCCCTCCTGGCGTTCGTCATCTTCGCCCTGCTCGCCGGCACCGTGGGCACGCCAGAGTTGAACACGACGCAGCTCGACTCCGTGGTCGCGGCGCGGCTGCCCGCCGGCGCGGGCGCGCTCGCGTCCCTGGCGCCGGGCGACCGCATCGTGCGGATCAACGACGATTCGATCCGCACCTGGGACGACGTGGTGCGGGTGATCGTGACCGGTCCGGCCGAGCTGCGGTTCGGTATCGCCGGCCGCACGCAACCGCTGGTGATCGACGTGGGGCGGGGCGGCCTGGCGGCGCGCCAGGCCGTGGCGGACGCCCTCGTGCCCCGGGTCCCGGTCGTGGTGCAGCGGCTGGAGGAGGGGCGGCCGGCGGCGCGCGCGGGGCTCGCGCCCGGCGACCTGGTCCTCCGGATCGACGGCGTGCCCGTCAAGTCGGTGGAGCGTTTCCTCGAGCGCATCTGGGACAGCCCCGGACGTCCGTTGCGGGTCGACGTGCGGCGCGGCGCCGACAGCCTGAGTATCACGGTCGTTCCCGAGGAGGCGACCGGCGCCGACGCCCGCTATGCCAAGCGGCCGCTCAAGTACGGGTTCATTGGAGCGCAGGTGCAGCAGGCCGTCGTGCGTGTGCGCAAGCCCCCGGGTGCGGCGATCGCCACCGGCTGGGACGAGACGGCGCGCACCGCGATCATCATCCTGGGGTTCCTCAAGGGGCTGGTGCTGGGACAGATCTCGGTGCGGGAGCTGGGCGGCCCCATTCTCGTGGCCCAGGCGTCGGGGCAGGCGGCGCGGCTGGGCCTCGACTGGCTGCTGCGATTCATGGCCTTTTTCTCGATCAACCTGGCGATCCTCAACCTGCTGCCGATCCCGATCCTGGACGGGGGGCAGGTGGTGTTCCTGCTCGCCGAGGCGGTGCGTCGCAAGCCGCTGCCGCTCGAGCTGCGGTTGCGCCTCACGCAGATCGGGTTCGTGGTGCTGCTCGGCATCATGATCCTCGCCACGTCGAACGACGTGTTGCGCTGGTTGGGGCATGTCTTCAAGCGTTAGGCAGGAGCTGGAAGACTTCGTCGCGGGGCGCGTGAAAGCGGAACGGCTCGTGATCGCGGTCGCGGCGGAGTATTACCGGGACACGGGAAACGGGAAACGGGAAACGTTGCGACCGCTGATCGATGTCATCGATCGAGCGTCTCCCGGGATCGTCGAGCTCGGGGTGGCACCGGGCGGTTCGGGCTTCGAGATCCGGCCCGCCGAGCGTCCGTTCCCGAGGGAGTGCGAAGCTCAGCTGAGGCAGGCGGCGGAGGCGGTCCTTACGGGAATGGGGAAACGGGAAACGGGAAAGGTGGAGCCCAAGAGAGTCAACCGCCTCTGGGCCTGGATCCGGCGCCGACTGGGCGCGTCAGGCTGACCACCAGCGCCGCAGGCGTTCGAGCAGCCCCGGCGCCGCCGTTCCGTCCTTCCCGCCCAGATCGCCGAGCAGATCCGACGCGTCGCGGTAGCGGTCGTCGGGATGCTTCGCGAGGCACTTCATCACGACGCGCTCGAACCGCTTGGACAACTCCGGTCGCTTCTTCCGCAGGGAGGGCGGAGCGTCCTCCACGTGCATGCGCGCCAGCTCGAACCAGTCGCTCGACGCGAACGGCACCTCGCCCGTCGCCGCCTTGAAGAGCGTCACGCCGAGGGAATAGAAGTCCACGCGGGCGTCGAGCGGGCGTCCCTGGGCCTGCTCGGGAGACAGGTACTGCGGCGTCCCGATCGTCATGTTGACGCCGGTGGAGGCGACGTAGCCGGAGAGCGCGCGGGCGATGCCGAAGTCCGAGATCACCGCGCTGCCGTCGGAGTGGAGCAGGATGTTGTCGGGCTTCAGATCGCGGTGGATCACGCCGCGTCCGTGCGCGAAGCGGAGCCCCTGGGCCACGTCGCCGGTGATGCGCACGATGTCAGGCTCGGGGAGCGGGCCCTCGCGCTGCAACCGGGCGGCGAGCGAATCGGCGCACAGGTCCATCCCGAAGTACACGTAGTTGCCGGAGCGGGCCACGAAGCGGATACGGATGATGTTCGGGTGCTGAAGTTGTGCCGCGGTCTCGGCCTCGTTGCGGAAGCGGCGCTCGAACTGAGGGTCGCCGGCGTAGCGCGGCATGAGCACCTTCACGGCGACCGGACTGCCGTCGAGCTCGCGGCCGCGGAACACCCACGCGAAGCCACCTTGGCCGAGCAGGCCCTCGAGGTCGTAGGGGCCGACGGTGCGGCCGACCAAGTCGGTGGGCGCGGGGGGCGCGTGGGTCACGAGGCCTTTACAAATCGGTGCCGGCCGTCTAAGTTAGTGCGCTCTCAATAATTAGGGAACTGGAACGGATGTACGACAAGACGACGCCGGTCAGGAAGTACGGGCGGCACGAGGGGGATACGGGGTCGGCCCCGGTCCAGATCGCGCTGCTCACCGAGCGGATCAACAGCCTCACCGATCACTTCCGGGTCCACGCCAAGGACTTTCACGGGCAGCGCGGCCTCTTGCGGATGGTGTCGCAGCGCAGACGCCTGCTCGAGTACCTGAAGCGCAACGACCTGGAGCGGTATCGGCAGCTCATCGACGAGCTGGGTCTCCGCCATTAATACCGCTGGCGTCGCGTTGGGCGCCCCGGAAGAGCACCGGGGCGCTTGGCGCATTTCATGGTGCTCTAGACAGGCAATATGGTGAAACACGTCGAACGCAATTTCGCCGGCCGCACCCTGAAGCTCGAGGCGGGACGGCTGGCCAAGCAGGCCGCCGGCTCGTGCCTGCTCCAGTTCGGGGAGACGGTCGTGCTGGCGGCGGTGACGGTGTCGGACAACGTCTCGACCCTCCCGTTCTTTCCCCTGACCGTCGAATATCGCGAGAAGAGCTATGCCGCGGGCAAGATCCCGGGCGGCTTCCTGAAGCGCGAGGGTCGCCCCTCCGACGAGGAGATCCTGTCGGCGCGGGTCACCGACCGCTCGGTCCGCCCGCTCTTTCCGGACGGCTTCAAGAACGAAGTCCAGGTCTTCATCTATGTGCTGTCGGCGGACCAGGAGAACGATGCCGACGTCCTGGGGGTGACCGCGGCGTCCGCGGCGCTGACCATGTCGAAGGTGCCGTGGAACGGCCCCATCGCCGCGGTGCGGGTGGGTCGGGTCGAGGGCGCGTGGATCCTCAACCCGACGTTCCAGCAGCTCGAGTTCTCCGACGTGGACATCGTGGTATCGGGCTCGGTGGACTCGATCGTGATGGTCGAGGGGGGGGCGCTGGAGCTGACCGAGGTCGAGATCGTGAAGGGCCTCGAGGTGGCGCACAAGGGCATCCGCGAGCTGCTGGACGCGGCCAACGAGCTGGTGGCCGAGATGCGGCAGCCCAAGATGGAGTGGACCAAGGTGGAGGCGCCGGTGGAGCTGGTGGCGCGCGTCAAGGCGCTGGCCGAGCCGCGCGTGGCTGAGGCGCTGAACCTGCCGGAGAAGGCGGAGCGGGCGCAGGCGCTCGCGGCCCTGAAGGCCACGATCCAGGACGAGCTGGCGGCCGAGTTCCCCGAGAACGCGAAAGACGTCGCCAACGCCATCGAAGACATCGAGTATCACACGATGCGCAACCAGGTCCTGGCCCACGGCGAGCGGGTGGACGGGCGGGACCTCGACACGGTGCGGCCGATCAGCTGCGAGGTTGGCATGCTGCCGCGGACGCACGGCTCCGCGCTGTTCACGCGCGGCCAGACGCAGGCGCTGGTGTCCGTGACGCTCGGCACGACGCGGGACGAGCAGCGGATCGATTCGATCGACGTCGCGCAAGAGACCACCAAGTCGTTCATGCTGCACTATAACTTTCCGCCGTTTTCGACCGGTGAAGTGAAGCCGATCCGCGGGACCTCACGTCGCGAGGTGGGACACGGGGCGCTGGCCGAGCGGGCGCTGCAGGCGCTGCTCCCACCGTACGACCAGTTTCCCTACACCCTCCGCATCGTGTCCGACATCCTCGAGTCGAACGGCTCGTCGTCCATGGCGACGGTGTGCGGCGGCTCGCTGGCGCTGTTCGATGCCGGCGTGCCGATGACGGCCGCCTGCGCCGGGGTGGCGATGGGGCTCATCAAGGAGGGCGCCCGGGTCGCGGTGCTCACCGACATCCTCGGCACCGAGGATCATCTGGGCGACATGGACTTCAAGGTGGCGGGGACGCGCCAGGGGGTCAGCTCGATCCAGATGGACATCAAGATCGAGGGGCTCGATTTCAAGATCATCAGCCAGGCGCTGGAGAAGGCGAAGCAGGCCCGGCTGCACATCCTCGACATCATGGATCAGGCGATCCCCAAGCCACGCTCGCAGCTGTCCAAGTACGCGCCGCGTATCATCACGATCCAGATCCGTCCCGACAAGATCGGCGACCTCATCGGGCCCAAGGGCAAGACCATCCGCGGCATTCAGGAGCAGACGGGCGCCGAGATCAACGTGGACGACACCGGCCTGGTCACCATCTCCGCGGTGGGCGAAGGGGGCGAGCGGGCGCGCGACATGGTCTCCGCTCTGGTGCAGGAGCCCGAGGTGGGCAAGGTGTACGAGGGCGTGGTGAAGAGCACCACCGCGTTCGGGGCGTTCATCGAGATCCTGCCGGGTGTGGAGGGGCTGCTGCACATCTCGGAGCTGCAGCACGGGCGCACCGAGCGTACCGAGGACGTGGTGAAGAAGGGCGACCACGTGCGGGTGAAGCTGCTCGAGGTGGACGAGCGCGGCCGCATGCGGCTGTCCCGCAAGGCGCTGATGGACAAGCCGGAGGCGGCACCGGCGCGCTCGCACTGATGGAGACGGTCCGGCTCGACCGGGACATCTTCCAGACCACCGCGCCGACCGGTGTGATCGTTTTGTCCGAGCGGGTCGCGAGTGTCCGCTCGGCGGCCGTGGGTATCTGGGTGCGCAGCGCCAGCGCCCACGAGCCCCGCCCCAAGATGGGCGTGTCGCACCTGCTCGAGCACATGGTGTTCAAGGGCACCGAGCGGCGCAGCGCGCAGGAGATCGCGCTGGCGCTCGAGTCGCGCGGCGGCTCGCTCGACGCCTACACCTCGCGCGACACGACCGCGTTCCAGGCCCGCGTGCTGGACAGCGACCTGCCGCGCGCGGTCGACGTGCTCACCGACCTGGTGCGCAATCCGGTGCTCCGCCCAAGCGACCTCGAGCTCGAGCGTAACGTCGTGCTCGAGGAGATCAACACCGTCGAGGACACGCCGGACGATCAGGTGTATGACCTCGTGTATCAGACCCTCTGGCCCAAACACTCCTACGGTTATTCGATCCTCGGCACGCGCGATACGGTCGGCGCCTTGTCGACCGACGATCTGAAACAGCTGCACGGGCGCGCGTACTTTCCGGCGAACTGCGTCATTGCGGCCGCGGGGAACCTGACCCACGAGCAGCTGCTGGAACAGATCGCGAAACAGGGCTGGTTCGAACGTGCAACGGGCAACGTGGAACGTGCAACGCCTCCCGTCGTTCCGATCCCCCCGGCAGTTCGCGGCACCGAGGCCCGCCACGCCAAGGACACCGCCCAGACCCACATCGTGTTCGCCACCGACACCGTGCCCTACGCCGACCGGCGCAAATACGCGCTGCTGGTGCTGGGCAACGTCTTCGGGGGCGGCATGTCGAGCCGGCTGTTCCAACGGATTCGGGAGGAGCTGGGGCTGGCGTACGCGATTTACGCGTTCACGAGCTTCTACCGCGAGATGGGCGTGGCAGGGGTATACGTCGGCACGCAGCCCAAGACCGCGGCGCAGGCGGCGGCGGCGATTCGCGCGGAGTACGCCAAGCTGGCGCGCGAGGGGCTCGCCGGCGACGCGCTCGTCGAGGCGAAGCAACAGACCCAGGGCCAGCTGATGCTGTCGCTCGAGAGTCCCAGCGCCCGGATGTATCGTTTGGCGAGCTTTCCCGTCTATGGCGAGCCGTATCGCAGTCTCGACGAAGTCGTAGCGGCGGTCGCGGGGCTCACGGAAAAAGAGATCGCCGATGTGGCGGCTGAATTCTTCGATCCAGAACGTCAAACTGTGGTCTGGCTCGGGAAAGACTAAGAAGCAAAAGACGTAACACAAAGGCGTACCACAAAGACGTCGCGCAAAGACGTCGCGCAGAGACGTTACACCGGAGCCCCCATGATCGTCGGTGTCCCCAGAGAGATCAAAACGGCTGAGAATCGGGTCGCCCTCGTGCCCGCGGGGGTCGAGGCGCTGGTGGGCGACGGGCACACGGTGCTGGTGGAACAGGGGGCGGGGCTCGGCTCGGGGTTCGGCGACGAGACGTATCGCGCGGTCGGGGCTACGCTCGTCCCCAAGGCGGCGGACGTGTGGGCCCGGGCCGAGATGGTGGTCAAGGTGAAGGAGCCAATCGAGCCCGAGTGGCCCTGCATGCGCAAGGGTCAGGTCGTCTTCACCTATTTCCATTTCGCCGCCTCCGAGCCGCTCACCCGCGCGGTGATCAAGTCCGGCATCATCGCGATCGCGTACGAGACGGTGCAGCTCGCGTCGGGAGAGCTGCCGTTGCTCACGCCGATGAGTGAGGTAGCCGGGCGCATGGCGGTGCAGGAGGGGGCCAAGTATCTCGAGAAGGTGTACGGCGGCAGCGGGATACTCCTGGGTGGTGTGCCCGGCGTGCTGCCGGCGGAGGTGCTGATCATCGGCGGCGGGGTGGTGGGCACGAACGCGGCGCGAATGGCGGCCGGACTGGCCGCCCGCGTCACGCTGCTCGATCTCTCGCTCGACCGCCTGCGCTACCTCTCCGATGTGCTTCCTCCCAACGTCGATCTCCTCTACTCGAACCGCCACAACCTGCTGGAGCAGCTGCGCCGGGCCGATCTGGTGATCGGGGCGGTGCTGTTGCCCGGCGCCAAGGCGCCGAAGCTGGTGCGGCGGGAGGACTTGAAACTGATGAAGCCGGGCTCGGTGATCGTGGATGTCGCGGTGGACCAGGGCGGGTGCATCGAGACCAGCAAGCCGACGACGCACGAGAACCCCGTGTACCTGGTGGATGGGATCATTCATTACGCGGTGGCGAACATGCCGGGCGGCGTGCCGCGTACGTCTACCCTGGCGCTCACCAACGCCACGTTCCCTTATGCCAAGCGTCTGGCGCGCGGCGGCTGGAAGCAGGCGTGCCGCGACGACGCGGCGCTGTTCCAGGGATTGAACGTGATCGAGGGGAACGTCGTCTACCCGGCGGTGGCCGAGTCGTTCGGGCTGTCGCTGGTGGACGCGAAGCGACTCGTATGACCACCGTTCTCGCGGTCCTGGCACTGCTGCTGCAGACGCAGGCGACGAATGCCGAGCTGGGCTACCGGTTTGCGCTGCCGAGCGGGTTCACGGCGTTTCCCGAGGCACGCTCGCAGAAGGACATGGTGGACTGCTGGAGCGAGGCGACGCCGGTGTCGGCCCACGGAGCCATGATTCTCTGCGTGCAGCGTATGCGCGGCGTGTTGCCGCGGGAGGCGATGCGGCAGGAGGACGTGCCCACTACCACGCAGCTGGTGAGCTTCAAATGGAAAGAGTTCGACCTCCAGGGCTTGCGCTCGCTGGTCTCGCAGCGAGGCGAGCAGGCGTTCGTGCTGGTGACGCAGGTGCCGCTGCGGCGCGAGGCGGTGCAGCTGTTCTTGAGCGGGCCGGCCGATCAGGAGGCGCGGGGCCAGGCGCTCTTGACCGAGACGCTCGCCTCGCTCGAGGGCGAGAGCAACTGGCTCTCGGCCAGCGAGCGGAGCGGGCGGTTGGGCAATATCGCCGGGTGGTGGATCGGCATTGCCGTGGCGGTGATCGCGGTGCTCGTGTGGCGCAAGCGGCGCCGCGCGGCGTCCCGCTGACGGTCGCGTGAAGCGGCGTCGGGGCGGGCCGGTGGTGCAGGTCCGGCGGCTGCCGCACCACGACGGGTTGCCGCTCCCCAGCCGACAGACCGCCGGCGCCGCCGGGTACGACCTGGCGAGCGCCGAGCCCGACTTCACGCTGCGACCGCTGGAGCGCCGGCTGGTGCGCACCGGGCTGGCGCTGGCGATCCCCACTGGGTACGAGGCCCAAGTTCGGCCCCGCTCGGGGCTGGCGGTGAAGCATGGTCTCACCCTGCCGAACGCTCCCGCGACCATCGACTCGGATTATCGTGGCGAGTTGATGGTCCCGATGATCAATCTGGGCACCGAGCCGGTGGTGGTGGCGCGTGGCACGCGCATCGCGCAGCTCGTGTTTCAGCGGGTGGAGGTGGTGGAGCTGGAGGAGGTGGCGGAGCTGCCGCCGAGCGAGCGGGGTGGGGGAGGTTTTGGGAGCACGGGGGAGTGAGGCCAGGGCCGGGAAAGGGGAACGGCGCGTGCGCTAGCACGGAGCCGCTTGTGTGGAATGAGTACGAAGATGAGGGCGAGAATCACTATTTCGATGCAATCAAGAAAGGAGCCGGCGATCCACTGGCCAACACGGCCCAACAAGCGCTTGAAGCTGCCGGGCGGTGATCGCTTTAAGGGAAGCGGAGTGTTGTGCGCTGGCGCGCACGAACTATCGTTCAACTACCACACGGTCACATGGTCCCAACCGATGTTCTCTCCAGCTTTGGTGGCGTACTGCTCGATATGAACGGCACGTTCATGTTCGGCGGGGATCGCTTCGGTCCAGAGCAAGACTATGAGGCCACCTACCGCGCGTTCGGTGGGCAGGGACTCGCGTCCGAGGTAGTGCGGAGAACCATCACGGCCTGTTTCGAGAGCCTGGGAGTTATCTACGAGGATCCGAAACGCTGTGACTCCTTTCCGTCGGTACTGGAGAAGCTTCGAGAACTAGCACCAGACCTACCCGAGACCGAGTTGAACCTCCTCGAACGGGTCATCGCTCAGCACGAACTCGGGCGTGTACCAGACGCCTATGCGTTGAGGCTCAAGCGCCTGGCTGCGACACACCGCGTTGGCGTGGTGGCGAACATCTTGTCTCGGAAGGAGCCCTGGCTGGACGAATTCGTCCGTGCGGGGGTACTTGAGCTCTTTGCGACGACGGTCTTTTCGTCGGATGGGCGGAGCATCAAGCCCTCCC
>QHUU01000045.1 GCA_003222155.1 Gemmatimonadota bacterium | reverse complement strand
CATCGTCAACCAGATCAACCAGACGCAGCACAAGCACGTCGTCACGCTCGAGAACCCGATCGAGTTCCTGCACCGCGACATCAACAGCTCGGTGACGCAACGGGAGATCGGCGTGGACACCGACGATTTCCGCGCCGGCCTGCGCGCCGCGCTCCGGCAGGATCCCGATGTGGTCATGATCGGCGAGATGCGGGACGCCGAAACGATCGACACCGCCATGAAGGCGGCCGAAACGGGGCATCTCGTCATATCCACGCTCCACACCCCCGACGCCGTCACCACGATCACGCGCCTCGTGTCGATGTTCCCGGCCGAGGAGCAGGAGGTCGCCCGGACACGGCTGGGCGAGGCACTCCAGGCCGTCGTGTCGCAGCGGTTGCTGCCGCGCGCCGACGGCCACGGGCGGGTGCCCGCCGTGGAGGTCCTGATCTGCACCGCTGCGGTGCGCGACCTGGTCAAGGATCCCGCCCGCACGCCCGAGCTGCACGACTACATCCGCGAGGCGCGCGAGCAGTACGGGATGCAGACCTTCGACCAGCACCTGATCGAGCTGGCGATGGAGGAAGTGGTGAGCTACGAGGCGGCGGTGGCGGCGGCCACGAACCCCAAGGAGTTCGAGCGCCAGATGCGCGACGAGCGCCGCCACGCACGCGTCGCCGCGCCGGCGGAGGCGACCCCGCGTCGGTGATGGGGCGGTGACGGCACGGCAGCTCGCGGGCGTGCTCGCCCCCATCACCACGCCGTTCGACCGCACCACGGGGGACGTCGCCCCGGTCCACCTGCGCGACAATGTGATGCGCCTGGTGCAGGACGGCCTCGACGGGGTCGTGGTGGCGGGCTCGACCGGGGAGTCGGCCCTGCTCGACGCGGACGAGCAGCGCCGCATGGTGGCGTGGGTGCGGGACGTCCTTCCCGATCAACGCTGGCTCGTGGCTGGCACGGGCGCCGAATCCACGCGACAGGCGGTGGCCCTCACGCGGGCGGCCGCTGCGGAAGGCGCGGACGCGGTGCTCGTGCGCCCCCCGAGCTATTTCTCGGCCGCCGTCTCGCCCGCGAGCCTCGTCGACTACTATCGAGCGGTTGCCGAGGCGAGTCCCATCCCGGTGCTGGTGTACAACATCCCCAAGTACACGCACCTCCCCGTCGCCGCCGCCCTGCTGCAACAGCTCGCTGGCCACGCCAACATCGTGGGGGTCAAGGACTCATCGGGAGACCCCAAGAACCTCGCCGCCTACCGCGACGCCGTCCCGCAGTGGTCGGTGCTGGTCGGCTCGGGCTCGCTCCTGTATGCGGCCCTCGAGCTGGGGTGCGACGGCGGCGTTCTCGCGGTGGCGTGCTTCGCCGCCCGGGTCTGCGCGGGCATTCTCGCGGCATTCCGGGCCGGCGACCGCGCGCGGGCGGGGAGCCTGCAGGAGCGCCTCGTGCCGCTCGACAAGGAGATCGTGGCCAAGCTCGGACCGGGGGGGGTGAAGGCGGCAATGGACGCCGTAGGAGGGGGGCTGTACGGCGGGCCGGTGCGCCCGCCGCTCGCGCCCGTCGCGGCAGCCGACCGGGAGCGCGTCGCCAAGCTCGTCGCTGCGTGACCGACTACCGGGGCCTGCTGGACGAGGTGGCCGTTCCCCGGCTCGCCGGCACCGGCCCCGCCGAGCGCGTGCGCGAGGTGCTGAAACGCGAGCTCGCGGCCCGCGGCTTTGTCGCCATGGAGCACCGCTTCACCGGTCGGTCCCTGCTGCACCGGCTGGCCCGCGTCCCGCTCTCGGGCGTCAACCTGATTGGCGTGCGTCCCCGCGCCCGCGTGGTCACGTGGCTGGTGGCGCATTACGACTCGAAAGGCCAGCCCCTCTCGATGGCGGCACGCCTGGTGGCGGCGGGCCTCACCGGAGTCGGTGCGGTCGAGCTGCTCGGCCTGGCGCTGCGCGCCCTGCTCGGTACGATCCCTCCGGGTCCGCTCGACGGGGTGATCGGCGGCGCCGGCGGCGCGGGAGCCGCCCTGCTCGCGCTGAACCGGGTGACCGATCGCTCGGCGGGCGCGGTCGACAACGCAGCAGGGGTCGTCACGGCACTGGCCACCGTCGATGCCCTCCCGCCCGAGTCCCCGGTCGGCGTGATCTTCCCGGACGCCGAGGAATACGGGCTGCTGGGCGCGCGGGCTCTGGTTCGGGAGCGGGCCAATCTGCTCGCCGGCACGAGCATCGTCAACTTCGACGGGATCGACGACCGTGGCACGACGATCGCCCTGATGCATCGCGCTGGGGCGACGGTCGACCGCGTGGCCCGCGCCCTCGAGGCGCGGCGCGCACGCTGGCTGCCCGTCCTGGTAGACGGGCTCGCGCTCGCGGCCACGGCGCGCGAGTGCGTCACGATCATGCGGGGTGATTGGCGCACCGCAAGGGTCGTCCATACGCCGCGCGACGTTCCCGCGCGACTGACTCTGGACGGCGCCGGCCGCGTGGCGGGGGCAGTCGCGGCCGCGCTCAGCGTTGACGCCCGGCGTCCCGGGGTCTAGCTTCCCACGGAGGATACTGGAACGCCCCGCGTGTCGGGGCGTTTTTTGCTGGGGAGCCATGTTCGGACCGAAAACGCACTGCGTGGTCGTGGTCGGCGCCCAGTGGGGCGACGAGGGGAAGGGCAAGATCGTCGACGTGCTTGCCGAGCGCGCCGACCTCGTGGTGCGGTACCAGGGCGGCGCCAACGCCGGCCATACCGTGCACACCGCCGCCGGCGAGTTCGTCCTCCACCAGATTCCTTCAGGGATAATCCAGGGAGCGATTTGCGTCGTCGGCAACGGCGTGGTGCTCGATCCGGAGACGCTGTTCACCGAGCTCGACGCGCTGAGCGAGCGCGGCGTGCGGACCGAGCACAAACTGTACGTCTCGGATCGCGCCCACCTCACGCTCCCCTTTCACAAGTTGCTCGACCGGGCCCGCGAGGCGAGAGAGAAGATCGGCACCACCGGGCGCGGCATCGGGCCCACTTACGAGGACAAGTACGGGCGGCGAGGCATCCGGGTGGGTGACCTGCGCAATCCCGGGCGTGCGCGGGAGCTGGTGTGCGCGCGGGTGCAGGCGGCGAACCAGTTCCTCGAGGTGCTGGGCTCGCCCGAGCGAGCCGACGCCACGGAGCACGTGCAGCTGCTCGAGCGTCTCGCGCCACGCCTCTTGCCGCTCGCCATCGACGCGGGACGGGTCGTGTGGGAAGCGTTGCAGCGTGGGGAGTCGGTGCTGCTGGAGGGGGCCCAGGGCGCCCTGCTCGACGTGGACCACGGCACCTACCCCTATGTCACGTCTTCCAACACCACGGCCGGGGGCGCCGCGGTCGGAGCCGGGATCGGACCGACCGCCATCGACGCCGTGCTGGGCGTGGTCAAGGCGTACACGACGCGGGTGGGCAACGGGCCCCTGCCCACCGAGGCCGCTCCCCCGCTCGGCGAGAAGATCCGCGAGCTGGGCGACGAGTTCGGGGCCACGACCGGACGCCCCCGCCGCTGCGGCTGGTTCGACGCCGTGGTGGTGCGCTACGCCGTCCGGGTCAACGGGCTCACGGGCCTCGCCGTCACCAAGCTGGACGTGCTCGACTCGTTCCCCGAAATCCCCGTGTGCGTCGGCTACCGTCTCGACGGGGAAGCCCTCGATTCGATGCCCGCCGAAGTGGAGCGGCTCGGACGGGTCGAGCCGGTGTACGAGTCGCTACCGGGCTGGCAACGATCCCTGAGCCTGGTGCGACGACTGGCGGACCTGCCGCCGCCCGCTCGGGCCTACCTGGATCGCCTCCAGGACCTGGCGCATGCCCCCATTCAGTACGTCAGCGTCGGGACGCACCGCGACCAGATCATCGAAGTGACGTGACACTGTCTTCTTGATGCTCGATCTTGCGGTAATCGGCGCGGGGCCCTGCGGGCTCGCCGTGGGCGTCGCTGCAAAGCGGGCCCATCTCGCGTGCTCGCTTTTCGACAAGGGCCCCGTCGTTTCCAGCCTGCAGCGCTATCCCTTGTACATGACGTTTTTCTCCACACCCGAGAAGCTCGAGATCGGGGTTCCGTTCGTCACTGCCGGGGACAAGCCCACGCGGCGCGAAGCGTTGGCGTACTATCGCCGCGTGGCGGAGCACTTCGAGCTGGACGTACGCCAGTATCACGAAGTCGTGCGGGTGAAACGTATTTCGGAGGGGTTCGAGCTGGTGGCGCGCCACCCGGGGGCGCCTGAGCCGGAGACGATCCGCAGCCGTCACCTGGTGTGCGCCACCGGTTACTTCGAGTCACCCAACCTGCTCGGCGTCCCCGGGGAAGACCTGCCGCACGTATCGCACTTCTTCGTCGAGCCACACCCGTACTGGCAGCAGCGCGTGGTGGTGGTGGGCGGGGGCAACAGCGCCGTAGAGGCTGCGCTCGAGCTCAGCCGCGTGAACGCGCAGGTCACGATGGTGCATTTCCTGGGGGACTTCGACCGCGGCGTGAAGCCGTGGGTGTTGCCCGACATCACGAACCGCGTGAAGGAGGGCCGCATAGCCGTGCGCTGGTGCAGCCGCGTGGTGGAGATCGGGCACTCCCAGGTCGTGGTGCGACGTGAGCCGGACGGCGACCGGGAGACCGTGCCGGCGGACTTCGTGCTGGCCCTGACGGGGTATCACGCCAACTTGGGCCTGCTCCGGTCTCTGGGGGTCGACGTCGACGAGGCCAGGGGCGTGCCCCGGCACGACCCTGCCACCATGGAGACCAACGTTCCGGGCGTCTACATCGCGGGCGTGCTCTCGTCCGGGCTCGACGCCAATAAGATCTTCATCGAGAACGGCCGGGAGCACGGCGGCCGGATCTGCGACCACCTCAAAAGCAAACCCCCCAGAGTTGCCCCTGGGGGGTGATCGCCTGCTCGACATCGTGCGCCCTAGAACCCGATGCGAGCGAGACGAAGCTGTCTGCCGTAGTGGTGGGAGCAAGAAGAGTGCCTTGACTGCGATTGCCATCACGGCGGGACTTTCTCGCATCTGATACACCGTAGCATGCCGCATAATGCATATTTCATTGCGTAATGCAAGAGACTAGTGTCGTTCTAGTCGCCCCGGCGGCGTTCAAGGGCACCCTGGGGCCTCGACAGGTCGCCGACGCGATCTCAGCGGGCGCGCGCCGGGCATTGCCGGCCGCCGCCGTGCTGCAATGCCCGATTTCCGATGGCGGGGATGGGCTGCTTGATGCGGTGCTGCCGCCCGGGTCGCTGCGCGAGCACCTCAGGGTCACGGGCCCTTTAGGCGAGCCGGTGTCGGGCGAGCTCGGCTGGATCGACCCGGAGACGGCGATTTTCGAGAGCGCTACCGCCTGCGGCATCGCGCTGCTGCAACCGGATCAGCTCGATCCGCTGCGGGCCACTACGCGAGGCGTGGGCGAGATGGTTTGGGAAGCGGTCGAGCGCGGTGCTCGGACGGTGGTCGTAGGACTCGGCGGATCGGCCACCGTCGACGGGGGCACCGGCGCGGCCCGGGGGTTGGGTTGGTCGCTGCGTGATGCGTCGGGGGCCGCGCTGCCCGAGGGCGGAGGCTCGCTGGCCCAGCTCGCAGTGCTCGACGGCGGCTGGGGGCTCGAGGCACGCGTGGTCGCGCTGGCGGACGTGACGACGGCGCTCGTCGGGCCGCAGGGTGCGGCCCCAGTGTTCGGCCCGCAGAAGGGGGCCGGAGCCGAGGGCGTGAAGCTCTTGTCGCGCGGCCTTCAGCGTCTCGGCGACCTGATGGCCCGCCACGGCCGCGCCGACCTCGCCACGCTTCCGGGAGGCGGCGCGGCGGGAGGGCTCGGCGCCGGACTCGCGTTCTTCGCCAAGGCTCAACTCCTGCCCGGCGCTGAGTGGGTGTTGTCGCGTGTCGGGTTCGACGCCGCCCTCGCCAAGGCGCAGCTGGTGATCACGGGCGAAGGGTCCTTCGATCGTACGTCACTCGTCGGCAAGGCCTCGGGCGAGGTGGTGCGACGCGCGCAGGCCGCCAAGAAGAAAGTCGCGGTGATCGCGGGCCGGGTCGAAGGACTGATCGGCTTGCACGCGCTCGACGGCGAGGGCAAGCTGCTCGACGCCCCGGGCATCGCGGCCCTCGCCGAGCGGGCGGTGCGCCAGGCGTTCGGGTTGCCCGCCGCCTAGCGGCGCGCCTATCTTCCGGCCCTCTATGCCCCCTACCGACAACGTCATGGAGAAGTTGGTGTCGCTCGCGAAGCGGCGCGGCTTCGTGTTTCAGTCCTCGGAGATCTACGGCGGTCTCGGCTCGGTGTGGGACTACGGACCGCTGGGCGTCGAGCTCAAGAAAAACATCAAAGAGCGCTGGTGGCGCTCCATGGTGCACGAGCGCGAGGACATCGAGGGGCTCGACGCCGCGATCCTGATGCATCCCAAGGTCTGGGAGGCGTCGGGCCACGTGGCCGGTTTCACCGATCCTCTCGTGGACTGCAAGCACTGTAAGAACCGGTTCCGGGCCGACGACCCTCGGATCAAGGGCACCCCGGGCGAGCCGACGGCGCAGTGTCCGGTGTGCGGCAGCAAGGGCACGCTCACGGCGCCACGCATGTTCAACCTGATGTTCAAGACGTTCATGGGCCCCGTGGAGGAAGCGGCGGCCATCGTCTACCTGCGCCCCGAGACGGCGCAGGGGATCTATGTCAACTACCAGAACGTGCTGCAGTCGGCGCGGCAGAAAATTCCCTTCGGCATCGCGCAGATTGGGAAAGCTTTCCGCAACGAAATCACCCCCGGGAACTTCATCTTCCGCACGCGCGAGTTCGAGCAGATGGAAATGCAGTTCTTCGTGAAGCCGGGGACCGACCTCGAGTGGTTCGAGTTCTGGCGCGAGGAGCGCATGAAGTGGCTGGCGGGTCTCGGCATACGGCCCGAGAAGCTGCGCTGGCATCAGCATGCCAAGGACGAGCTCGCTCACTACGCGAAGGACGCCTACGACATCCAGTACGAGTTTCCCTTCGGCTGGCAGGAGTTCGAGGGCATCCACAACCGCACGAACTTCGATCTATCGCGCCACCAGGAGTTCTCGGGCAAGAAACTCGAATACCTGGATCCCGCCACGAACGAGCGCTTCGTGCCCTACGTCGTTGAGACGTCGGCGGGCGCGGATCGTACCGCCCTCGTGGCGATGATCGACGCCTACAACGAGGAGGACGTCGAAGGCGACAAGCGCGTGGTCATGCGGTTCCACCCCGCGCTGGCGCCCCTCAAGGCAGCCGTCTTCCCGCTGGTGAACAAGGACGGCATGCCGGAGCTCGCCCGCCGCATTTTCGACGACTTGCGCAAGTCGTACAACGCATTCTACGACGATGGCGGCTCCATCGGACGGCGCTACCGCCGCCAGGACGAGGCGGGCACGCCTTTTGGGATCACGATCGACGGGCAGTCCACGCAGGATGGGACCGTTACGGTGCGCGATCGCGACTCCCTCAAGCAGGAGCGCGTCGCCGCCGATCGCCTGGCCGGCTACGTCGCGGACAAGCTCAAAGGCTGACCCCGGTGGGCAAGCGCGTGCTCCTCGTGACGGCGGACCTGGTGTTCCGGTCGAAGCTCGCCGCAGTGGTGGCGGCCGCGGGCGGCGAGGTGACGCGCGACGCGGCGCCGTGCGATCTCGCGGTGCTCGAGCTCGGAGGACCCGCCGGCGACCGCATCGGGGAGTTGGTGCGTCGCGGCGTGCCGGTGCTGGCATTCGGCTCGCACGTGCGGGCGGACGCGTTGCGCGCGGCCCGGGAGGCGGGCGCGACGGCGGTGCCCAATTCCCAGGTGGCCGAACGGCTGGCCGAGCTGCTCAAACAGATGTAGGGGCGCAGCATGCTGCGCCCCTACACGATGTACCGGGACAGGGCCGTTTACTTCGCGGCGACCTGCACTTCGATCTGCCGCGGCTTGGCCTTTTCCACCTTCGGCAGCGTCACGGTCAGAACGCCGTTCTCGTAACTCGCCTGGATGTTGTTGGCATCCACGGTCGTGGGCAGCGTGAAGCTGCGCTCGAACGCTCCGTAGGTCCGCTCGTAGCGATGCACCCGGTCGGTGCGCTCCTGGGCCACCTGCTGCTTCGACCCCTGGATCGTGAGGACGTTGTTCTCGACGGTCAACTTCACGTCTTCGGGACGCACGCCCGGGATCTCCGCCATGATGCGGATGGCATGGTCTTCCTCGAAGATGTCCACCGGCGGCACCCAGGCCGTCGTCGCGCCGTCCGGCGACTGCCACTCAGCGCCGAGCAGGCCGTCGTTCAACAGCCGGCTGAGCCGGTTGCTCAGACCGACAAAGTCCGCCAGCGCCGGGTCTCTTGTGATGCGGGGAAGGATCGACATAACTCATTACCTCCTTTGGTGCATTGGTTCGGGTTTCCGACCCGAGGGGCCCGGTGTCGCCCGGTGCCCGGGTCTCGCCCGGCGGCCACGCAATGGGCGTGCCGGATGGTGGAGGCGCCGGTTTGCCACAATGACAATCCTCGGGCTGCAACCTTGGCAAACCGTGTCAAGTTTGCAGGTGTTATCTTTTTTCTCACTGTGACACACACGACCAGCGTTGCGCTGCCGCCGGCGGATGTGCTGGAGCGGGCCAAGCGGTTCTTTGCCGAGCGGGTCCCGCAGGCCGCCGCCTACGTAGAGCAGGAAGGACCCCAGTTCGTCGTGCTGCGGGGTCAGGGTGGGGAGGAAGTGGTGATCCGGGCGTGGGCCGACGGGGGGGCAACGACGCGCGTGCGCGCGTCCACACTGTTCTTTGATCAGGCGCTCGATCGATTCTTTTCGACGCTCCCGCTCGAGAGCGGCGTGGAGGTCGCGTGAGCGCAGTCACGGAGCGCTTCGCGGTGCGCGTGATGGTGACGGATGTGTGGGATCAGGTGTTCCTGGTGGTCGAGCCCACGACCACGGTGGCGGAGCTCAAGCGCCAGGCCCTGGCCCAGGCTTTGAAGCGGTCGAACCTCGCGCTCGATGCGTACGTCGTGAAGTTCCACGGCGCGCAGGTATTGGACGAAGCCGTCACGCTCGCGGCCCTCGGTGCCGCCGCCAACGCGCCGTTCATCGTCTTGCCCGCGCGGCGTCAGCCGGTGCACTGATCGTGTCCCGCGAGCCCCGGACGCCGAGTCGCGCGCTCACCACGTTCACGGTGGGATTCTTGCTGCTCGATGGGGTGCTGCTGGCGTACAGCGGCTTGGCGCTCCATCGGGCGATGCTGGTGCTGTGGGGCGGAGCGTGCGTGATCGCGGCGGGGCTGGTGGTGATGGGGTGGCGGCGGTATCGCCGGGTGATGGCGGAGCTCGAGCGTGCCCGAGGCGACATGCGCGCCGAGGTGGAGTCGATTCGCGATCTGCTGCGCGGCAAGCACCTGCAAAACTGAATGGGCACGCCGCCCGTTCCGGTCGTTCATCACCCCGCGTGTCGCTTGCACGATCCCGGCGCCGGTCACCCCGAACGCCCCGAGCGGATCGATGCCGTGCTCGGCGCGCTGCGCACACCGGACCTGGCCGGACAGGTGGCGTGGCATGAGGCACGACCCGCGACCCGGGAGCAGCTGGAGCGCGTGCACGCGGCGCCGTACCTGAACGGGCTGGAGCAGGTGGCGCATGCGGGCGGTGGCGCGCTCGATGCGGACACGGTGATGAGCCGGACCAGCTGGGAGGCGGCGCTGGCGGCTGCGGGAGTGGCGCTCGGCGCCGTCGAGTGCGGGCTCGCCTCGGGGCGGGCCTTCGGCGCGACGCGGCCACCCGGTCACCACGCGCTGGCCGCTCGCGCGATGGGCTTCTGCCTGATCAACAACGTGGTCGTGGCCGCGCGCCACGCGCAGCAGCTGGGCGCGGCGCGCGTGCTGGTCGTCGATTGGGACGTGCACCACGGCAACGGCACGCAGGCGCTCGTGGAGCGCGACCCCACGATCCGGTACGTGTCCATGCACCAGTACCCCTGGTATCCGGGAACCGGCGCCGAGGACGAGCGCGGCGTGGGAAACGTGTTCAACGTGCCGCGCCCGCCGGGCCTCGAGCGCCGGCGGTACGTCCAGGATCTGCTGGCGGCCGTGGACGCGGCGCGCGCCGCTTGGCGGCCCGACTTGCTGCTCGTCTCGGCCGGGTTCGACTCCCTCGCGGGCGACCCGCTGGGCGGGTTTACGCTCGAACCCGACGACATCGCGACCTGGACTCGCGCGTTGCGCGAGCGGGTCGCGCCGTCGCCGGTGGTGGGCCTGCTCGAAGGCGGCTACCGGCTCGATCTGCTCGCGGCGGGCGTGCGCGCGCATGTGCAGGCACTGGCGTGATCTTGAGACCCGAGGTCTCGATGCCGCTGAAGCTCACCACCGAGGTCGTCACGCTCAAGACGAAGCACCCGTTCGTGATCGCGCGGGGCGGGGAGGACGACTACCGCGTCGTGTGGGTGCGGCTCACGGATGCGGACGGGGTGGAAGGGTGGGGTGAAGCCGATCCCTCGCGCTACTACGGCGAGACGGCGGACACCGTGTTGGCGGTGCTGAAACGGCTGGCAGCGCATCTGCCCCGAGACCCGTTCGATCTGGAGGCGGCGGAGGCGCGGTTCGCGCAGGCGGTCCCGAAGAACGGAGCGGCGCGGGCCGCCCTCTCGGCGGCTCTGCACGACCTGGTGGGCAAGCGGCTCGATCAGCCGGTCTGGAGGCTGTGGGGGCTCGATCCCGCCCGCGCCCCGCGCTCCTCGTTCACGATCGGCCTCGACACCGCTGAAAAGATGCGCCAGAAGGTGGCCGAGGCGTCGGCTTATCCGATTCTCAAGATCAAGCTGGGCACGGAGCGTGACGAGCAGATCCTGCGCACGGTCCGCGACGCCACCGACAAGCCGCTCCGGGTGGATGCGAACGCCGGCTGGACGCGGGACCGCGCGCTCCAGATGCTGCCCGTCCTGAAAGAGTACGGCGTGGAGTTCGTGGAGCAGCCGCTTGCGCCGGACGACCTCGAGGGGATCGCCGCCGTGCACCGCCGCGGCATCCTGCCGGTGGTCGTGGACGAGAGCTGTATCGTGGCCGCGGACATCCCCCGGCTCGCGGGTGCCGTCGACGGGATCAACATCAAGCTCGCCAAGTGCGGCTCGCTGCGCGAAGCGCTGCGCATGATCGCGACGGCCCGGGCGCACGGCATGCTCGTCATGGTGGGTTGCATGATCGAATCGTCGCTCGGCATCACGGCGGCCGCGCATTTCACGCCGCTGGTGGACGCCGCCGATCTGGACGGCGCCGCCCTCACCGCGAACGATCCCTTCGTCGGCGCCACGATCGAGGGCGGGCAGATCCGACTCCCCACAGGGCCGGGGTTGGGTGTGCAGCGCCGGTGAGAGGCTCCCTCCGGACACCCCGGGCGCGAGCCCGGGGATCCCCCAGTTCGCGGAGGTCGTCCTGCCGCTCCCGGTGCCGCGCCCCTACACCTACGAGATTCCCCTCGAGCTGACACGCCGCGTCGTGCCCGGGGCGCGGGTAGTCGTCCCCGTGCAGCGGCGCAGGGTGGTGGGCGTGGTCACCGCGGTCGACGTGGCCGCTCCGGCGGTGACCGCGAAGGCCATCGTGGCGGCTCCGGACGAGGAGCCGGCGCTCACCGGGCCGCTGCTCGAGCTGGGACGCTGGATCAGCCGCTACTACGGGACGCCGCCGGGATGGGCGCTGCGCGCCCTGCTGCCGGGGGCCTTGTGGAGCGTGCGGCGGCCGGCGGGGCCGGCCGAGGGGACGGATCGGGTGGTGGCGCTCGTGGCGACGTTGCCGTCGCTGCTCGAGCGGGAGCGCGCGTTCCAGCGCTCGCCCAAGCGCCGGGTAGCGTACGAGGCGCTCGAGGCGCTCGGCGGCTCCGCGCCGCTGCGCCACCTGGTGGAGCGCCTGGGCCTGTCTCGGGCGACGCTCGACGGACTCGTGCGGCAGGAGCTCGCCCGCTACGCCGACGTGGCCCGCCCGCGCGACCCGTTCGCCGGGCTCTCGTCGCCGCCGCCGCCCGAACTGACGGCCGACCAGCGTCGCGTGGTTGCGGGTATCCTCGCGACGCCGCCCGAGACACCCGTGCTGATCCAGGGAGTCACGGGCTCCGGCAAGACACTGGTGTACCTCGACGTGCTTCGTAGCGTCGTAGCGTCTGGTGCCGGGGCCATTCTCCTCGTCCCCGAGATCGCGCTGACGCCCCAGACCGTCGCGCGGGTGCGGGGGGTGTTCGGGGACCAGGTGGCGGTGCTGCACTCCGCCCTGTCTGACGGTGAGCGGGCCGACGCGTGGCGCGCCCTGCGGCGCGGCGAGCGACGCGTAGCCGTGGGCCCACGGTCGGTGGTGTTTGCACCGGTGCAGCGGCTCGCCGCGATCGTGGTGGACGAGGAGCACGAGTCGAGCTACAAGCAGGGAAGCGCCCCGCGCTACCACGCCCGGGACGTGGCTCTGGTACGCGCCCGCATCGAAGGGGCACGGGTGATCCTCGGCAGCGCCACGCCGTCGCTCGAGACCTTGCATCTCGCGACCCAGGGCCGGGTGGCGCGGTTCGAGCTGCCCCAGCGGATCGGGGCTCGCCCGCTGCCGGCGGTCGAGGTGGTGGACCTGCGGAGCGCGGAGCGGGTGCCCGAGGCGCGCGGCGTTCCCTGGACGACCGCGCTGGACGAGGCGGTGCGCGGCGCCCTCGGTCGCGGCGACCAGGTGATCCTGCTCCTGAACCGTCGCGGATTCGCAACGTACCTGCAGTGTCCCGCCTGCGGCGACGTGCGCGACTGCCCGGATTGCGCGATCGCGCTCACGGTTCACCAGACGCCGCCCGCGTTACGCTGCCACTACTGCGGCCACGAGGAGCCGATCCCGACCGCGTGCCGCATGTGCGGCAAGGAAATACAGCGCATGCGCGGCCTCGGCACGCAGCAGCTGGAGCATTTCGTAGCGCTTCGCTTTCCGGCTGCCCGCATCGCGCGCATGGATCTGGACACCACCAGCTCCAAGTGGGCGCACCATCGCGTGCTCGAGCGCATGGCGCAGGGGAAGCTCGACATCCTGCTCGGCACGCAGATGATCGCCAAGGGACTCGATTTTCCGAATGTCACGGTCGTGGGCGTGGTGGATGCGGACACCGGGCTCCATCTGCCCGATTTCCGGGCCGCGGAGCGGACGTTCCAGCTGGTGGCCCAGGTGGCGGGGCGGGCCGGGCGTGGGCCGAAGGGGGGACGCGTATATGTCCAGACCCGTGCGCCGGACCACCACGCCATCCGCGCCGCCGCGGCGCACTCGGTGGCCCAGTTCGCCGCGGTCGAGGTGCCGCTGCGCGCCCCGCCTCATCCGGCGTATCCGCCGCACGTCGGGCTGGCGCGCTTCGTGGCGTCGGACCCAGTGGCCGCGCGGGCCCAGGAAGCGGCGGAGGGCGTGGCGGCGTGGCTGCGACGCGTGAACGCCGAGCGGCTGGAGAACGCGCTCAGCGTGCTCGGGCCCGCGCCGTGCCCGATCGCTCGCCTCAAGGGGCAGTGGCGCTGGCACGTGCTCGTGAAGGCGGCGGAGCCGCGCGCCATTGGTCGCGTGGTGCGCGCCCTGGGCGTGCGGGCGCGGGGTGTGGTCGTGGATCGCGATCCCGTGTCGCTCTTGTGAAACGCGGAAGTGGGAACGCGGAACGCGGAACAGCCACACGGGGGTCGGCCCGCCTGTTCCGCGTTCCGAGTTCCGCATTCCGCGTTCTGCATTAGGTTTCTCTGCCTGTGACCACCGGTCCCCGATTCCAGTACCGCCCGCCCGACTTCGCGGCGCCGCCGCTCGCGGGGGCCCCCGATGCCCGTTTCGAGCCCGCGCCCGCCGACGGCGTGCTGCCCGACCGGTTCTTCTCGACGACCAACCTGCCCACCTACGTGCGGGCGGCGGGCGCCTGGCGCCGGCCGCGGCTGCCGCGCATGGACTGCGTCATCGTGCAGCACGCGGGCGGGGATCTCGTCGTGACCGAACCGCGCCGCGTGCGCAAAGGCCAGCTCGTCGCGGTCGGCACCGAGGAGGACGGCCGCGAGGGCATCTTCGTCCATACCGAGGGGTTCCTCGGCGGCGCGCACAGCGCCAACGAGTTCGGGTTCATGCAGACCGAGGTGTCCCGCGAGAAGCCCGTGGACTACGCCGTGCTCGCGCAGCTGCTCGGCGAGGAAAAGCGCCGCAGCGGCAAGATACTGTGGGTGGTGGGCCCCGCCCTGGTGCATGCGCGGGCGCGCGAGGACATGATCTGGTTCATTCAGAACGGGTACGTCCAGGCGTTCCTCGGGGGGAACGCCGTCGCGGTGCACGACCTGGAGGCGGCGATCTTCGGCACCACGCTCGGGATGACGAGCTCGGGTCAGGGTGTCGAAGGCGGCCACGCGCTCCACATGCGCGCGATCAACCAGGTGCGCCGCGTGGGCGGGATCGCCGCGGCCGTGCGCCAGGGGCTCGTGACCTCGGGCATCATGCACGCGCTGGTGACGCACCAGGTGCCGTTCGTGCTCGCCGGCTCGATCCGCGACGACGGGCCGCTGCCCGAGGTGCTGTCGGACACCCTGGCGGCCCAGGACGCGATGCGGGAGCGCACGGCCCAGGCGACGTTTGCCGTCTTCGTGGCGACCGCGCTGCACGCGATCGCCGTCGGCAACATGCTGCCGGCGTTCGTGGATTCGTCCCGGCCCGAGGAGCTGCGGCCCCTTACCACGATCTGCGTCGATCAGACGGAGTTCGTGGTCAACAAGCTGCGGGACCGCGGCACGCACCAGGCCTACGGCGTCGTTACGAACGCCCAGGACTTCATGCATGTGCTGCGGTTCTATGTGGAGCGATGGGAGCAGGCGCAGGCGCCGGCGACCGTGCTCCGCTAGCGCCGGGCCGCGGGCCGGGGTGGGCGAAACTCGCCGAGGCCGTCGCCCGCCACGTGCCGCCCTCCGAGATCGAGACGATCTACCTGTTCCGCCCCTGGAAACGGGAGGGCCGGGAATGGGGGACGGCGGTGGTGGCGTGCCGCGCCGGCGAAGCCGGCGGCCGGTTGCGCGTGTACACGGCGCGCTACATGCTCGTCGTACGCGGGAAGG
>QHUU01000044.1 GCA_003222155.1 Gemmatimonadota bacterium | reverse complement strand
GGGACCCCCAGATTGTGCCAGGTCTGGCCGTCCCGCACGACGCTGTCGCCCAGGCCGACCTGAGTGCCGACGCGAATACGGTTATCGAGGTTGCCGCTCAGCGTGGTCGTCGCGGGGATGGTGCCGGCTTCGTTCGCGTTGATGAAGATCGGCAGACCACCACCCCCGAAGTAAAACGGACCACCGCCGGTGATCACGAGGCTCGCCGAGCCGGGGTCCAAGCCGGCGCCGTCTTGGGCCAGGAGTCCTGTGATGCCGAAGTCCTTGATCGTGACGTTTTGCAGTAGCGGGCGCGGATCCTGATGGGAGAGGTCGGCGAGGACGAGGCAGGCGCCGAAGTAGGGGGTCGCCAGATAGGTGTCCCGGGCGCAGTCGCTCATTACGACATAGTGCAGCTCCGACTGCGAGCTCGACAGCAGGACGCCCGACCAGAACCCCTTGATCGGGTTGGCCTGGTTCACCGCGGCGCTGTCGGCGGTGAGCGAAATCGGCGAGGCCGAGGTGCCCATGGCCTTGAGCGTGGCCTGCGCGCCATCGAATACCAGGCCCGCGGCCACGCTGAAACGCACCTGCGTCCCGGGCTCCAGCGTCAGCGTCACCGCGCCGGGGCCGACGTGGATCGCGCGCCGGACAAAGTGTGGGTTGTCGGCCGCGTGCCACGTCTGGTTCGCGGTGATGTCGGCACGGTGCGCGATGCCGGCCACCGTGAAGCTCACGGTGCTGCTGAAGCCATCAACGGCCGCCGTCAGCCGGGCGGGCCCCGTCGCCAGCGCGATCGCGTGGGCGTCCGAGATTTCGAGCGAGCCGCTCGGCTGGACGGTGAAGGTCGCGTGATCAATGGTTTGCGAGCCGTCCGCGGGCGTGAGTACTTGCCCGCCTGCGTCGTAGGCGACCACGTTGAGCGTGCTCGTGTCGCTCACGGCGAGCGCGGTATCACTCGCGGTGAGGACGATTCGGGCCACGGCGACCTTGGCGCCGGTGGAATCGCCGCAGGCGAGGAGCAGCGCGACGAGCGCGAGCAGCAGCCGCTTCATGGGGGAGCCTCCTGGGACGCTCGAATTCACCTACACCCCATCAAGGTGCGGTCAAGTCACCTGTTCCGTCACCCCCACCGCCGCCGCCTTGCCTCGGCCACGACCAGGGCCACCGCGCCTTCGATGCCCAGCCGCTCCGTGTTGACCACGAGGTCGTAGTTCACGACGTCGTGGCGGTGCCGCCCGTAGTAGGTCCGCACGTACTGGTCGCGCCGGCGGTCCGTGTCGTCCACCACCTTCTCGGCGTCGGCGGGGGCCACGCGGAGGCGCTCCACCGCGAGCCTGATACGCCAGGGTTTCGACGCCACCACGTAGACGTGCAGCGCGTCGGGCCGCTGCGCCAGCAGCGCTTGCGCGCCCCGGCCGACCAGCACCACGCGCCCGTGGGCCGCCGCCTCGGCGATGATCCGCTCGGTCAGCTTCACGATGGTTGTTTCGTCCTGTCCGGCGGGCGGCACGGCATCCGAGGCGATGAACATCTCGGGCGACGCCACTGCCAGCGTGCGGGCCAGCCGCTCCAGCAGTCCCGGGGCCCGCTCCTCGTGCTCCGCTACCATGGCGGGCGCGAGCCCGGCCCGGCGCGCCACCTCGTCCACGAACTCGTTGTCGATGACCGTCCACGCGAGCGCGGCGGCGACCTGGCGCGCGACGGCCGCGCCGCCCGACGCGTACTGCCGCGTGATCGTAATGACCGGGTGCGCCATCTCAGGGTTTCAGGTTCTTGCGCAGCTCGCCGATGTTGAGCAACGGCAGGCCGCCCTCGGTGGGCACGAAGATGATCAGGTTGTTGGAGCTCTTCAGGTCGTGCAGCATTTCGATCCATTGCTTGGTGAGCGCCTCGGGCGACAGCGTCTGGTTCAGCAGGCGCTGCTGCTCGGTCTGCAGCCGGGCGACCTCCACCCGGTGCCGCTCGGTCTCGATCTGCTGCTCCTGCGCGATCTTGTTGTTGATGGCCTGCACGACCTGGGCGGGCGGCTGCAGGTCGCGCAGGAAGAAGGCCGTGACGGTGGCGATGCGGAACTTGCCGCCCCCGGCGCGCGGGGTGGTCACCAGTGCGGAGTCAACCAGGCTTTCCATCGTGTTGGCGATCTGGGTGCGCTTGGAAATGTCGTTGATCGAATACTGCACCATGCCGTCGCGCACGCCCTTGCGGATCGCGTTCAGCACGGCTCCCCGGATCTGGTTCTCGTCGCCGATCTCGGTGAAGATCTTGGGCGCCTGCATGGGATCGATCTGCCAGCGGATCGAGACTTCCACGTGCATGCCCATCTGCTCGCTCGAGAGCGCCTCGATCGCCTCGATCTGCTCGCCGCGGGTGGGCCACTGCTCCTCGCGCGTGGAGTAGCGCTCGATCTCCGACCAGGGCGAGACCAACCGGATCCCTGCGAGCAGCGGTGACGGCTCGACGTAGCCGAAGGCGTGACGCACCCCGACCTCCCCGGGGTCGATCACGGCCAGCGCCGACCCCAGGGCCAGGAGGATCGCCAGCGCGCCGAGCACGTACCCGCCGACCCGCAGCAGGTTGGAGGCGGGTCCGGGGCGCTGCGCGCGCACGGTGGCGGCGGTGAGAAGCAGGGAGAACGCGATGAACAGCAGGACGGCGCCGGCGACGAGCTTACCCATGGGAGCTCCGGTGGGGGATGGGAGAACATGCCCCCTACGCGGGATTACGAAAAGAGGTTCGGCCCTCCGCTCCCCGGTTTCCCGTAGCCCGGTCCCTTGGGCTCCGCCCGCGCGCGCGTATAGCCGAGCTCTTCGCTGCGCGAGATGCGCTTTTCGGCCACGAGACCCTCGAGCACCAGCTCACACGCCGCCACCATGGTCCCGGGGTCCTTCTTCGCCGCGAGGCCCACCTGGTCCACCAGGTCGAGCAGCCCCGGCACCACGCTGAATCCCTTGAGGCACGTCTCGGAACGCTCGTCCGTGGAGATCTTGAGCGCCCCACCCTCGTCGAACCAGTGGACGATGTCGTCCACGTTGGCCCCGCCCACGCGGGCCTCGAACGTCTTGCCCGCGGCGCGCCGAATCAGGTCCTTCGCGATCACCTCGGGGCCCTGCAGCTCGCCCTCGTATTCGAGCTCGAGCTTGCCGGTAATGGCGGGGAGTGCGGCGTAGATGTCGGAGACGCGCGGGACGACCGTCTTCTCCTTGGTGGCGATGGTGCGCCGTTCCGCGCTCGACACCACGTTCTCGAGCACGCTGATCGGCAGGCGCTGCGACACGCCGGAGCGGCGGTCCACCCGCTTGTCCTCGCGGGCCTCGAACGCCACGCGCTCGATCAGCTCCGCCACGAAGGGCGGCAGCTTGACCGGCCGCCCCTCGCGCTCGAGCCAGGCCTCCTGCCGCGTGATCGCGGTCCCCAGATCGACCGTGTGGGGGTAATGGGTGACGACCTCGGAGCCGATACGGTCCTTGAGCGGCGTGATGATCTTGCCGCGCGCGGTGTAGTCTTCCGGATTGGCCGTGAAGACCAGGGCCACGTCGAGGTTCAACCGCACCGGATAGCCTTTGATCTGGACGTCCCCTTCCTGCATGATGTTGAACAGCCCCACCTGGATCTTGCCGGAGAGGTCGGGGAGCTCGTTGATCGCGAAGATGCCGCGGTTCGCGCGCGGCAGCAGCCCGAAGTGCATCGTGAGCTCGTCCGACAACAGGTGGCCGCCGCGCGCCGCCTTGATCGGGTCCACGTCCCCGATGATGTCGGCGATCGTGACGTCGGGCGTGGCGAGCTTCTCCACATAGCGCATCTCGCGGGGCAGCCACGTGATCGGCGTGCGATCGCCATGCTCCGCCACCAGCTCGCGGCCGAATTTCGAGATCGGGGCGAACGGGTTGTCGTTCACCTCGCTCCCGGCGAGGATCGGGATCTCCTCGTCGAGCAGCGTGACGAGCTGGCGCAGGATGCGGCTCTTCGCCTGGCCCCGCAGACCGAGCAGGATGAAGTTGTGGCGCGACAAGAGCGCGTTCACGAGCTGCGGGATGACCGTGTCCTCGTAGCCCACGATGCCCGGGAACTGGGCCGAGCCGTTCTCGAGCAGGCAGATGAGATTCTGCCGCAGCTCGTCCTTGACCGTGCGGCCAATGCGGGCGGGACTCGCCCATTCGGTTTGTCGCAGCTCGCCCAGCGTGGTTGGCTTGGTCATATGGCGATAGTTAACCGAGCCGCTGCTTCGGTGTAAAGAGTCGCAGCGCGGCGGTGCCCCAGGCGGGGAGCTCCATCGCCGCATGGCCGTCGGGCGCGACGGGCAGTGGATCGCCGGTCATCTCGACGAAGTTCGCGCGACGCGCGGCGCGGAACGTATACGCCGCGGGCCACACGCCCACCGTGCGGGCCGAGCCCGCCACGTCGACGAGCTTCACGACCGCGCCCGTGCCGTCGTCGGCCGGCGTGGCGCCCACCACGGCCACCCCGGGATCCGCGAGGACGAGCGCCGAGTCTTGCCGGGACAGCGGCCCCGCGCCCGCGCTCGCGTAGCGGGCGCTGACGTATAGCGGGTCGCACGCGGCCCACCCGCGCCGCACCGGCTCGGCAGGATCGCTCCCGGGGGCGAGCGCCGAGAGACGATACCGGAACACGAAATCGCCGCCCTGCCGCGCCGCGAAGTTCGTCGGCCAGTAATTGTGGAGCACGTAGGCGAACAGCGTTCCGTCGGGCGCGAGCGTGCGGCGCCACTGCCCGCGGAAAATGTCGTTCAGCGTCACGAGCGGCGTGTCGGGCCCGCTCCACAGCATCCCGTCCACCGCGTCGTGCAGCCATACCCAGTGCGCGTGGCAGTACCAGTCCCGGCCGCTGCCGGCTTGCTGGTCGCGCTCCACCGTCATCCGGCCGAGGGGCACCTCGACCTCGACGGTGGGCTTGGTAAGGGCGAACGGAAACGCGACGTACAGGGCTTCCTTCTCGAGTGTGGCAGGCTTGGTGATCCGGTTCTCGATGTCCAGCCAGGGGAGCTCGTCGTACAGCGTCACGACGGTCGCGACGCTGGTGCAGCCCTGCAGCCGGCGCTCGACCAGGAGACGAACGCCGATGCCCGGCAGTCGCTCGCGACGGGCCGTGTCGAGCTCGGCCTGGCTGATGGTGAGGTCGGCGGGGGTGCGCAGTGCGTCGGGCGCCGGGTCGGTCCAGAGGGCGCTGTGCGCGCCGCCACGGACGTACACGAGCTGGTTCAACCCCGACCAGGCGGCGGGCCGCACGCGCTCCTTGCCGTCTCCCGTGGTGAGCGAGCGGATGGCGCCGCTCGCGGGATCGAGCACGACGTGGAAGCGCCCGGCCTGCGCCTCGAGCGTGGCGCCCTCGTTCTGGGGCGGGTTCGCCGCCCGCTCGCCCTCCGCCAGGGCCAGGTAGCCCAGGGCCGGAACCTCGCGCGCCACGGCCAGCGCCGAGCCGTCCGGCAGGTCCACGGCCGGCCAGTCACGGCCGTCGAGGCCAAGCCGCCGCCCCGCGCCGTCGGGCACGCGCAGCACGTCGCTCCGCGTCCAGCTCGAGGCGTTGAACACGACGCGCCCGGCGCCCGCGGCGCCGCTCAGGCCGATGCGCAGCAGCGCGCCCGCGACCTGGGCGGCTGCGACGCCGGCGGCGCGGTCCAGCAAGCGCCGCTTGGACTCCCACTGCGCCGTAGTCTGCTCGCCGTCGGGATCCGACACGCTCGTCGCCGCTCCCCACGTGTGCTCCCCGAACAGCAGCAGGTCGCGCCACATCTGGCGGCGCTGCTCGGCCCGGCGCTCGATCCGCTCGGACGCACCGCCGGCCGCGGGCTCCGTTTTCTCGTCCCACAGGGCCAGCAGCTCGGCCGCACGGGCGGCCAGCTGAGCCGCGCGGTAGCGCGCGAGCTCCCGCGCGGTGGAGGCCGCGCCGTCCTCGCGGTAGCAGCCGGTGTCGCCACGCCGCACCGGCAGCTTCGGACCGAAGCGGCGCTCCACGGCGCGGAAGAAATCCTCCGGGCGCGCCGCCAGCAGCCGGGGATACGCGTAGTGCCGGTTGAACTCTTCGACGTTCGCGACCACTCGCTCGTCCACGAGCCCGTTGGCGGACGCCGCGCCCCACAACACCGCTACGTCGTACGGGTAGCTCGGCACTCCCAGCACGGGGTCCGAGAGCAGCCAATCGGCCAGGTGGCGCGCCATCTCGGCCGCCCCGATGTCGAAGCCGAGACGCGGCCCGTCGGCGAACTGGTCGGTCCGCCAGTGCAGCACGCGACTGCCGTCCGGCCCCTCCCACCAGTAGAGCTGGGGGTACGACGTCCACTCGCCCGTGAGCTGCGCGGCCAGCGCGGCCGCGGGGGAGAGGAGCGGCAGGGCGCGCTCCGGGTTCACGCCGCTCGCGAGGTAGCGCACGCCGCTGGCCGCGAGCAGCGTCGGGAACGTGAGCGTCTGTCCCGGCACGTCCGCGATGAGCGCGGCCGCGTACCCCAGCCCGCGCTCGCGCGCGAACAAGCCGGCGGGCCAGGCGGCACGCGCGAAGGTCTCGTGGTCGAGCAGTCCCGTCAGCAGGTTCGCGAACAACGCCGTGAAGCCGATCTTGCCGTCGCGGATCGCCCGCACCAGCGCATCGCCCGCCGCCGGCGCGCGATTGTCTGCGTAGGAGACCGCCGGGAGGGCGCACTCCGCCGTCCACCGGAAATCGGGATGGGCCTCGAGCCGGGCCAGTGCCGCGTCCAGATTACGGCGGTGCGCCTCGACACAGCGCTCCCGCAGGTCGGTGAGCCCGAGATCGGTGTGGCTCGAGGCGATCCAGTACAGGGTCCACCGACGCGGGGGCACGAGCCGCACGCGCCGTCCGAACACGCGCCGCTTACCGACGTCCAGGTCGATCTGGTACTGCGCCGGCTCGGCCAGCGGTACCCACACCTCGCCGGCGAGCCCGGGTCCGGCGTCCTCGGGCAAGAGTCCCGCCGTCCCGACCAGGGTGCCGCGCCGGTCGGTCACGCGCGCCCGGGCGGCGGGCGCGTCCAGCCCCGTCACCAGGACGCGCACCAGATTGCTGCGACCGTCGGGCTGTCGATACAGAACGGTCGGAGTGGCCCGGAGGATGGTCCCGGGGGGCGGGGGCGTCGCCGAGGCTGCTCGCGGCCACCTGAGCGCCGCGGGGAGGGTTCCGAGCCAGCCGACGAAGCTCCGGCGGTCAGTCATGGTTGGGCATGGTTGGGCCTGGTTGGCCTAGTATACCCCGCGCGGTTCCGCGCCCTTGACTCCCGGGGGCTGGCCGCTAGGTTTTCCCCCGCCGAGCTCCCCCTCTCAGCTACTTTCTATGACAGGAGTACGCATGAAGCGTCTCGCAATGGTCCTCGCCGTGGTGGCGATGGGCGCGTGTCAAAAGGCCGAGCAGAAGCCCGCCGCGGCCGCCGCCGACACCTCCCACAACATGATGCAGATGAGCAGCGACACCTCGAAGATGCCGATGGCCGACACCTCCAAGCACATGATGATGGCCGACACGGCGAAGAAGATGGCCCCCGCTGCCAAGCCTGCAACCAAGTCCGGGGCCAACCGGGCTCCGAAGAAAAAGCCGTAACCAGCTCCGCTCGGATCAGTGACGATGCCCGGGACTAGCGCCCGGGCTTTTCGTTTGCGACGAACCAGGCGACGGTGCGCGCGATCGCCGCCGGAGCGGGTGTGGCGGGACGCCAGCCCAGCTCGGCGCTGAGCGCCGAGTCGCTGTAGGGATTGTCCCCGCTCAGGAACGACACGGCGGCGCGGGCGAGCCGGCGAGCCGTGAGGAGCCCGGCCACGGTCGCCGCGAGCGGGGCGGGAATCGGCAGCGGCCGGTAGGGGCGGCCCAGCGCCGCCGCGAAGGCGGCGAAAAACTCCCGCTGCGACAGCGCGGGGGGCCCGTCGCTCGTGACGTTGTACGCGCGGAATCCCCGCTCCCGTGGCGCCAGCGCCGCGAGCGCGGCTGCGGCCACGTTGCCCGCGTACACGCACGCGAGGCGGTTCCCGCCGGCCCCGATCCGCGGCACGAGCGACAGCCGGAGAATCCGGATCACGCGGGGCGTGAACAACCGGTCCCGCTCCCCGTAGATCACCGTCGGGCGCAGCGCCACGGCGTCGACCTCGCCCCGCTCTGCCGCTTCGCGCACGACCGCCTCGGCCATCCGCTTGGTGCGACCGTAGAAGTCGGAATCGGGGATCGGCTGGAACGGATGGTCTTCGCTCCGGCACTCGGGCGTGGTGGGATACGCGGCGGTGCCGCCGTACACGGCCACGGACGAGATGTGGACCAAGCGCGCGCCGGTGGCTCGTGCGGCGGCGACGGCGAGCCGGGTAGCGTCGACGTTGGCCGCCACGTACTGCGTCCAGGAGGCCCGCCGCTGCACGATCGCGGCGGCGTGCACGATCGCATCAGCGCCGCGCGCTGCGGCATCCCACGCGGCAACATCGGTCACGTCTCCCACGACCGCTTCGGCACCGAGCCGCACCACCGCGTCCCGGCTCGCGGGGCGCACCAGCGCACGCACCCGCTCGCCCCGGCTCACGAGCGCCTCGACCACGTGGCTGCCCACGAGGCCGCTGGCGCCCGTGACGAGCACGGTCATGCCGGCGCGGCGACGGGGAACGCGAAGGGGAGGTCGACGACGCGCGCGTCGCGGCCCGCGGCGCGCACCATCGCCCCCGGCGCAACCTCGCGCCGGATCACCGCCAACCCGATCCAGCGTCCCGCGCCCGACACGCCAGACTCCGGCACGAAGGCCAGGCTCGTCACCCGACCGACTTCGCGGTCGAGGTGCATCACGGCGGTCCACCCTTGGGCCGGAGCCGCCGGGGGTTCCGGATCGAACAGCAGGCCCCGCAGCTGACGGTTCGCGTGCCCACGAAAGTGCAGCCGCGCGACCGTCTCCTGCCCGGTGTAGCAGCCTTTCGTGTAGGACACGCCGCCGATCTCATCGAAGCGAACTTCCTGCGGGATCGTTTTCTCGTCCACTTCCGCGCCGAGGCGCGGCCACCCCGCCAGAATGCGTGCCAGCTCGAGCATGGCAGGCTCGGCCTCGACCGCGCCGGCGGCCGCGAGCCGACCGGCGAGCAGCTCGCTTTGCGCCGCCGGCACGGTGACCTGGAGGGCGAACGGCGCCGGCTCCGTGGCGCGGGCCGTCAGGACGTCGCCCGCGGCCTCCAGGACGCGCCCGGGCGCGGGCGGCACCTCGAGGCCCGCGGCCGCCGCCGCGGCGAACGCGCGCGGGCCCGCCAGCCGGTAAATCGCCGCCTCCGCCACGTCCTGCAGTCGGGCCAGGCGGGGAGGTACGGAGCGCGTGAAGATGGCCAGCGCGCGATCGCGCCCGTCGCCCGGCACCGTGAAGCCGACCGTGGTGCCCAGTCGCGCCGCCCAGGCATCCACGACGATCATCCCTTTCGGCGTGAGCAGCGCGCCATACACGAACGCCCCGTCCCCCGCCTGCTCCAGGTCATTGGTGAGCAACCCCTGGGCGCACGTCACCGCTCCGGGGCCCGTGAGCGTGAGCAGCGCGGCGTCGGCGCGCGACAGCACGACCCCGGTGTAGAGCGCCGTGACGAGCGCGGGCGAGACGCTGCCCGGCTCGAGGCGGGCGACGGGGGGCGGGGGAGAGGCGGCCGGTCCGGTCATGAGTCCCCCAGCGCGGCCAGCTCGGCCGGGTCATGCCCGGCGAACGAGGTCCAGACCAGATCGGCCGCGGCGAGCGCGGGAGCCGGATGGCTGGTGGTGAGCATCACGCAGCGCATGCCAGCTGCGCGCGCGGCGGAGAGGCCGGCGAGCGAATCTTCGATGGCTACGCAGCGGCGGGCCTCGAGCGGCCCGCCCCGGGCCAGGGCCGCGCGGGCGGCCAGATAGCCGCCGGGGTCCGGCTTGCAGCGGGGAACGTCCTCGCCGGCGACGATGACCTCGAAGCAGTCCGCCAGGCCCGCGCGGGCGAGCGCCGGCTCGATTTCCCGTCGCTGCGCTCCCGACACGAGTCCCATCCGGAACCGGCCACTTGCCGCGCGCACGAACGCCGCTGCCCCCGCCACCAGCGCGGGGGCGGTCCCGGTCAGTCGTGCATAGGCCTGTGATTTTCGGGCGACGAGCGTTTCGAGCGTGACAGGGTCGAGCGGCTTGCCGGCGCGGCGAAACGCGTGCACGAACGAGGTTCGATCGTCGCACCCCAGATAGTCGGCGTAGTACTCGTCGCGCGTGAGCGCGATCCCCGCCTCGGCGAGCAGGTCGGCGAACGTCGCCCGGTGCTGCTCCTCATCGTCCGTGATGACGCCGTTGTAGTCGAACAGCAGTGCTTCCGTCATCGTCCTCAAGCATAATACCCTGCGGCAGCGTACGACTCGTCGAGCAGCTCCACGGGATGGCGCGCTACCGCGGGAATGCCGGCCGCCGCGAGCCCGGCACCCAGTTGCATCAGGCACCCGGGATTGCCCGTCGCCACGACCTGCGGTCTCGTCTCGGCGAGCGTCTCGAGCTTGGGCGCCAGCACCGCGCGAGACATCGCGGGCTCGAGCAGCGTGAACAGCCCCGCGCTGCCACAGCACTGCGCGGCGTCCGGCGTCTTGACGAGGCGCAGGACCGGAATGGCCCGCAGCACCTGCTCGGGCGGCTCGGCGATGCGCTGCGCGTGCAGCAGGTGGCAGGGGGGATCGTAGGCGACGGTGGCGTCGACCGGCGCGCCCGGCCGCGGGCCCCGCACGGCGAGCAGCTCGGTGACGTCTTTCACCCGGGCGGCGAACCCGACGGCGTCCGGGTCGAGCAGGTGGCCGTATTCCTTGAGCATCGCGCCGCATCCCGCGCTGTTCACGACGATCGGCTCGTCCCCGTCTCCGAAGGCGGCGACGTTCAGCCGGGCGAGGGCGCGGGCGTCGCGCTCGAGCCCCGCGTGCTCGTGCAGCGCGCCGCAGCACACCTGCTCCGGGACTTCGCGCACCGCATAGCCGTTCACCTCGAGCGTGCGGATCGTGGCGTCGTGCACGTGAGAGAAGAGGCCCTGCATAACACATCCGCGGAAGAGCAGGACGGGGGAGGTTGTGGAGGTTGGTGGAGGATGGTGGAGGTTGCGAGGAGGCGACCCTCCACCAACCTTCACCGACCTCCACCGACCTCCACCAACCTTCGGCGCGGTAGCGCCGAGCATCCCCATCGCGAACCGCATGCGTCCCCAACCGGCGAGCCAGCGCGGGATTCCCGTCGCTCGCAGCGCCCGCGCCAGGGCGTACACCACCCGCGACAGGCCGGGGCCCGTGAGCGCCGCGAGCGCGGCGCGCGCCAGCGGCGGCACGCCGCGGCGGCTCGTGATCAACGCGCGGGCAGCCGCGAGCCCGCGGCCGTAGCCCACGCCCGAGGGACACACCGGCTCGCAGCCCCGGCAGCCGAGGCAGCGGTCGAGGTGGAGCACGAGGGCGGGATCGTCGGGGGAGAGCTCGCCTGCCTCGATCGCGCGCATCAGCTCGATGCGGCCGCGCGGGCTGTCGGCCTCGTCCCCCGTCGCGAGAAAGGTGGGGCATGCCTGAAGACAGAAGCCGCAGTGCACGCAGGGGTCTAATGCGGCGAACCCCCCGCGATCCGTCATTCAGCTCCTTCGGCCGCCACGACGAACGCCTCGCCCGGATCGAACGTCCGCCGCAGCCCGGCGACGAGCGGCCCCACTCCCTCGCGGTAGGCGCCGAAGTGGCCGACGGCGGAGCGTACGGGCCAGGGGGCGCGCTCCAGGGTGAGCGGCACCTCGAGGCCGGCGAGCGTGCGGCGCAGGCGCTTGAGCCGATCGATGGTGGCCTCGCCGCCCCAGCGGATCGTCCCGATCGCGGGACTCGCCGAGATCCACTCGTCCCCGATCTGGTGCTGCAGCAGGTCGAGCAGCTCGTCGCTCGAGTCGGGGAGGCCGCCGACGCGGAACGCCACGGGCCGGGTGGCGAAGCTCTCCGCGGCGCGCATCCACAGGCTGTGCCCCTCGTCGGCCCGGAGCGGCGCGAACCGTCCGCCCGTGGCGGTGCGCAGCCCGGCTTCCTCCGCCGCGACGAGGGCCGCCGAGCCCGCGAACCGCACCGCGAGCAGCCAGCGCTCGCGCCGCGCCAACGCGGGCGACATGAGCTCGTGCGCGGCGGGTTGTATGCCGGCGACGGCGATGTCTTCGGCCACCTGCGTCAGGTCCTCGCGCGACCCCTCGAGCACGAGCGTCTGGTCGGCGCGGGGCAGGGCGCGCAGCCGCAGGTGCACCAGCACGATCACCCCGAACGCACCGAACGCGCCCGCCTCGAGCCGGGTGAGATCGTACCCCGCGACGTTCTTCACCACCCGGCCGCCGCTGTGCACCAGGCGGCCGTCCCCGGTGACGAAGGTGACGCCGAGCAGGTGATCGCGCACGGGCCCGAATCCCTGTCGCAGGGGGCCCGCCGTCGCCGTCGCGACGATCGAGCCCAGGGTGCGGCCCGCGAGTCCAGGCGGGTCGAGCGCGAGCCAGGTGCCCCGGTCGGCGAGCTGTTGGCGCAGCAGGTCGCACCCGATCCCCGCCTCGGCGGTCGCGGACAGGTCCTGCGGCTCGATAGCGGGGATCTTGTCGAGTCGGCGCGTGGTGAGGGCCAGGTCGGCGGGCGCGTCGGCGGGCAGCCACGTTCCGGCCCCCTCGATGCGCACTCGCCATCCTTCCTCGCGGGCGGTGCCGAGCAGCAGCGCCACGGCATCGGGGGAGGCGGGCGCGACGCGCGGCACGCCGTCCGCCGTGGCCGCGACCTCGACGGCTTCATCGCCCAGCAGGGCGCGGACGCGATCGAGGAGGCTCATGTTTCCAACGCGGAAGTCGGAACGCGGAAGTCGGAACGAACGTCGGGGCTCTCGTTCCGCGTTCCGCGTTCCGCGTTCCGAGTCCCTGCCCATTCCCGACACGCGTGAACCGGGACCACCTTCCCCGGGTTCACGCGCTCCTCCGGATCCCACACGTGGCGCACCGCGCGCATGGCGGCGAGCGAATCGCCGTCGAACAGGAGCGGCATGTAACGGAGCTTGTCGAGCCCGATACCGTGCTCTCCCGTGATGGTGCCGCCGGCGGCGATGCAGGTGGCCATGATTTCCGCGCTCGCCGCTTCCACCCGCTCGCGCAGGCCCGGCGTGCGGCCGTCGAACGAGATGTTGGGGTGCAGGTTGCCGTCGCCCGCGTGGAACACATTGCTGACCGTGAGCCCGTACTCGGCGGCGATCCGGGCGATCGTCTCCAGCACGTCGGGGAGCGTGGAGCGGGGAACGACCGCGTCCTGGACCACCAGGTCGCGCGACAGCCGGCCCATCGCGCCGAAAGCTTTCTTGCGGCCGAGCCACAGCTTTTCGCGCTGCTGCGCGTCCGCCGCCACCAGCACCGACCGGGCCCCGTGGGCGCGCAGCACGGCTTCGATCGTTTCGGCGTCCGCCGCCACGGCCGCTTCGTGTGCGCCGTCGAGCTCGGCGAGCAGCACCGCCGCGGCGTCGCGGGGGTAGCCGGCCGCGTACACCGAGTCCTCCACTGCCTGGATGCACGACTGGTCCATCATCTCGAGCGCGGCAGGCACGATCCCGCTGGCGATCACGGCGGACACGGCCTCCCCGGCGGTGCGCAGCGAGGTGAAGTCGGCGAGCAGGGTGCGAACCGCCCGTGCCACGGGCAACAGCCGCACGGCGATGCGCGTCGCGACGCCGAAGTTGCCCTCCGAGCCGACGAACAGCCCGACCAGGTCGGGACCCCACGGCTCGCCGCCGGGGCTGCCCAGCTCCACGACCCGTCCGTCGGCCAAGGCCACTTCCAGCGCGAGCACGTGCGTCGCCGTCACCCCGTACTTGAGGCAGTGGGGGCCGCCCGCGTTTTCGGCCACGTTGCCGCCGATCGTACACGCGGTCTGACTCGAGGGATCGGGCGTATACTGCAGTCCGTGCGGTGCGGCGGCGACGGAGAGACGGACGTTGACCACGCCGGGCTCGACCACGGCCAGCCGGTTGCGGGCGTCGATCTTGAGGATGCGGTTCAACCTGGTCAGCACGATCAGCACCGCGTCGCCGTCGGCGAGCGCGCCCCCCGACAGGCCGGTGCCCGCGCCGCGTGGCACGAACGGCATGCCGAGCGCGCCGAGCAGCCGTACGACCGCGATCACCTCGTCCCGACTCCCCGGTAGCACGACCACGCCGGGCACGCGCCGGTGCGTCGGCAGCCCGTCCTTCGCGTAGGTCACGCGCTCCGGCAGCGCCGTCCGCACGTGACGCGGTCCGACGATCTCGGCGAGCGTGTCGACTAACGACGCGACGTCGCGTGGCATGAGGTAATAGTATACCGAAAAGGCAAAGGCTAGACGCACAGACGCGCAGGGGAGAACAGCAAAGAGGGGCCAGGGAGATTCCCTAGACCCCTCTCACTCGTTACCGCTGTGCGTCTGTGCGTCTAGTAGTTGCCGGTCCTCAGGCAGCTCTCCAGAAGCCCTTCAGCGCTCTGCCATCGGGGGATTCCCGCAGCTTCTCGAACGCCCGCTCTCGTATCTGTCTGATGCGTTCCCGCGTCACACCCATCAGCGCCCCGATCTTCTCGAGGGTCATGGCCTCGCTGCCCTCCTCGAGGCCGTAATAGAGATAGAGAATCTTGCGCTCGCGGGGGGTCAAGTATATCTGGAAGATGCGGTCGATGAACTCACGCATCAGCTTGCCGTCGGTCTTCTCCTCGATCTCGCCGCCCTCCTGGCCGGCGAAGCGCTCCCCCAGCGTGGCCGCGTCCTTGTCGCTCCGGTCCACCGGAGCGTCGAGCGACAGCTCCGCTGCCGTCATGCGACGCGCGGTGCGGACGTTCTCGACCGTGTCCTGGAGCGCCATCGCGATCTCGTCGTCGGTCGGCTCGCGCCCGAGCTCCTGGGACAGATAGGTCTCGGTGCGGCTCATGCGGATCAGCTGCGAGTTCTGATTCAGCGGAATGCGCACGCTGCGGGTCTGCTCG
>QHUU01000043.1 GCA_003222155.1 Gemmatimonadota bacterium | reverse complement strand
AGCCCGCCTTCGCGACCGCCGCACCCGCGTAGCCGCCGATCAAGGCATGCGACGACGAGGTGGGGAGCCCGAGCCACCAGGTGATGATGTCCCAGATGATGGCGCCGCCGAGCCCCGCCAATATCACTGTGGCGTCCACGGTGGCCAGGTCCACGAGCCCCTTGCCCATCGTCTTGGCCACGGCCGTTCCGAACAGGAATACCGCGATGAAATTGAAGGCTGCGGCCCACACCACGGCGGCGGACGGCGAGAGCACGCGGGTCGACACGACGGTGGCGATCGAATTCGCCGCGTCGTGGAAACCGTTGATGAAATCGAAGCACAGCGCGATACCGACGACGGCGAGGACGAACCACACGGACGCGTGCATCACGCGTGCTTGATCGTGATGGACTCGAGATCGTTAGCGACGTCTTCCGACTCGTCGAGCGTGCGCTCGAGGTTGTCGTAGATCTCCTTCCACTTGATCACTTCGAGCGCGTCCCGCTCGGTCTCGAACATGCGACCGAGGGCTTCATGGTAGATCGCGTCGCCCTCTTCCTCGAGCTTCTTCGCCTCGATGCAGAAGCGCATCACGTCGTCGCCCTTCTTCAGGCGGCCGACGCCCTCGGCGAGCACGCCCACCATGCGCTGGATCACTTCGGTGAGCTGGTTCACGCCCTGCGGCGCGACGCCGAGGTGGAAGATCTGGGAGCGGCGCGCGATCCCGTCGATCACGTCCATCACGTCGTCCAGGTCGGAGGCGAGCTGGTGGATGTCCTCGCGATCGAGCGGCGTGATGAAGGTGCGGTCCAGCCGATTCACCACCTCGTGGGTGACCTGGTCGGCCTCGTGCTCGAGCCGCTTGATCGCTTCGACGTGACTGATGCGGCGCTCGGGCGGCGCGGCGAACAGGTCGCGCAGATGCTGCGCCGCCTCCTTGTTCCGCGTGGCCACCGCCACGAACAGGTCGAAGAACTCTTCTTCCCGGGGCAACAGGCGCACGGCCGTTTCTCTCGTATAAGGGGGGAGTCCGTCGTCACCCAACATAGCGGCCCCGCGCGGGAGCCACTAGGTTACCTCGCCAATGGCCACCACCCAGCAGCCGCAGGTCGATTTCGTCAAGGCGATCTCCCGGCTCGACGCCACCGCTCTGGTCGTCGGGTCGATGATCGGGTCGGGCATTTTCATCGTCTCCGCGGAGATCCTCCGCGAAGTGCACGCCCCCGGCCTGCTGCTGGTCGTCTGGGCGGCGTCCGGCGTGGTCACGCTGATGGGCGCGCTGTCGTACGGGGAGCTCGCGGCCATGTTCCCCAAGGCGGGCGGTCAGTACGTCTACCTGCGCGAAGGGATCTCGCCGCTGTTTGGCTACCTGTACGGCTGGACACTGTTCGTCGTGATCCAGACCGGCACCATCGCCGCGGTCGCGGTGGCGTTCGCGCGCTTCACCGCGGTGTTCTGGCCCGGCCTCTCGCCCGACGTGTTCCTCGGGTCCACGGTCCACTTTCCCCAGCCGATCGGCGACGTCGCCGTGGGCCTCTCGCCCCAGCGCCTCGTCGCCGTCCTGTCCGTGGCGCTGCTCACCTGGATCAACGTACGTGGCGTGCGCACCGCGGCGCTGATTCAGACGTCGCTCACCGCCGTCAAGACCGCCGCGCTCGCCGCGCTGATCCTGCTCGGGCTCACGGTGGGCCGGCACCCCGACGCGGTCGCGGCGAACTTCGGCGGCAACTTCTGGGCCACGGGCGGCGTGGCGGTCGGACTCGGCGCCGTGGGCGCCGCCATGGTCGGCTCGCTGTTCTCGATGGATGCCTGGAACAACGTCGGCTTCGCCGGGAGCGAGTTGACCCATCCGGAGCGGGATCTGCCGGTCGCGATGGGAGCGGGCGTGCTGATCGTGACGGTGCTGTACCTGCTCGCGAACGTCGCCTACCTGAGCGTGCTGCCGGCCGCCGCCATCGCGACCGCACCCCAGGACCGGGTCGGCACGGCGGCGCTGCAGGCGATCCTCGGCCAGCCGGGACTCAAGCTCATGGCCGCGGCCATCATGATCTCGACGTTCGGCTGCAACAACGGCCTCATTCTGTCGGGCGCGCGCGTGTACTACGCCATGGCGCGCGACGACCTGTTCTTCAAGTCCGCGGGCGTCTTGCACCCGCGCTACAAGACCCCCGCCGTGGCGTTGGTCGTCCAGGCGGTGTGGACCGGCGTGCTCTGCCTGTCGGGCACCTACACCCAGCTTCTGAACTTCGTCATCTTCGCGGCACTGGTGTTCTACATGCTGACCGCCGTGGGCTTGTTCGCGCTGCGGGTCAAGCGGCCGGCGGCGGAGCGGCCGGTCCGCACCCCCGCCTATCCCTGGCTCCCCGCGCTGTACGTGATCGCCACCGGCGTGATCGCCGTGGACCTGCTGACTCAGGACGCCACGCGCACGTACAGTTTTCTCGGCCTGGGACTGGTGCTGATCGGCGTACCGGTGTACTTCGGCTGGCGGACGATGGTCAGGCGCGCGGCGTGAACCGCGGATAGTCGCCCAAAACGATCACCACCGCCCCCTGGGCCTCGAGATCCCGGATCGCGCCCGCCATGGCGGGGTCCGCCGCCCGCGCTTCGATGTCCAGATAGAAGAGATACTCCCACGGAGTCGTGCGGTCGGGACGGCTTTCGAGCTTGGTCAGGTTGAGCCCCGCGGCGGCGAGCGGCGCGAGCGCGCGCGCCAGCGTGCCCGGCCGGTGCGGCAGCTTGAGCAGCAGCGTCGTCTTCGCCGGCACGCCGGGCGGCGGTGACCGGGGCTCCCGCGCAACGAGCAGGAAGCGCGTCTGGTTGTGCGGCTCGTCTTCGATCCGCTCCGCCATGATCGTCAGCCCGTAGCGCCGCGCCGCCAGCTCACCCGCGATCGCGGCGAGCGAGGAGTCGCGCTGCCGCGCCACCTCCGCCGCCGCGCCCGCCGTGTCGTAGAACGCCACCACCTCCACGCCCGCAAGCTCGCGCAGGAACCGCTCGCACTGCGCCAGTGCCACCGGATGCGACAAGACGCGCCGCAGCGAATCGCGCGACGCGCCCGCCAGACCGAGCAGGCAGTGATGCACCGAGCTGACGACCTCACCCACGATCGCGAGCCCGGACTCGGCGATGAGATCGAAGTTCGTGGCGATCGAGCCGACCAGCGAGTTCTCGATCGGCAGCAATCCGAGATCGGCGCGGCCATCCACCACCGCCTGCGTCACGTCCCGAAACTCCCGATACGGCTGCGACTGGGCGCGGGGCTCGAGCAGGAAGAGCGCTTCCTCGGAGTAGGCACCGGGCTCCCCTTGGAATGCTATCCGCTTGTTGTCCATCGGCTTAGACTAACGGCTCAGGCCTCTTGCCGTAAGCTTGCCGGCGGATCATATTGCCGACGCATGGCCCGAACAAACACCGAAGCTGCTCCTCCACCCGAGCGCGCGCCCTGCCCCGACTGCGGCGCCGGCATCGTGCGGCAGTCGGGATGCCTGGTGTGCGTGCAATGCGGGTGGGCGCGATGCGGCTGACGCAGCTGCCGTTGTTACCGTCCGCTGGTCCGACGGCTCGTCCGTCCGCCCTTGCCGTTCTGGACGAGCGGCTGCGGGGCACGCGCTTCGTGTCGCTCGCGGCCCGCTCGGTGTTGAATTCGCCGCAGCAGACCGGCGTGGACTTCTGGTCGCTCAATCCCTATGTCGGCTGCGAGTTCGGCTGCACGTACTGCTACGCGCGCTACGCGCACCGTTACGTGGTCGAGCGGGCGCACGACGCGGGGAGACTCTCCGACCCCGAGTTCCGCGACTTTCGCGGACCGCACGGCTGGGAGGCGTTCGAGCGGCGCATCTTCGTCAAGGAAGGGCTGCTGGGCGCGCTCGAGCGTGATCTGCAGCGGTACCTTCGGTCCGCCGGTCCGTCTGATCGCCCGGCCGCGCCTATCGTCATCGGGACCGCGACCGATCCGTATCAACCCGGCGAGCGGCGCTTCCGCGTGACCCGCCGGATTCTCGAGCGGTTGGCGCGCTGCGAGGGATTGAATATCGGGATCATCACCAAGAGCCCGCTCGTCGCACGCGACATCGACGTATTGCAACGGATCGGAGAGCGGAGCGACCTCCAGGTGCACGTGTCGCTCACGACCGTGGACGTTGGGATCATCAGACGGCTGGAGGCGCGCTCGCCGATGCCAGCGGCGCGGCTGCGGGCGCTCACGAAGCTCACGGCGGCGGGCATCAACGCGGGACTGATCGTGGCGCCGGTCCTCCCGGGGATCACGGACGACGTTCCCCACCTGGAAGCGCTCTTCCAGGCGGCCCGGGAGGCCGGCGCTCGTTTCGTTCACGCCGGCCCGTTGCGGCTGTACGCGGCGGTGCGCGAGCGGTTCCTGCCGGTGGTGGACGCCCACTTTCCCCAGCTGAGCGAGCGGTATCGGCGCGCCTACGCGGGCGCCAGCGGCGCGCCGCGGCCCTACGCGGCCGCGCTCGGCCGGCGCGTCCGGCGGCTGCAGCGTCGCTTCGGGTTTCCGGAGAACGAGGGGATGCGCGACCGTTATACGAGACGGTTACCGCCGGCGCAGGGAGCGCTCGGCCTGTGACAGGGGCGGCTTACGACTTCCGATTGATCCCGTAATAGGCCGTGAGCTGCTCGACCCAGGCAGGGGTCGCGCGCCCGCGGGCCTGGTAGGCTTCCGCCAGCAGCCGCGCGAGGCCACGACCCAGAACAACGCCGTCGTGGCTGCCGAGGCCGGAGCTGAGCTGCTCGACCAGCGCGACGATCTCGGAGGCCTTACGCGATCGTGGCCGCGTGGGCTGCGCCTGCTTTGGCCGGCTCGCTGCCATCGTTACACCACGTCAGAAGACGAACTGCACAAAACGCACATGTGATATAGCACGACGCGCCGTGCATCGCAAATGAAGCGTTCGGGGGTCAGGCGACATCGCCGGCCGCCTTGTCGTGTGCCTCGTAGTGCCGGCGCAGATTCTGCACCCAGGGCGGCACGGAGAGACTCCGGGCCTCGTACGACTCGACCAGCAGGTCGGCCACCTGCCGTCCCATTTGCATGGTCTGCCTCGCCGACAGGTCGCGCGAGAGCTCGTTCAGGAGGCGTATGAACTGCCCGATGTTGGGCGGTCGCGTGACCGGTCCGCGGCCGGCGAGCCAGTGCTCAAGCTTGGCGCGCGTGGGACTGCGCGGCGCGGCCCCCTGCAGGAAGTCGCGCAGCCCGTTCGGGCTCATCGAGACCTCGCGCGCGATGCGTCGCACCGAATGGCGCGCGGTTTCGCGTGCGATCGCATCCCGGAGCAGGGGCACTGGCAACGCGGGCAAGCTCGGGCGAGTCGCCGGGGGCCGGGGGCTGCTTCTGGGATGGCGCGCACCGGCCTGCCTCAACCGGCACCTGGCATACGCGGTCACTCCGGGGTTCCGAACAACTGCACAAACCGAACACTTGTAGATATACCCCCTTGCCCCTGGGAGCAAGGCCCCGGGAAGCGGCGGCGTCAGGCGACTTCGTCCGCGGATTTGCTGCGGGAGGATCGATATTGGCGCAGCAGCTCCTGCACCCAACGGGGCGGCGAGAGCCGCCGCGCCTCGTACGCCTCGGCCAGCAGGCGGGCGATTTCACGCCCCAGCTGAGTCGTCTGGTGGGGGGCGAGGTCGCCCGACAGCTCGTTCAGCAGGCGCACGAGCTGACCCACGTTGGGGGGCCGCGACGTGCGGCCCTGGTCAGCCAGCCAGCGCTCGAGCTTGGCGCGGGTGGCGCTGCGGGGTGCAGAGCCGCTCAGGAAGTTGCGCAGCCCGTTCGGGCTGATGGATATCTCGCGAGCCGCGCGCCGCAGCGACAGCCGGGCCGTCTCGCGTGCCACGGCGTCACGCAGCAGGGGAACAGGAAGGGTGGGGACGCCCCGGCGACCGGGCCTCAAGCGCCCCTCCAGCAGCGTGCAGTTTGTGCGGTTCCGCGGGAGTTACACAGTAAGTACCGTAGCAGGCATTCGCAAAGGTCGCAAGCACTGGACGCAGCCCGCCGGTCACTCCTCATCTCCGGTCAGCGCGGCGGCGAGCGCCCGGATCGTCCCCGGCGCGTTCCCCTCCAGCCGGTTGTTGACCAGGATCAGCGCCTCGATGCGTCGCCGCAGCGCTTCCGCGACCAGGCGCAGCAGGTCGTGGCGGACTTCGGGTTGAGGATCGCGGATCCGCTCGTAGGGCTCGAACAGCTTCACCGCGTCGGCGTACGCCCGTCCGGGGCGGAGCAGCGCGCGCGCCACGGTGAACCCGGCCGGGAACGTCCACGGCAGCTCGAGCTGCTCGCCGATCCCCGGCATCTCGTTCCAGGAATTGAACACGTGAGCCACGCCATGTCGCGCCAGCACCGCACCGTGCAGGTCGGTCAGGAGCTCCGGATTCCGGAGCTCGGCGGCGTAGCGGAAGTCCCCGGGCAGCTGCCGCAAGAAGGCGTCGAGCTCGTCCGCCCAGTGCGCGGGCTCGGGCAGGTCCTTTCCCCGCATGGCCTGAAACTCGAACACGAACGCGCCCGCATGGTCGCGGAACGCGCGCGCGTAGGGCTCGAGCACCGCCTCCTTGAAGAGCGCGGCATTCAGGAAATCGGGGTTTCGCTGACCCGCGAGGTTGCCCCAGCGTGGGTCCTGGTTGAAGCGCCGGGCGGTGATGCGGTCCCACACCTTGCTCACGCAGGGAAAGCCGGCAGGGAGCGCCCGTGCGTAGGCCGCAAGCACGTCTTCGGACGGGGGCTCGTAGAACGCGCTGTCGATCCCCACCGTGCGGAACAGCGGGTAGCGCGTGTACTCCTCGAGCCGCCGGGCCGGCTGTGGGCCGCGGTAGGCGCGATGGTAGACGTCGCCGGTCCAGCCGTCGTAGGTCCAGGTGGAAGTGCCGAACTTGATGCTCGCGGGGATGCGACTGCCGAGTGCTACAAGGTCAGCGGGCGGCGGGGGGAGCGCGCCGATGTCGTCGAAGAGATCGGGGTGATTGCGGCTGGCCATGGAAGTCAAAATTTATCAATAAGTTATCCATCCAGTAACCACCTTGCGGTCAGCTCGATCTTCGGGATATATTCGGGTCCCATTGTCGACTGAAAAAAATGACCCGGACACCCCATCTCACGAGCGATGGCGCCGCGTGCTGCTGGATCCCGTTGTTCGCGCTGCGCTGCGAGACCGCCCGGCAGCCCGAGCTCGCCGCGCTTCCGGTGGCACTGGTGGGATCCGACGATACCCGCCGCGTGTGGCAGGTGTCGCCGCTCGCCCGGCACGCCGGGGTGAAGCCGGGAATGACTGTGAGCCAGGCGATCGGGCTGTGTCCCGCACTCAAGCTGTGCGAGCCCGACCCGGTGCATTACGACGCGCAGTTCTCCCGCCTGCTCGCGGCGCTCGGTCAGGTGAGCCCAGTGATCGAGCCGGCGGAGCTGGGGAGGGTGTTCGTGGGCACCGATGGCCTGGAAAGACTGTACGGCAGCGTAGAGCAGATCATTGAAGCGATCAAACGCGGAACGCGGAACGCGGAGCGCGGAACAGTAGAGGAAAGTTCGCTCGCCTGTTCCGCGTTCCCACTTCCGCGTTCCGCGTTTCGGGTGGGCTGGGGCCGCGGGAAGTTCATCTCCTGGGTGGCCGCGACGCGCGCAAAACTTGGAGACGCGGTGATCGTGCCGGTGGGCGGGGAGGCGAAGTTTCTCGCCGCCCAGCCGCTCGCCGCGCTGCCGCTCGACTCCGACACGTATCGGCGCCTGCGGCAGCTCGGCGTCAGGACGCTGGGCGCGCTCGCCGCGCTGCCGGAGGAAGCGGTCGTGTCGCAGTTCGGCCGCGCCGGCCGGCTACTGTGGCGACTCGCGGCGGGGCGGATTGCCGAGCCGGTGGTGGGGCGTGTCGCACCGGAGCCGATCGTCGCCGCGCTCACGTTCTTTTCCCCCGTCGGCGAGCGAGCGCTGCTCGTCCACGCGATCGACAAGCTCGTCGACCGCGCGCTCGGGGATCCGCGCCGCAGCGGTTGGCGAGTGCAGGTGGTGCGCGTGCGGGCAGAGCTCGAGCACGGTGCGTCCTGGCTGGCGGAGGCGACGCTCAAGGACCCGTCCGCGGATCGGGAGCGCATCACGGCACCGCTCGAGACGCTACTCGAGCGGTCGCCGCCCGCCGGCGCGGTGGAGCGGCTGGTGGTCGAGTTCACTGCGTTCGCCGCCGGCACCGCCGAGCTGCAGCTGTTCGCCCGCGACGCGCACGCCGCGGCGCGCGCCGGGCGGCGCCGCGCGCTCCGCACCGCCGCCCAGGAGATCAAGCTCCGGCTCAAGCGCTCGTTGCTCTACCACGTGATCGAGGTACAGCCCTGGTCCCGCCTCCCCGAGCGGCGCTATGCGTTGATCGACTATGAACCGTGAACAAACGCGGAACGCGGAAGGCGGAACGCGGAGCAAGGCGGACAGACTTCGGGCACTCAATGTTCAACAGCGGGTGGAGGTGGAGCTCGATGAAAATGGGCTGCCTGTCGGGATGCGAGATGCGGGATGCAAGCTGCGCGTCGTCGAAGACGTAGGCGAGATCTGGCGGATCGACGATGAATGGTGGAGAGCGCCGATCCATCGTCGGTACCTGGAAGTGATCATCGAGGGCGGCCGGCGGGTGGTGTTATTCGAAGATGAATCGACGGGCGAGTGGTGGATGCAGAAGCCCGCCTGAAATGTTCCGCGTTCCGCCTTCCGCGTTCCGACTTTAATGTACATAGAGCTCCACTGCCACTCCGCGTTTTCTTTCCTCGACGGCGCTTCCCTCCCCGAGCAGCTGGCGCTCACCGCGTCGCAGCTCGGCTACCCCGCGCTCGCCCTCACCGACCACAACGGGCTGTACGGCTCGATGGCGTTCGCGCAAGAATCCCAGAAGCTCGGCCTGCAGGCCATCACCGGCGCGGAGCTGACGCTGCTCGACGATTCTCACGTGACGGTGCTCGCGGAGACGCCCGAAGGGTACGCGAACCTGTGCCGGTTGATTACGGAGGCGCATCTCGGCCGGGACGACCGGCGCGACCCGCGACTCGACTTCGCCTCGCTCGAAGCGCGGCACGCGGGGCTGCTCGTGCTGTCGGGATGCCGCAATGGACTGCTGCCCACCGTGCTGCGGCGCGACGGCCCGGCCGCGGCCCGTCGCTTCGCGGAGCGGTGCCGCGCGGTGTTCGGGCGGGAGAACTTCTACGTCGAGCTGCAGCGCAATTACGTCCGCGGCGATCGCGCGCTCACGCTGGCATTGAAGGACATCGCAGACTCCGTGCAACTTGGCGTCGTGGCGTCGGGCAACGTGCACTATCACAAGCGCGAGCGGCACCGGCTGCACGATGTGCTCGTGGCGATCCGGCACCGCACCACGCTCGACGGCTGCCACAACGTGCGCCATGCGAACAGCGAGTTCTTCCTGCGGCCGCCGCAAGAGGTCGAGGGGCTGTTCCGTGACTGTCTCGATGCTGTCGCCAATACAGCCACGATCGCGGAACGCTGCAGGGCCTTCGACCTGACGCGCGACTTGGGGTACAGCTTCCCCGATTTTCGGGGGGCGGACTTCACGCCCGCCCCGCGCGCCCTGTCCGAGCTGTGCCGGGCGAAGCTCGAAGAGCTCTATGCTCCGGGCTCAAACCACCGGGAAAATGCCCTGCGGCGGCTCGAACAAGAGCTGACACTCATCGAACACCATCGACTCAGCGGGTTCTTCCTCGTCTATCACGACCTGTTCGACCTGGCCCGCGAAGTGGCGGCGGACGTACGCAGCGGCAGCCGGCGGGCGCACGCCAATCTGCTGCCCGGCCGCGGGCGCGGCTCGTCGGTGTCGTCGATCGTGTGCTATCTGCTCGGCTTGTCGCACATCGATCCGATCGCGAACGGGCTGTTTCTGGGGCGGTTCTTGAACGACACCCTCGCCTCGGTGCCGGACATCGATCTCGATTTCCCGCGCGAGATCCGGGAGGAACTGATTCGGCGGGTCTACAAACGGTACGGCGACGAGCACGTCGGGCTGGTGTGCTCGTTCCCCACCTACCGCCTGCGCTCGACGGTGCGCGAGATCGGCAAGGCGCTGGACCTGCCGCCGGGCGAGATCGAGCAGGTGGCACGACTGGCGGACCGGCGGTCGGGGGGCCTGGCGGACGAGCTGGAGCAATTGCCGGGCTTCGCGGGCCGGACCGCCGCCCCGCTCTGGAAGGAGCTGTGCGAGCTGGCGGAAGAGATCGCGGGGCTGCCGCGGCACATCTCCCAGCACGTGGGCGGGATGGTCATCTCGAGCCGGCCCCTGGTCGAGATCGTGCCGCTCGAGCGCGCCGCGATGGAAGACCGGGTGGTGTGTCAGTGGGACAAGGATTCCTGCGACGACGCGCGCTTCATCAAGATTGACTTCCTGGCGCTCGGCATGCTGTCGCTGGTCGAGGAGTGCGTCGAGCTGGTCGCCGCGCAGGAGGGCACGCCACCCGATCTCTCGCGCATCGACTTCGCCGACCCCGCGGTCTACGATCGCATCTGCCGGGGGGACACCGTGGGGCTGTTCCAGATCGAGAGCCGGGCGCAGATCCAGATGCTGCGGCGCACCCGACCCCGGAATCTCGAGGACCTGGCGGTCGAGGTCGCGATCGTGCGTCCGGGCCCGATCGTGGGCGGCGCGGTGAATCCGTACGTGCGGCGTCGCGAGGACCAGCGCCGCGCCCGCGAAGCCGGCCGGGCATACGAGCCGCCCCTCGACCACCCGCTGCTCAGGGAGGCGCTCGCGGAGACGCTCGGCGTGATCCTCTATCAGGACCAGGTGCTGCAGGTGTGCCAGGCGCTCGCGGGATTCACGGCGGGCCAGGCGGAGGCCTTACGGCGCGCGATGAGCCGGCGCAGGAGCCGAGAGCTGATGGCGGAGTTCTGGGAGGAGTTCCAGGACGGCGCGACGGCGCGCGGCGTTCCCCAGGCGACCGCCGAGCGGGTGTTCACCCAGGTGATCGCCTTCTCCGAGTTCGGGTTCCCCAAGTCGCATGCCGCGGCGTTCGGGCTGCTCGCCTACCAGTCGGCGTGGCTCCGGCACTATCACCCGGCCGAGTATTACTGCGCGCTCTTCAACAATCAGCCGATGGGATTCTACTCGCTCGATGCATTGGGACGAGACGCCAGGCGCAACGGGGTCGAGATTCAGCTACCGGATGTGAACGGGAGTGATGTGTGGTGCACCGTCCTCACCCCCTGTCCCCCTCTCCCTTCGGGAGAGGGGGGACGATATGCCGTGCGAGTGGGGCTCGGGTTTGTTCGGGACTGGAGCGAGGAGACGGCGACCGAACTCGTGCTCGAGCGCGAGCGGCGTGGCCCGTTCACGAGCGTCGGCGACCTGGCGCGCCGGGCGCCGCCCCAGCTCAAGCGCACCGCGATCGAGCATCTCGTCTGGGTGGGAGGCTGCGACTGCTTCGGGCTCACCCGGCGCGAGCTGTTGTGGCAAGTGGGATTGTGGCTGCCGCCCGAGGCGGCACGCGACTCGGACGCCCGCGTGCGGCGGCAGCTCGAGCTGGCGCTCGACCATCCCCACGAGGGGCTCCGGTTCGGCGGCCTCGCGGCGGACGAGCGGCTGCTCGCCGAATACGCGGTCCTCGGATTCGCACCGAGCGGCCATCCCCTCTCGCTGCTCCGGGGGGCGCTGCCGCCGGGCGTGGTGCAGAGCGACGCGCTCTCCCGCCGCCAGCACGCGACGATGGTCGAGGTCGCGGGGCTGGTGGTGGCGCGCCAGCGGCCCGAGACGGCCAAAGGGTTCATCTTCGTGCTGCTCGAGGACGAGGCGGGGATGGTGAACGTGATCGTGCGGCCCGACGTGTACGAGCGCTATCGCACGGCGATCCGGGGCGAGCCGCTCTTGTGGGTGCGGGGCAAGCTCGCCAAGGACGACGGGACGGTGAACGTGATCGCGGAAGAGGCGCGGGGTCTCAAAGTCGGAACGCGGAACGCGGAACGCGGAACGAACGGCGAGCCCGACAGTTCCGCGTTCCCACTTCCGAGTTCCGCGTTTGCTTTTCTCAAGTCCATGCGCCGCGTCGCGCCGGAGTCCAAAGATTGGGGTTAAGTTTCCGTCATGGCCAAACACGAAACCGCCACCCTCGCCGGCGGCTGCTTCTGGTGCCTCGAAGCGGCATTCCAGCAGCTGAAAGGCGTCGAGCAGGTCCAGTCCGGCTACGCGGGCGGCCATGTGCCCAACCCGTCGTACGAGAACGTGTGCACCGGCACCACCGGCCACGCCGAAGTCGTGCAGATCACGTTCGATCCCGCCGTCGTATCGTTCGACGAGCTGCTGCACGTCTTCTTCACGATTCACGACCCGACCACGCTGAACCGACAGGGCGGCGACGTGGGCACCCAGTATCGCTCGGCGATTTTCTACCACTCCCCCGAGCAGCAGGCCACGGCCCAGCGCGTCATGGCCGACCTCCAGGCCGAGCCGGTGTGGGACGATCCGATTGTGACCGAGCTCAGGCCGCTCGAGGCGTTCTACCCTGCCGAGGAGTACCACCGTGATTACTTCCGCCGGAACCCCAACCAGGGCTATTGCCGCGCGGTGATCGCGCCCAAGGTGGCGAAGGTCCGCAAGCTCTATCTGGACAAGCTCAAGCAGCCGACGGCGTGAGCCGCTTCACCGACATCCTGCTCGTTTCTCCCCTGGCCGACGGCACCACCTGGGTGATCATGCGCGACTTCGGCTACGAGGTGGGGGCCGAGGGGAGCGGCGACCGCATCGACGTGGCGATCGGGTTTCAAACCGATTTCGCGACGGTGCCGCGGCCGCTGTGGATCGTGCTGCCGAAGTGGGGCCGCTACGGCAACGCCGCCGTCATCCACGACTGGCTGTATTGGAAGCAGGACCGGCCGCGTCCCGCCGTGGACGGCATTTTTTTCGAGGCGATGGGCGTACTGGGGGTGGGCGCCGCGACGAGACACTCCCTGTACTGGGGCGTGCGGCTGTTCGGCTGGCTGGCGTGGTACCGGAACCGCGCCGAGCGGCTATCCGGGTTTGACAGAGTGCTCCCGGAGGTGCACCTCAAGTCGATCGCCCGGTCCGCGCGATCCGGCATGCTACGCCAGCTGGCGCGTCACGCCTGGTCGCGACTTCGGAATCGCTGAAGGGAGACAGACATGCTGCGGTACGCGATTCTCACCCTGCTGCTCGCGGCGCCGGCCCTGGGCAGCGCCCAGGCGCCGCCGGCAGGCGCGAGCGAGCCGTTCGTCGTGGAGTATTACTACAAGGTCCGCTGGGGCTTTGCCGACGAGTTCATCCGGCTGTTCAAGAAGAACCATTTTCCGGTGCTGAAGCGTCAGATCGAGCTCGGCCACGCGCAGCAGGTCACCGCGGAGGCACCGCGCTTTCACGGCACCGAAGACGGCCGCTGGGACTATCGGGTCACGATCGTATGGAAGAACGCAGCGGCCCCGCACGACGCGTTTCCCGACGCCGAGCTCAAGCGCCTGTTCCCCGACCAGGACACGTTCCGGCGCGAAGAGCAGCGCCGCTTCGAGATCCTCGCCGCGCACTGGGATCTCCCGGTGGTGAGCGTCGACTTGACGCGGCCATGAGGTGGCTCCGCGGCGTCGCCTGGCTGCTCTTGCTCTGCCCCGCGCTTTTGTCGAGCCAGTCGCGCGTCTTCTACGCCTCGGGAAGCGTCGACGAACCGCCCCGACGCCTGTCGGGCCCGCCGGTCGACTATCCTCGCGGCCTGTTGCGCCGCCACGTTCAGGGCTTCGTCCAACTCGCCGCCATCGTCGATACGACCGGGCGCGTGGAGGCCGCTTCGGTCGAGGTGCTCTCGACGCCCGACTCGGGACTGAACGAAGCCGTGAAACAAATGATGCTGGCCTCCCAGTTCTCTGTCGGTCGCCGCAAGGGCGCCGCCGTGCGCGTCATGGTACAGATGGGCGTGGACGTGCGGCCACCGCGGCTGAGCGCGACGGAGCTCGTGCGGTCGGCCCGCGCTCACTTGGCGGCCGGGCGACCCGACAGCGCGCTCACGCTGCTGGATATGGCGCTCGATTCGGCGCTCGCCCATCCGACGGACGGGGAGCGGTCGTACGCGCTGCTGGTGCGCGGCATCGCCGCGTCGCGCGCGGGGCGGGATAGCGCCGGACGTGCCGACCTGAGCGAGGGCCTCGCCCTGTACCAGGGCCTTACCGCCCGCGGCGTGGACCTCGCGCCCTTCCTGCGCCGCCTGGCGGACTCCGTACGGCTGGCCCGTCGCGGCAGCAAGGCACCCGGCCCGGCCATGCCCCCCCCGACCGCGGTCGAAGCAGTGGACGTGCAACCGGTGCTCGTGTCCCATCCAGCGATCCGTTATCCGGCCGAGATGCAAGCGCTCCGGACTCGACGGCACGGTCGTGGTGGAAGCGGCGCTCGATAGCACGGGCCACGTCGAGCCCGGGTCGGCGCACGTCGTGCTGAGTCCGAACCACGCGTTCGACGCGGAAGCACTGCGCGTGGTGCGCGGCTCGGTCTATCGTCCCGCGCGGCTTCAGGGGCGGCCGGTGGGCGCGGTGATCCGGCAGGCCATCGGCTTCGTCAACTACTAGGCGCGCCGGAAGGCCGATCCGCCGGGCGCTCCTCGAGCACGCGACGCACGAAGTCCAGCAAGAGCCGGTTGAACTCGTCCGGTTGCTCTAGCATCGGCACGTGCCCGCAGTCCGGGATGGCGTGGAATTCACCGCGCGCCATGCCACCCGCGTACCGCTCCCACTCGGCCGGCGGCGTCACGCCGTCGTTCGCTCCCCAGATCATCAACACGGGACACTCGAGCGCGGCGAGCGCGGCGCGCGCCGGATAGCGCCGGGCGGCGCGCAGCGCCCGCACCACGTTGAACAGGCGGCCTTTGTCGGCGAACACGGTCCGCGTTCGCTCGATCATGTCGTCGGTCACCCCGGACCGGTCGTAGAACAGCACGTCCACGAGCCGGGTCACGAACTCGTGCGTCGCCGCCCGGGGCGTGCCGATGCCCAGGTTCACGCCGTCTTCGAGTCCGGGCGCACCACTCAACACCACGGCGCGCACGACACCCGGCCGCAATCGGGCGAGATCGAGGGCGAGCAGGGCGCCGAGCGAGTTGCCGCAGATGATGGAGCCGGTCACACCGAGCCCGTCGAGCAGGGTCTCGAGCACGCGTCGCGAGTCGGCGACGGGGTCGCGCGCGGCGTCGAGCGCCGCCAGCGGATCGCGCAGGCGCAACGCGCTGAGTCCTT
>QHUU01000019.1 GCA_003222155.1 Gemmatimonadota bacterium | reverse complement strand
GGTGATGTAGCGGTAGTCTATACCTGTGTTGAGAAGGTTGGAGAGGGTTCCGTTGATGCCCCGGTTCGCGTTGCGGTTCGCTTCCTGGCCAAGCAGTACGGCGATGTTGTGCTTGTCGAACGTGCTCACGTAATTCAGCGTGTTGCTCCAGGTCCACTCCACAAATGAGCTGAAGTCCTGGGCGACCTGACTGGCGGTGACGGGTTCTTTGTTCTCCGGCGTGGTGGGCGTGAAGGTTCTCACAGAGCCCTGGCCCACGTTGAACCCGAATCTCGTTTTCGCCGTGAGGCGGTGCGTCAAGTCCAGGCCGCCGAACACATTCCCGAAGATCCGGCCGTTGGTGTTGCGATCGTCCTTGTGATTAAAGGCGTACGCCAGCGGATTGGACTGATTGGCGATGGATTTCTCGGAGGCGAAGTGGCCGGCGATGTCGTACACGGGCACGACCGGCTGCATCAGGATGTTCTTGCCGAGGATGCCGTCTTCGGCATAGCCACCCGGGTCGTCCGCGATCCCACCGTACGCCTGCTCGAGCGCGAGCCCGATGTTTTCGCCCACGTTGAGCCGGTCCAGGTTGAATGCGGTATTCACGCGCACGGTGCCGCGCTGATAGCGGTTATACGCGGCCGTTCCGTCCTGCCTGAAGTAATCGAAGGACACGTGGTACGCGTTGTCTTCGCCGCCGCCCGAGACACCGAGGTACGCGTCGGCGACCGGAGCGGGACTGAACACGGTCTTCCACCAGTTCGTCCCGGGGCTGCCGCGCATGATCAGATTGTTCGGATAGGAATACGCGCTCTCGTCCACGGTCGAGCACGGGTTGGGCGTGCAATTGTTCGGCCAGATGTACTTGGGAACCGAAGGATTGAGCGAATCCCCGTAGATCTTCGTCGGAATGGCGAGCTTGGCGTTCTGATAGCTCTGCTTGAGGACCTGAAAGTACTGCAGCGCATCGAGTATCAGGAAATCGTCATAGCCGGCCACCGGACTGGCGACGCCCGTCCGCACATCGAGCGTGATCTGGCGCGGTCCCGGTCTTCCCTTCTTCGACTCAATGACCACGACGCCGTTGCTGGCCCGCGAGCCGTAGATGGATGCCGCCGACGCGTCCTTCAGGACCTGGATGGACCCGACATCGTCGGGATTGACCCAGTTCAGATAGGAATCCAGCGTGGGCGTCCCGTCGATGATGAACAGCGGATCGTTGTTCTGAAACGAGGTGACGCCTCGGATCCGGACGGTGCTGCGTGACCCGGGAGAGCCACCGGCATCGACCGTCACGCCGGCGACCCGACCGTCCAGCTTCTGGAGCACGCTGGCCGAGGTCTGGCGGGTGACGCTGCCGAGATCCACGCTGGAGACGGCACCCGTAATGTCGGTGCGCTTCTGCGACTGGTAGCCGGTGACGACAACCTCGGGCAGCACGCTGATGGCGCGCTCCATCGACACGTTGATGGTGGTACGCCCGCCGATGTTCTGTCCGAGGCCGCGGAACCCGATGAGGCCGAACGTCAGCACGGCATCCGACGGTGCGCTCAGGGAGTACTTCCCCTGGTCATCGGTGACCGTACTGGTGGCCGACCCCCGGACGCGCACGGTGACGCCCCGCAGGTGCTCACCCGCGGGGCCGCTAACCGTCCCGGAGACCTGGATCTGCTGCGGCTGCTGGGCAACGGCAGGACCGCGCACCACCAGCGCCAACAGCAGAGTCAGCCCTACTCCACGAAGGAAACCCTTACCCTGTCGCATGTCGTTCATGGCGGCGTCCTCATCCTGCGGGTCTGCGCATGGCCTCGAGGCCGTGCGTGGCGATTAAACTTCGGTGCGGAGGATCGATGCGAGCGGATGATCGATGAAAAGGGAGCGGAAGTGTGACCGACAACGGGAGGACGGCCCACCCCACACTACGGATGTGCGCGGCAACGAGGTGACGGCTCAGTGCCATGCGCCTGCCCTCCTACAGCATGATCGCGTACCCGCACGAAACTACTAACCCATTGTGCGGAGATTGAAATACGCGTGGAACGGAGAACCCGCAAGGGGCCCGGCGCGCGAAACCCCTCTTGACGTGCGCGCCAGCGGCGACCATTCTATCAGGCTCCAAACGTTGGCCATGGGAACGATGGAGGATCCGGGCGGCCGCTACGCCGCGTACACTGCGCGACTCGTGGACGGTGTGCTCGCTGCGCCCGGCGAAACGCCGGGCGCGCTGCGTCGTGCGGTGCTCGAGCGCGCCGGAGGGTCAGGGGGGAAGGACATCCCCCCCGCGCTCGCCGCCTACGTCGACAAGGTCGCCCGCCACGCCTACAAGGTGACCGACGACGATCTCGCGGCACTGCAGCGCGCCGGCCACTCCGACGACGCCCTCTTCGAAGTGACGGTCGCGGCGGCGCTCGGCGCCGCCCTGGGACGGCTGGAGCGCGGGCTCGCCGCCCTGCGCGGCGAGGAGCCAGACTGATGCGCCTCCGCGCGGTGGAGCACGGTCACCGCCTGTCCGAACGGCTGAAGCTCATCCTCATCCGCCTGGTGAGCGGACGGCGTGTGCCCGACGTCGTGAAGACGCTGCTCTATCGGCCCGAGTTCTTCGGCCGGGCGATGTGCGAGTGGACCCAGGCGGTGATGCGCGGGCCCTCACCCTGGAGCGTGGGTGAGCGAGAGCTGTTCGCCGCGTTCACGTCACGCCTGAACCAGTGCGTGTTCTGAACAGAGAGTCACGGCGCGGTCGCGTCGCTGGCCCTGAAGAACGACAAGCTGGTCGCAGCGGTGCTGGCGAACTGGCGCACCGCCCCGCTCGACCCGAAGCTGCGCGCCGCGCTCGGCTTCCTCGAGAAGCTCACGCTCGCGCCCACTGAGGTGCGCCCCGCCGACCTGGCCCCACTCCGCGCCGCGGGCGTGAGCGACGAAGCCGTCGAAGACGCGATCCAGGCGTGCGTGCTCTTCAATATCTACGACCGTCTCGCCGACGCGATGAAGTGGTATCTGCCCGGCGCAGATGGCTACACGGCCTCGGGGCGCTCGCTCATGAAGCGGGGCTACCGGTTGTAGGACGGCCGTCCCACTCGACGCGTGTTGTACGTCTCGAGGAACCGCCGGTGCGCGGCGTCACCTGGGAACGCTTCGTCGGCACCGTAGGGGTAGCGCGACATCCCATGAAACGGCAACGGCTCCACGGTCCCTCCAGCCGCCGTGTTCAAGTCGGCGTCCTTCAGCCACGCGTCCGTATAGATGAGGAAGTCGCGCGTCCAGCCGCGAGGTAGCTCAGGCGCCGCGGCGGAGTCGAACTGCAGCGCGATCTCGTCCCCGGGGCCGAAGATGACGTAGCGGTCGTCCGCCGTGTCGACCAACGGCAGGACGTCACCGTAGCGCGTGAACGCGCCCACGATCGGCGCCCAGGCCGGCTCGCGCGAGACGTCTGCGTAATCGTACCATTGGGGCCCGTACCGGCCGCCCTTGCGGTACATGCGGGAGAAACCACGGTAGTGGAGGTCAGCGGCCACGGGACGCAGGGCGGTCACGGTCACGGGACTGGCGGACGCCGTGGCGGCGAGGAACGCCCGGTCCCAATAAATCTCCATGTTGGTGCGGATCCGGATCCGGGTGTCGGCGCTCAGAAACTTTCCGGTGAGATCCGCGATGACGGTCTTGTTCTTCCCCGCCGGAAAGCCGAGGTCGGGAATGACCGTTCGCCACCGGCCCGCGGGGTCCCTCACCTGCACCTGGAGCGGGATGACTTGGAGCGCGGGTGACTGGGCGAGCGCGAAGTTGATGCTCGCATCGGTCGGATAGATCCACCCGGTGAGGAAGAGAAACACGCTGTCCCTTCCCGCGAGGTTCCCGAAGTCGAGCACGAGATCGTGCAGCTCGGTCAGGCCCTGGTAGCGCGCCGGGCGCAGCGTCGGGGGGGCCGCGTACACGTCGTCCTGAGCCCGCAGCGCCGGCAGGAGGTCGTTGCCGAGCTCGTCGGTCGCCGCCACGGGCAGGCGCGGACGCGCGACCTGGTAGAGCCGGAGCGAAGACGATCCCGCCGGCACGAACCGCTCGTTCACGTAAACCTGGACCGAGTCCGGATGGTCCACCGCCAGCAACCGGGCCTCGTCCAGATAGCCCGTCTCCCACAGCTCCTCGGTGAGGCGCACCTGGTAACGTCCGTCCCGGGGCCGCAGCAGCCCGCCCGGCAGGCGCAGGTATTCCTGCGACGCGTGCGGGGAGGCGGACATGATGCCGCCCTCTCGCGTCATGACGCCGAGCGGCATGCCGAGCGCGCTGTTCCACATGGCGTCCGTCGCGAACGTGAAGGCGCGGCCGTCCCACACGTACAGGAACGGGCATGACCCCTTGAGCTGCTGCTGTTCGAGTACGTCTTCTTCCGTGCCGGGATAGTAGACCGTCTGCGACACGCCGTTGGGCCAGCGCACGCGCAGCACGTCGGCCTTGAGCCGGCGCCCCAGGCCGAAATGGGTCACGCCGCCCCTCGCGAGCCGCAGCTGGTACAGGTCGCGCGCGCGCAGCTCGACCGTCGCCCCGAGTCCGAAGCCGTTGTTCTTGCCGCTCCCCTGGCGCAGCGCGACGAGGCGCACGTCCACGTACTGATTCACGTTGCCGCCGTCGTTGCGGAGCACCCGGGGCCGTCCGTCCCAGCCGACCACGATCAAGTCCAGGTCACCGTCCTGGTCGATGTCCGCCACGGCGACGGCCCGGCCGGCCCGCAGGCTCTCGGGGAGAATCGAGGAGTAGTCTTCGAAGCCTCGCGTCGCGTCGTTGCGAAACAGGCGCACGCCGCCTTTCCCCACCACGACCAGATCGAGACGGCCATCGTTGTCGAAGTCGAAGAATGCCGCGTCCAGGCCTGCGACGCCCGAGAGCTTGCGGCGCAGGCTGCTCGTCCGCCCGTCCAACTCGAACGTCCCGTCCCCCCTGTTGTGGTACAACGCGGGGTCGGTGCCGTCGAGCGACGTGAGAAACAGGTCGAGGAACCCGTCGTTGTCGTAGTCGCCGAGCTCGACCGCGCCCGCGTGCTTCACGGCGGCGAGGCCGCTCGCCGGCGTCACGTCCTCGAACCGCCCCTGGCCGCGGTTGTGGAACAGCCGGACGCGCCCGTCGGCGGCGACGACCACGAGATCGGTGCGACCGTCGCCGTCGAAATCGCCCGCGGCGGCGTCGCGACTGCTCTGCATGGCGAGGCCCATCGGCGCGGCCATCTCGCGGAACGTGCCGTCGAGGTTGTTGCGGTAGGAGCGGTTTCCGGCGCCCGTCGCGAGGAACAGATCGAGGTCGCCGTCGTGGTCCAGGTCTGAGAACAGGACCTTGGCTACCGATCCGGAATCGGCCAGACCGGCCGCGGCAAGCTCGCGAAACCTGCCCTCGCCCTCGTTCCGAAGCAGCAATCCCCGCCCCGTGGTCGCGACGTACAGGTCGAGTCGACCGTCGTTGTCGAAATCGCCAAACGCCGCCGCGACGGGCCGGTCCCGCAGCGCCACGCCCGCGCTCGCGCTGGTCTCGACGAAGCGCCCCAGGTTACCGCGGAACAGGTGGCCCGCGACGAACAGATCTTCGGTCTCGTCGTCGTCATAATCACCCACCGCCAGGGCCACGGCGCGCTCGAGCGAGCTCGCCAGGCTCTCGGGGAGCGCCGGCACTCCCTCGAGCCCGCTCCCCGCCGTCACATCCGTGAAGCGGATGGCTGCGGCCACGGCCCGCGGGTCGTCCTTGGGCACGGCGATGTTGGGATTGAACGTCAGGACCGGATAGCCTACGAACGTACCGGGTGCGCCGCCGGCGCCGCTCGAGACGCTCGAACTTCCCAGGCGCTCGAGACCGACCTGGTAGGCCGCGGTGACCTGCATGGCGCGGTGGAACTGCGTCGCCTGCGCCGCTGCTTCGGCCGCGCGACCGGTGCGCGCCAGCACGAGGGCGCGCTGGAAGAAGCGCCCCGCCTCCCGCGGCGGGTGCGGCAGCTGTCGCTGCAACGCCTCGAGCTCCCCGGCCGCGGCCCCGGCCGATCCGCGCGCCAGGAGCAGATCCACGAGCTCGAGCCGGGCGACGATATTCGCGGGCGCGCGGGCCATCACGTGTCGCAGCAGGCTCTCCCGGCGCTGCCGTTCCGCGGGGTCGGCCGACCGCGCGGCCAGCTGCGCGAGCGCATACAGGGCCCGGACGTCGCTGGAATCGCGCCGCAGCACCCGGTCGATTTCCCTGCGCGCGTCCTCCTCACGGCCGGTGAGCCGGTACACCTCGGCCAGCATCAGCCCGACGTCGCTCGAGCCCGAGTCGAGCGCGGCGGCCCGTTGCAGCTGGGCTTCGGCCTCGCGCGCGCGGCCCTCGCGCAGGTAGACGAGGCCCACGTCGGCGTACCCGAGCGCCTGATCGGGGGCGAGGGCGATGACCTTCTGGAATTCCGCCTCGGCGCGGGGCAGCTGATGCTGTTGCAGGTACGCCAGGCCCCAGGTCCGGGCTGTCAGGGCCGAGTCGCTTCTCGCCTGGTCACCACCCGGCGCCGCTCCCCGGCACGCGGCCACCAGCAGCAATCCGATGCCGCCCAGACGTCTCATTCGCACGGGCGTGAAGATCACCAGAGCCGGGCACGCCGACAAGATGCTTTCTTGTGTCGCGCGCGCGGCGGGTGGTAGGTTCACGCCGTGATTTCCCCGCCCCCACCCCCGCCCCCGCCCCGGCGCCGCGTCGCCGTGGCGGTGGCGTTCCTGGCCGCAATCACCCTCGTCGTCGCTCTCAACCGGCGTGCAGAACGCGCCGGCGTCGATCCCGCCGCGCCGGGGTTTCACTTTGCCGAGGTAGCTGCTCAGGTGGGCATCGGTTTCGTGCATCACGGGCCGACCTTGGACCCGAACGTCGATAACATCGCTCCCCTCATCGGGTCCCTCGGTGCCGCCGTGTCGGTCGCCGACGTGAACAACGACGGATGGCCCGATCTCTACTTCACCAACAGCCGGTTCGGATATCCCAATGCGCTGTACCTGAACCGTGGTAACGGCACCTTCGAGGACGTCGCCTCGGCCGCGGGGCTAGCGGACGTGAACCGACCGGGGGAAGGCGTGTCGATGGGCGCCGTGTGGGGCGACTACGACAACGACGGGCTCGAGGACTTGTTGATCTACAAGTGGGGCTACCTCCAGCTGTTCAAGAACATGGGCAACCTCCACTTCGTGGACGTGACCGCAAGCGCCGGGTTGCGCCAGTGGATGAACGCGAACGGGGCCGTGTGGGTCGACTACGATCGGGACGGGCTGCTCGACTTGTACGTGGCGGGCTACTACCGCTCCGACATCGACTTCTGGCACCTCAAGACCACGCGCATCATGGAGAACAGCTTCGAGTTCGCGACCAACGGCGGTAAGAACCGCCTGTTCCACAACCTTGGCCACGGGCGCTTCGAAGACGTGACGGATCGGATGGGCGTGGGCAGCACGCGCTGGACCCTCGCGGTCGCCGCGGCGGACTTCAACGGCGACGGCTGGCCCGACCTGTTCCTGGCCAACGACTACGGCCCGGAGGAGCTGTACCTGAACGACCACGGCCGGCGGTTCATCCTCAGCCGCGTGGGTCTGGAGGGCGATTC
>QHUU01000072.1 GCA_003222155.1 Gemmatimonadota bacterium | reverse complement strand
CGCTCGTGGCGGTGAGCCGGCTGGTGGCCCCCGAGATGCTCGTGGAGATCGAGGCGGAGGCCATCGTCGAGATGTAGATTACCGTCGAGGGAGGTGTGCAGTGTCCGTCACCGAAGACGGCAAGCACGCGACCGTCGCCTGTCCCTTCTGCGCGACCCTCAATCGGGTGGATCTCACGCGCATCGCCGACCGCCCCAAGTGCGGCAACTGCGGGCGGCCGATCCTGCTCGACCGGCCCATCGCGGTGACCGACGCGACGCTGGACGGCGTGCTCAAGGGCACCGATGTTCCCGTGGTCATGGACGGCTATGCCGACTGGTGCGGCCCCTGCAAGATCATGGCGCCGATCCTGGACGATTTCGCGCGCCAGCGCCAGGGCGACGTGCTGGTCGTCAAGCTCGACACCGACCGCAATCCGGCGACCACGCGCCGCTTCGACATCCGCGCCATCCCGACGCTCATCGTGTTTCAGCACGCCAGCGAAGTGGCCCGCCGCGCCGGCGTGATCCCGCGTCAGGAGCTCGACGCCCTGGTCGGGCGGGGCGGGTCGATCGGCCGCTTCTCACCGTGACGTCGGACGCGGTGTCGCGCTACGAGGCGGGCGAGCCGGAAGAGCGCGGGCGTGCGGTGTCGGAGCGCTCCCGCGCCGTGGCGCTGGGGCTCGCGGTGGTGGGCGGCGTGTTCGGGCTGCACCGCTTCTACACCGGTCGGGTGCAGAGCGGCATCTGGATGTGCCTCACCCTCGGGGGGTTGGGCATCTGGTATCTGTACGACGTAGTCGTGATCGCGGCCGGTGATTTCCGGGACGCCGACGGGCGGCGGCTGGTGCGCTGGGACGTCGCCGGCGACGAGGCGGATCCGCCCCCGGGGGAGCGCCGCGTGTCGGACTTGGAGGACCGCATGGTGGGGCTCGAGTCGCAGGTGAGCGAGCTGGCCGAGCGGCTCGACTTCACGGAGCGGATGTTGGCGCAAGCACGGGAGAAGGGGAACTTACCGAACCGGTAAAGGCCCGTGAAAGCCGGTGAAAGGCCGGGGAAGGGTGGTGTAGGGACCCTTCCCGGGCCTCTCACGGGCTTCTCACGGGTCTTTCACGGGCCGCTCACCACCCCTCACCGAATCTCCTGAGGAGCGGAGAATGAAGATCGGGGTCCCGAAAGAGACCGCGGCCAACGAGCGTCGTGTCGCGCTCGTTCCCGACACGGCGGCACGGCTCGTGAAGGCCGGGCTCGAGGTCGCCGTGGAGCAGGGCGCCGGCGCCGCAGCGGCGTTCCCCGACGACGCGTACCGCGGCGCGGGCGCCACCCTGGTCGCGACGCCGGCCGACCTCTTCGGGCGGAGCGACGTCGTCCTCAAAGTGCAGCCGCCCTCGATCGCGGAGGTCGCGCTGTGCCGCGAGGGAGCGGCGCTGGTCGCGGTGTTCCAGCCGGCGGCGGAGCGCGACGTCGTCGCCGCCCTCGCGAAGCGCCACGTGACGGCGTTCAGTCTCGCGTTGCTCCCCCGCATCACACGGGCCCAGCCGATGGACGTGCTGTCGTCGCAGGCGACCGTGGCGGGCTACAAGGCCGTCCTGCTCGCGGCCACGACCGCCGGCCGGCTCTTCCCGATGCTCGTGACGGCGGCCGGGACGCTGGCGCCGGCGCGCGTGCTGGTGCTGGGCGCGGGCGTGGCGGGGCTGCAGGCGATCGCCACGGCGCGCCGGCTCGGCGCGGTGGTGTCGGCGTTCGACGTGCGCCCGGCCGTAAAGGAGCAGGTGGAGAGCCTGGGCGCGAAATTCCTGCAGCTCGAGATCGCCGAACAGGCGGAGGCCGCGGGCGGCTACGCCAAGCAGCTCTCCGAGGAGACCCACCGCCGCGAGCTGGCGTTCATCGCGCAGCACGTGAAGGACGCCGATGTCGTGATCACGACCGCGGCGATTCCCGGCAAGCGCGCGCCGATCCTGATCACGGCCGACGCCGTGCGGGGCATGAAGCCGGGCGCGGTGATCGTGGATCTGGCGGCCGAGACGGGCGGCAACTGCGAGGTGACCGAGCCCGGACGCGAGGTGCGCCGCGACGGCGTCGTGGTCCTCGGACCCCTCAACCTGCCGAGCACCCTGCCGCTGCACGCCAGCCAGATGTACGCGAGGAACATTGCCAGTTTCCTGTTGCACGTGACGCGAGACGGCAAGCTCGTCGTGGATTTCGACGACGAGATCATTCGCGAGACCTGCGTCACCCACGCCGGGGAGGTGCGGAAGTCATGACCGACTACGGGTCCATGGTGTTCGTGTTCGTGCTGGCGACGTTCATCGGGCTGGGTGTGATTCGCCGCGTGTCCCGCTTGTTGTACACGCCGCTCATGTCGCTCACCAACGCGATCTCGGCCATCGCCGTGGTGGGGTCGATCGTGGTGGCAGGCGCCGACTACCCGACGACGATTCGCGTGATCGGGGCGGTGGCGCTGTTCGCCTCCATGACCAACATCGTGAGCGGGTTTCTGATCACGGACCGGATGCTCAAGATGTTCAAGAAGCAATGATCCACGCGATCGCCCAGGCGGCCGCCGTCCTCGCGACGGCGCTGTTCATCTTCTCGCTGCACTGGATGAACGACCCCAAGACGGCCCGCCACGGCGTGGTGGCGGGCGTGACGGGCATGGTGATCGCAGTGGGGGCGACGTGGATCCAGCCGGAGATCGTCCACCACGGCTGGATCGGCCTGGCGATCGTCGCCGGATTCATCGTCGGCGTCCCCCTCTCCCTCGTGCCGCTCACGGCGGTGCCCCAGCGGACCGCGCTGTCGCATGCGTTCGGCGGGCTCGCCGCCGGACTGGTCGGCAGCGCGGAATACGTCCTCGGCCTCACCGAAAATCCGGCGCAGCTCACGACGTTCCGCACCAGCGCCATCGTTGCGGAGGTGATCCTGGGGTTTCTCACCTTCACGGGGAGCCTCATGGCCGCGGGCAAGCTGCAGGAGGTCAAGTGGATCCCGCAGCGCCCCGTGACCTATCCGGGGCAGAACGTGGTCAACATCGGCGTGCTGGCGCTCGCGGTGGCCCTGGGCGTGCTGGTCGTGCTGCACCCGGCGGCGCCGTGGTCGGGACAGGCCTTCTACGCCATCGTCGGACTCGCCGTGCTGTTCGGCGTGCTGCTCATCATCCCGATCGGCGGCGCCGACATGCCCACCGTCATTTCCATCCTCAACTCCTACGCCGGGCTCTCGGCCGTCGCGATGGGCTTCGTGCTCAACAACAAGCTGCTCGTGACCGCGGGCGCGCTGGACGGGTCCAGCGGCCTGATCCTCTCGATCATCATGTGCCGGGCGATGAACCGGTCGTTCACGAACGTCCTGTTCGGGGCGTTCGGGACGGTGCAGAAGACGGTGGCCATCGGAGAGCAAAAAGCCTGGAAGCAGGAAACGGTGGAGGGCGCGGCGCAGCTGCTCGAGCAGGCGAACCTTGTCGTCGTCATCCCGGGATACGGCATGGCCGTCGCCCAGGCCCAGCACAAGGTGCGCGAGCTGTACGATCAGCTCACCAAGCGGGGCATCACCGTCAAGTTCGCGATTCATCCGGTGGCGGGGCGCATGCCGGGCCACATGAACGTGCTGCTCGCGGAAGCGAACATTCCGTACACCGCGCTGGTCGAGATGGACGAGATCAATCCCGACATGCCGCAGTGCGACGTGGCGCTCGTGATCGGCGCCAACGACGTCGTGAACCCGGCCGCGCGCTACGCCAAGGGCAGTCCCATCTACGGCATGCCCATCATCGACGCCGACAAAGCCAAGACGGTGCTCGCCATCAAACGGAGCAAGAACCCCGGCTTCGCCGGCATCGACAACGAGCTGTACGTGCAGGACAACACCTGGATGCTGTTCGGCGACGCCAAGGCGGTGATCGGGGATCTGGTCAAGCAGCTCGCCGGCGGCAGCGGCCTGCACTAGCCGCGCGTCGCGTCACACAACGCTTCCAGCGCCTCCGCGTAGTCCCGCACCATGCGGTCGCGAGAAAACAGCGCCACCGCGCGGCGCCGCGCGGCGGTCCCCAGGGCCGCGCGGCGCCCGTCGTCGCCCAGCAGGTCCCGCAGCAGGCGGGCGAACGCGCCGGGATCTGCAGGCGGCGCCAGGACGCCGGCGTCGCCCACGAGCTCCGGCGTCCCGCCGCCGGCCGCTGCGACCACGGGCCGCCCGCACGCGAGGGCCTCGATCAACGCCAGCGCGAACACTTCGTCGGGGCGCGTGTGCACGACGCACGTGGCCGCGTTGTACGCCCCGACGAGCTGCGCCGGGTCTACCTCGCCGATGAACCGCACGTCCACGCCGAGCCGTCGCGCCTGCGCCCGGAGCGTGCCCTCGAGGGCGCCGGCGCCGCACAAGACCACAGGCGGGGCCGGTGACGGCAGGAGCGCGAGGCTCTCGAGCAGCAGGTCCCACCGCTTCTCGATCTCGAGCGCGCCCACGGCGACCAGGATCGGCCGGTCGCCCAGGCCGTGGCGCTGGCGGAACGCCCGCGCCGCCGTCTCGTCCGGGCGGAACAGGTCGCAGTCTACGCCGTTCGGGATCACCCGATGTGCGGCGCGCCGCAGGAACGGCGCCTCGGCGAGCCCGCGCTGCGCCAGCTGCCTGGTGAGGAACACCGTCAATGCCACGCGCCGGAAGGCGAGGCGCGTCAGCAGGTCGCGCGGTGGGCGGGGCGTGCTGATACAGTAGATGACACTGAGCGCTGTGCCGACCGAGGCGAACGCGGCCAGGCGAATGTCGCGGGCTCGGTCCACGAGCACCACGTCGGCGGCGAGCTCCGCCTTGCCGAGGGCTTGCCGCAGGGCGCGGGCGCCCGCGAGGCTCGTGTGACCGACCGGCAGCTTCCGTACGCTCAGGCCGCGAGCTTGGAAACCGCCGACCAGCGGCTCATAGGCCACGAGGGCCGTCGTCGTGTGACCGCGGCCGGCGAGTCCGCGTCCCAGTACGGCGAAGACATTGCTCGAGCCCCGCCAGAACCGGCTGGAGGTGAGCAGCGCAATGCGCAAGCGTCGCCCGGCGAGCGCGGCTCTTACTCCTGAATCACCGTAATCTTGAACCCGTCCGGATCGGTGATCGCGAAGGCGCGGTCGCCCCACGGCATGTCCTGCGGCGCGTGATCCAGGTGCCCGCCGCGCGTGGCGATTCCCGCGGCGAGATCCTCGATGTCCTGCGCGGTCGAGAGCCAGATACGCATGCCGTCGCCTTTCTTGCGATCGCGTCCCTTGGCGAAGTCGTCCTGGTTCAGCATGAGATCGCAGCTCCCCGCCTTCAGCTGAACACCCCGCAGCTGGCCGCTGTCCTGCCAGCGCTCGCCCACCGTGAAGCGGAGGATGTCGCGATACCAGGCGAGGCTCCGGCTCAGGTCGTTCACCGTGAGCGACACCGCCAGGGAGCGGAGCCGCAAGGACTCGGGCTGCAGGCGCTCGGGACGCCGGGGCGCCGGCCGCTTGGCCGGGCGTCGGGGTCGTTTCTTCGTGGCCATGGGTGGGCTCCTCTCTCGCACAAATAAGCGTAGCGTCCGGCCGACGCTTCCGCCAGATTTCACGCGTCTCACCATCCGCGAGGAGTCGAGCCGATGCCCACGAGTCAAGCCACCGCCGTCTGGGAAGGCAAGCTGAAGGACGGCAAGGGAAACTTCCGCGCCGCGAGCGCCGCGTTCAGCGGGCCTTACACCTTCGCCACGCGGTTCGAAGGGGCGAAGGGCACCAACCCCGAGGAGCTGATCGCCGCAGCGCACGCGGCCTGCCTGAGCATGGCCCTCTCGGCGGGACTGGAGAAGGCCGGCAAGCCCGTGACGCGCGTCGAGACTACGGCCGCATGCACCATGGACATGGTCGACGGCGCGCCCAAGATCACGAAAATGGCGCTCACCGTGCGCGGCAAGGTGCCCGGCCTGGACCAGGCGGGGTTTCAGAAGGCCGCCGAGGAGGCGAAGCGCGGCTGTCCGGTGTCGAAGGCGTTGGCCGGAATTCCCCAGATCACCTTGGACGCGAAGCTCGAGGCCTAGAGGCGAGGGAAGAGGGAAGGGGGACGAGGGACGGGTGTGGACCGTGTACATGCTCCGTTGCCGCGACGGTTCCCTCTATACCGGCATCACCACCGATGTCTCGCGGCGCTTGCGGCGGCATAAGGCGGGAACGGCGAGCGCCTATACCCGCACGCGGCTTCCCGTCCGCCTCGTGTATCAGGAGCACCAGCCCGACCGGCCAGCCGCCCTGCGGCGCGAGGCCGCCCTGCGCCGCCTGTCACGGGCCGCAAAGCTCGCGCTCCTCCGGCGCACCGGATGACGCCCGTGACCCCATGAGCATCGACCGGCGCGACCGCGTCGCCTTCGTGGGCGCGGTTCTCATCGCCGGCGGGTGTGTGGCAGCCGGCTTTTGGCAGCTCAGCAGGTTGCGTGGGCGCCGGGCGCACAACGCGCTCGTCGCGGCTGCCCGTGCCCGTCCCGAACTGGACCTCCGGGCGTGGTTGCCGCTCGATTCCCTGCGCGACCGCCGGCTGCGCGCGCGCGGTGTGTTCGACTACGCCCGGGAGCGCCTGTGGCACGGCCGGAGCTATGAGGGCGTCCCGGGCGTGGATTTCGTCACCCCACTCCGCCTTCCCGACGGCAGCGCGGTGCTGGTCGATCGCGGCTGGGCGCCGTCGCCCGACGGATACCACGTGGACCAGGTGGCGTACCGGGAAGGGGACAGTGCGATCGTCGTCGGGCTGGGCATGTCCGCTCCGCGAGCCCGGGGGGACGTGGACCCCGCCGCGCTCCGGGATTCGCTGCCGTACGGCGTCCTTCCCATTGTGATCCAGGAGTTACCTTCCTCTACCGCCCTCTACCGTCCTCTACCGCCCGGTCTCACGCGCTGGCCCCTGCCCGAGCTGAGCGACGGCCCCCACCTGTCCTATGTCGTCCAGTGGTTCAGCTTTGCGGTGATCATCGTGGTGGGCTCCCTGGTGCTGCTGCGCCAGCGCCGCACTGGAGCGCCGCCCCCGAGGGGTACCAATAACGCGCTGTCGTAGCTATATTTATGCACATTGGCCCGCGGTGTGCCGGCGCCGCATCGCACTCCGTGGGCCGTTTCTTGTGCCGTACGAAAGGAGCCCGACGAGATGCCTGCTGCGTCGCCCCTCAAGAATCCCGTAAAGGTCAGCTTGCTCCTCCGGCGCCGGTTGCGCGAACTCAAGCGCACTCCGCGCGAGCTCGCGGAGGCGGTGAAGGTATCCGAGGACTACATGGCGGATCTGGTGGCCGGTCGCCGCCGCCCGCCGGCGCCCAGCCGGAGCGATCTGTATACGCCGATGACCAAGTTCCTGCGGTTGCACCGCAACGACCTGCCGACCTGCGCCCGCGCCGAGCGGGCGTCGGCGGCGGCGGCGGGACGGCCCGACCCGCGGGTGAGCCGCCAGCTGCTGGAGCTGTGCGCCCCCGACCGGCAGCGTGTGGTGCTGCGCCGGCTGGCGCGGCCCGATGGTGGTGCGCTCGAGACGGTGATCGTGGGCCGGCTCTTGTCCGTGGCGCAGGGGTTCGTGAACCGTAAGCTCGAGGACGAAGTGGGGCTGCGGATGGCCGCGACCCGCGACGGCTGCACCTACCTCGAGGCCCGGATGCGGCTGCTCGAGTTTCTGGACGCCGATTCGGCGTCGCTCACGCCGCGCGACTGCGAGGAGTTCCTGCGGCCGCGGATCAACACCTGGGACATCGACCTCGAGACGCACGCGATGCGGATTGTGTTGCGGTAGCGGCCCTGGAAACGACAACGGCGCCGTCCCAAGGGACGGCGCCGTTTTTCTACTCCGACCAGAGGCCGGTTTACAGCTTCACGACGTTCTGCGCCGCCGGACCCTTCTGACCCTGCACGACGTCGAACTCGACCCGCTCGCCCTCGGCGAGCGACTTGAACCCCTGCGCTTGGATCGCGGTGTGGTGGACGAAGCAGTCCTTCTCGCCGTTCTCCGGCGTGATGAAACCGAACCCCTTCGCGTCGTTGAACCACTTCACGATACCGGTGATGCGTGCCATCTTGCTGGTACTCCTGACTTAATGGTGTTCGCGACGTCGTGCGGACTTCACCTTGCGGCGTGCCGCTGCCTTGTCTTTCCGTCGCCGTAGAGCGCCCGGGCTCTCATAGAAGCGCTTCCGTTTCATGTCCTGAAACAGTCCGGCTTTCGTGATCTGACGGCGGAATTTCTTCAGAACGTATTCCAGTCTGTCGCCGTCGCCTACGGTCACTTCCATCCGGGTCTCCGTGTGAGAGCGCCAGAAACAGTGAAGGACCGGGGCGGCAGCCCAGGTCCTCGCAACGGTCTCTGGTTCGTGTTCGCTCGGGGGGAATGATCGCAGGGCGTACCGGATTTGTCAACCACCCACGTCCCCGCAGGACGCCTTCGCTTGACGGGTTCGCCCGACGCCTTCACGTTCTACCCCTCGTTTCTCGCCCGAGGTCTCGTGATCCGCAGGCTGCTTGTCGCGCCGCTCGTCGCCGCCGTCCTCCCGTCCCTGTCCCTCGCCGCCCAGCGGCCAGACTCCTTGCCCTTGAAGACCACCCGCAGCGTCGATTTCACGACCTCGGAAGGGACCTGGATGTCGCTCGACGTGTCGCCCGATGGACAGACCATCGTGTTTGAGCTGCTGGGAGACCTCTACACGATGCCCGTGACGGGGGGCGAGGCGAAGCGCATCACCGCGGGACCGGCGTTCGACTCGCAGCCACGCTATTCCCCCGACGGCAAGACCATCGTGTTCCTCTCCGACCGCTCGGGCTCCGAGAACGTGTGGCTGTGCGACGCCGAGGGCTCGAACCCGCGGGCGCTCACCAAGGGCGACAAGAACCTCTACGCCTCGCCCGAGTGGACGCCCGACGGGCAGTACGTGGTGGCGTCGAAGACGTCGATGCCGATCGGCAGCGTGTACGAGATCTGGCTGTACCACAAAGACGGCGGCAGCGGGGTGAGCCTCACCAAGGACGACAAGGGGCCGGCGCCCGGGCCGCCGGGGCGCGGCACGCAGAACAACGCGCTGGGCGCCGCGTTCGGGCCCGATGGGCGCTATCTGTGGTATGCCCGCCACCGGGGCGGGTTCGGGTACAACCTGGATCTGCCCGAGTGGGAGCTCGCCATCTACGACCGGCGCACCGGCAAGGTATTCCCGCAGACCGATCTGTACGGCAGCGCGATGCGTCCCGTGCTGTCGCCCGATGGCCGGTGGCTCGTCTACGCGACACGCTACGATGCGGAAACGGGCCTGCGGCTGCGCAACCTGTCGTCGGGCGACGAGCGCTGGCTCGTCTACCCGGTGCAACGCGACGATCAGGAGTCGCGCTTCACGCGCGACCTCCTGCCGGGATCGTCGTTCACGCCCGACTCGAGGGCGCTCGTCGTGTCGTACGGCGGGAAGATCTGGCGTGTGGACGTGCCGTCCGGTCAGGCGGCGCCCATCCCGTTCACGGTCAAGGTGCACCAGGACCTGGGGCCGCTGGTGCGGTTCGAGACGCGGGTGGATACGGGCGACGTGCTCGTGAAGCAGATCCGGGACGCGAGCCCCTCGCCCGACGGGAGGCGGCTGGCGTTCAGCGCGCTCGACAAGCTGTACGTGATGGACCTGCCGGCCGGCACGCCCCGCCGGGTGACGAGCGATGGCGTGCACGAGCAGGTGCCGGCGTGGTCGCCCGACGGGCAGTGGATCGCCTACGTCACGTGGACCGACCAGGGCGGGTACGTCCAGAAGATCCGTGCGGACGGCCGCGCGAAGGGGCAGCGACTCACGCCCGACCCCGCCTTCTACGATCACCCCGTCTGGTCGCCCGACGGCCAGCGCATCGTGGTGATCAAAGGGCCGCGCGGCCCTCGAGTGGCGGAGCATTTCGGGCCCGGCTACGAGCTCGACTGGCTGCCCGCCGCGGGCGGCGCGCCCACGCGCATCACGCCCATCGCGGGCGGCGGCCGCCCGCAGTTCAGCCGGGACACGAGCCGGATATACCTGTACGAGGCCAACGAAGGTCTCGTGTCGGTGCGCTACGACGGCACCGACCGCCGCGTGCACATCAAGGTCACGGGCTTCACGCCCAACTTCGCACCCAACCCCGAGCCGTTCCCGGCGGACGAGATCCTGATCGCGCCGGACTCGGGGCGCGTGCTCGCGACGTCGAGCAACTACGTGTACCTCGTCACCCTGCCGCTGGTGGGCGCCACGCCGCCGGCGATCAACGTGGCGGACACGGCGGCGGCACCGTTTCCGGTGCACCGGCTCACGCGCGTCGGCGGCGACTTCATCGGCTGGGCGCCCGACGGGAAAACCGTCTACTGGTCGGTAGGGCGCAGCTTCTTCCGGTACAGCCCCACCCTGGGTGATTCGCTCGCCAAGGCCAAGGCCCGCGCCGACTCGATCCGCGCCGACTCGCTCAAGCAGGCGACCAAGGAAAAGCCCGATTCGGCGGGGAAGGCGCGGGTGGATTCGCTCGCCAAGCTGCCGGCGTACGAGGGCGAGCGCATCGACGTCGCGATTCGCGTGTCGCGCGACGTGCCCCGGGGGTCGGTCGTGCTGCGCGGCGCGCGCATCGTCTCGATGAAGGGTGACGAGCTGATCGAGAAGGGCGACCTGGTCGTGACCGACAACCGCATCGGGTGCGTGGCCGCGACGTGCGCGGCACCGGCCGGGGCGCGCGTCATCGACGTGGCCGGCAAGACGATCATCCCGGGGCTGATCGACATCCACGCCCACCCCTGGCCCACGTGGGGCATCCACGAGACCGAAGTGTGGAAATATCTCGCGAATCTCGCGTGGGGCGTCACCACCACGCGCGATCCGCAGACGGCCACCACGGACGTGCTCACCTACGCCGATCAGGTCGAGACGGGCGATCTGCTCGGCCCCCGGATCTATCACACCGGGCCGGGCGTATTCGGTGCGTTCCTCGAGGAGAACTGGACCAGCCTGGACGACGTCCGCAACACCCTGAAGCGCTACAGCGAGTTCTACCACACGCACACGATCAAGCAGTACATGGCGGGGAACCGCAAGCAGCGGCAGTGGGTGATCATGGCGGCCAAGGAGCTGGGCCTCATGCCCACGATCGAAGGCGGGCTCGACTTCAAAATGAATCAGACGGTCCAGCTGGACGGCTATCCGGGGTCGGAGCACGCCTTTCCGATCATGCCGCTGTACTCGGACGCCGTGCAGCTCGCGGCGCAGTCGGGGATCACCTACACCCCGACGCTGCTGGTGTCGTACGGCGGGCCGTTCAGCGAGAACTATTTTTACGAACGCTACGACATTCACGACAACCCGAAGATCCGGCGCTTCATCCCCCACGAGGAGATCGACCAGCGGGCCGAGCGGCGGCCGTGGTTCCGTGAGAACCAGTACGTGTTTCCGCGCATCGCCGCGTCCGCGGCCGCCGTGCTCCGGGCCGGCGGCAATGTCGGCATGGGGTGCCACGGCCAGCTGGACGGGCTGGGGTGTCATTGGGAGCTCTGGGCCATGACGGGCGGCGGGATGACGCCGCGCGAAGCGCTGCGCGTCGGGACCATGGACGGCGCCTACGGCATCGGCATGGACAAGGACCTGGGCTCGCTCGAGCCCGGCAAGCTCGCCGACTTGATCGTGCTCGACGCGAATCCGCTCGAGGACATTCACAACACTGAGAAGATCCGCTACGTGATGAAGAACGGGCGGCTGTACGAAGGCGAAACGCTGGACGAGATCTGGCCGCGCTCCCGTCCCCTTCCACGCATGTGGTGGTGGGATCAAGAGCCGAAAGGCGTCAAGTAGAGACGTAGCACGGAGACGTAGCACGAAGACGTCGCGCGGAGGCGCCTCCGCGTGACGCCTCCGTGATACGCTCTTGTGCTACGTCTCTACTTGACGTCTGTGCGCGACGTCGTTATCGTTCTTTCGAACCGCGAGCTGACATCCTTCCGAAGGACGGTCCCGCTCAGGAGCGGGTTCCGGCGCTGTACACACGCCCGGTCTCATTCCCCAGGTTCAAAACGAGAGTGACGCTGCAGCGCGGTGGCATGAGCCACCGGCAGCGTGCGTGTGTGTGTATTGCGAAAGGACGCAATCAGTAATGCCATTTACATCCCTCGGGCTCGTGCCCGAGCTGGTGCGCGCCGTGGCCGACGAAGGCTACGAGCAACCCACCCCCATCCAGCAGGAAGCGATTCCCCTCGCCCTCGCAGGCCGCGACTTGATCGGCTCGGCGCAGACCGGGACCGGCAAGACGGCGGCCTTCATGCTGCCGATCCTGCAGCGCCTCACGCGCAACGGCGCCAAGCACGTGCTGCGGGCCCTCGTGCTGGTTCCGACCCGCGAGCTCGCCGAGCAGGTGCTGCAGAGCGCGCGCGCGTACGGCCGGCATCTGGACGTGAGCGCGGCGGCGGTGTACGGCGGCGTGGGCATGGAGCCCCAAACCCGGGCCCTCACGCGAGGCGTGGATATCGTGGTCGCGACGCCGGGCCGCCTGCTCGACCACATGGAGCGCGGGCACGTCGATTTCTCGCGGCTCGAGGTGCTCGTGCTGGACGAGGCCGACCGCATGCTCGACATGGGCTTCGCGCCGGACGTGCGGCGCATCCTCGCCGCGCTCCCCGCGCGCCGTCAGACCATGCTCTTCTCCGCCACCATCTCGCCCGAAGTGGATGCGCTCGCCCGGCGGGCGCTCGATGGGCACGCCTCCGTCGAGATCGGCCGCCGCGCCAAGCCCGCGGAGGGGATCGAGCACGTCGTCGTGGCGGTGGACAAGCTGCAGAAGCGCGGCGTGATCGCGCGCATCCTGCAGGCGAAGCCGGCCGGGCAGACGCTCGTATTCACCCGCACCAAGTACGGGGCGGACAAGCTGGTGACGTTCCTGCGGCGCGAGGGCATTCCGGCGCACGCCATTCACGGCGACAAGGCCCAGAGCCACCGCACGCGGACCCTGGACGCGTTCCGCTCGGGCGAAGCGGATGTGCTGGTCGCCACCGACATCGCGGCCCGGGGGATCGACGTGGACGGGATCCGCATGGTCGTCAACTTCGACGTGCCCCACGACCCCGAAGTGTACGTGCACCGCGTCGGCCGCACGGCGCGGGCCGGCGCGCGCGGGCTCGCCCTGACGCTGCTCTCGCCCGACGAGTGGCTGCTGATGGGCGATATCGAGAAGCTGGTGGGTCAGACGTTTCCGCGCGAGGTGATCGCGGGATTCGAGCCGTCGGTGAAACCCCTGCAGCCACGGCCGCTGCAGCTCGAGGTGCCCAAACAGGGCCGATCTGTTCGCGCCCGCAGCGGGGGACGCCGCCGGCGCTAACGGGGTCGCGTGACGATTTCGCGGCGTCTTTGCGCGACGCCTTTGCTTGACGCCCTTAGCCTCTGTGCTCGATGGGAACGTAGTCCCGTTTTTCGGGACCCGTGTAGATCTGCCGTGGCCGGGCGATCTTCTGATCCTTGTCGAGCAGCATCTCCTGCCACTGGGCGAGCCACCCCGGCGTGCGTCCGATCGCGAACAGCACGGGAAACATGTCGATCGGGAACTTCATCGCCTCGTAGATGATCCCGGAGTAGAAGTCGACGTTGGGGTAGAGCTTGCGGGACACGAAGTAGTCGTCCTGCAGGGCGATGCGCTCGAGCTCGACGGCGATGTCGATGAGCGGGTTCTTCCCGGTGACGTCGAACACCTCCTCCGCGATCCGCTTGATGATCGTGGCGCGCGGGTCGTAGTTCTTGTAGATCCGGTGACCGAACCCGAACAGCCGGAACTCGCCCCGCTTCACGCGGTCGATGTAGGCGGGGATGCGGTCTTTGGAACCGATCTCGCGCAGCGACTTCAGGACCTCTTCGTTGGCGCCGCCGTGCAGCGGTCCGTACAGGGCCGCCGCCGCCGCCGCCATCGCCGAGTAGGGATCGGCGTGCGACGAGCCCACGCCCCGCATCGCGCTGGTCGAGCAGTTCTGTTCGTGATCGGCGTGCAGGATCAACAGGACGTCCAGGGCCCGCTCGAGGGTCTTGTTCGGCGCGTACTTCACCTCGGTGGTCTTGAACATCATGTTGAGGAAATTCCCCGTGTACGACAGGTCGTTGTCGGGGTACGCGTACGGCAGGCCCACCGAATGCCGGTGGGCGAACGCCGCCAGCGTGGGCGCCTTTGCGATCAGCCGGAAGATCTGGTTGCGGCGCGACGTCTCGTCGTGGATGTGCTTCGCTTCGGGGTAGAACGTCGACAGCGCCGCGACCGTGCTGACGAACATCCCCATGGGGTGGGCGTCGTGATGGAATCCGTCGATGAACTTCTTGATGCTCTCGTGCACGATCGTGTGGTGCGTGATGTTGAACACCCACGAATCGAGCTCCGCGGCGGACGGCAGCTCGCCGTTCAGCAGCAGATACGCCGACTCCAGGAACGTGCTCCGCTCGGCGAGCTGCTCGATCGGGTACCCGCGGTAGCGCAGGATGCCCTTGTCGCCGTCGATGAAGCTGATGGCGCTGCGGCACGCCGCCGTGTTCAGGAAGCCCGGGTCGTACGTCTCGAGGCCCTGGTCTCCCTCGGCCAGCTTGATCTGGCGCAGATCGACAGCCCGGATCGTCCCGCTGTCGATCGGGAGCTCATATTGCTTGCCGGTGCGGTTGTCGGTGACCGAGAGGGTGTTCTTCGGCACGCGGTGCGGGTCCTGGTAAAGGCTGGAGAAAGATAACGGAGCCGCCTATCTTGGCACCTCATGACCCAGCCCGCTTCGCCCAAACGTCCGCCGCTCTACCCCACGCGCTCGGGGGCGGGAGCCCTGCTGGGCCAGCAGCTCGCGGCCCGCGGCTACATCGGGTGCATCCTGCTCGGCATCACGCCCGAGGGGGTGGAGATCGCCGCCAACGCGGCCAAGGCGATGGGGGCGCAGTTCGACGTCCTGGTGGCGGCGTTCATCAAGCTGGGGTCCAACCTCGCGCCCATCGGGGCCATCGCCGAGTCGGCGCCCTCGGAGATGGACCCGGACTTTCAGCCGGGGGGAGCCCTCATGGACAAGCTGGCCAGCGCGATCGACGAGTCGCGCGCGCGCATCAGCCAGGACTTGATCCTGTACCGCACGCAGCGGCCCGTGAAGAAGCTGGCGGGCCGCATCGCGGTCATCGTGGACGGGCAGGTGGCGTACCCATGGAGAGTCCTGGCGGCCGCCAAGGTGGCCGAGCAGCTGGGTGCGAAGCAGGTGGTGATCGCCACGCCGGTCGCGAGTCAACCCGCGGCGGAGCGCATCGCCGCCCGCGGCTACGAGTTCGCGTGTCCCACGGTGGTGATGGACGCGGGCGGGCACCCCACGCCGTACGGCGACGTATCAGGCGAGACGCCCGAGCGGCTGCGGAGCATCATGATCGCGCATCAGGCGGCCTAGACCGTTGCACGACGCCACGATGCCACGTTACAAGACTGAGGCGCCTTTTCGTGCAACGTGGCGTCGTGGCGTCGTATAACGATCACTCCAGCTCCACCATCCCCCGCTCCAGCCACCGATGCTCCCCGGCCAGCGCTTCCTGGGCCACCCGATAGCCACGGGCGTCCGTGTTGTGGCGCAGTTCGCGGAACTTGCCGCGCACCCGCGCGCTCGCCTGGCGACAGAACAGATCGGCGAGGTCCACGGCGCGGCGGCCCGCGGCGGGATCGTGCTGCAGCAGCCACTGCGCCCGCGCGCACGCGGCCGCCATGGCGAACAGCTCCGCTCCGACGTCCACCAGCCGGAACAGCACGCCCTGGCGGTACTCGAGCTTGGGTCCGAACCGCACCATCGCGTGGAACACGCCCCGCGCCAGGCGCCGGGCCCCGCGCTCCACGGCCCGGACGTGGCGCGCGAGCGGCCCGAACTCCGCGTACTTGGGCCAGAATCCCCAGCCCAGAAAGCGGGACGGATACCACCAGGCGTAGAACAGGCCCGCCCGCGCCAGCCCGCGCAGCCGCTGGCCCAGCGTCTTGCCCGGCAGGACGACATCGCCCGCCACCTGGAGGTGTTTGTCCACCGCCTCCCGGGCGATGAACAGGTGCATGATCTCGCTCGACCCCTCGAAGATCAAATTGATGCGGAAGTCGCGCATGATGCGCTCGACCGCCACCGGCCGCTCTCCCCGGGCACGCAGTGAGTCGGCCGTCTCGTAGCCGCGGCCGCCGCGGATCTGGACCGTGTCGTCGATGATGCGCCAGCCGGCCTCGGAGTTGTACAGCTTGGCGATCGCGGCTTCGAGGCGGATGTCGTAGCCGCCGCGGTCGGCCATGGCGCCGCACAGTTCGGCCACGGCCTCCATCGCGAACGTGTTGGCCGCCATGGCGCCGATCTTCTGGGCGATCGCGTCGTGCTTGCCGATGGGGCGACCCCATTGCACCCGCTCGCTCGACCAGCGACGCGAGATCTCGAGGCAGCGCTTCCCGGCCGCCACCGACGAGATGGGGAGCGTCAGGCGCCCCGTGTTCAGCGTGATCAGGGCGAGCTTCAGGCCCTTGCCCTCGCCCCACAGCACGTTCTCGCGCGGCACACGGACGTTCTTGAACGAGATCACGCCGTTGTAGATGGCCTTGAGCCCCATGAAGTGGCAGCGGTGCTCCACCTTCACGCCGGGCCAGGCGGTCTCGACGATGAACGCCGTGATCTGTCGCTTCTCTTTCCCGTTGACCATCTTCGACGGCGTCCGCGCCATCACCACCATCAGCTCGGCCTTCGTGCCGTTGGTGCACCACAGCTTTTCCCCGTTCAGGATCCACGCCTGTCCGTCCTCACTCGGGACGGCCATGGTCTCCATGGCGGCGGGATCGGACCCGACGCCCGGTTCCGTCAGCGCGAACGCGGAGATGGCTCCCTTGGCGAGGCGCGGGAAGTACCGCTGCTTCTGCTCGTCGGAGCCGAACATCTTGAGCGGCTGCGGCACGCCGATGGACTGATGTGCGGAGAGGAGCGCGGTGATCGAGCCGTCGATCGAGGACACCAGCTCGATGGCGCGCATGTAGGAGAGCTGCGACAGGCCGAGGCCGCCGTATTCCCGCGGAATCTTGATGCCGAACGCGCCCAGGTCCCGCAGGCCCTGAATCACCGTCTCGGGGATTTCGCCTTCGCGATCGATGCGGTCCGAGTCGACGCGCTCCCGCAGGAACCGCTCCAGCTTCTCGAGGAAGGGTTGAGCGCGGCGGATCTCCTCCGCATCCTGCTCGGGATAAGGGTGCACGAGGTCGAGCCGCAGCCGGCCCAGGAACAGATCCCGGACGAAGCTGGGCGCGGTCCACTCGTGCTCGCGCGCGGCCTCGGCGACTTCGCGGGCCTCGTCGGCGCTGACCTTGCGCTCGCGAGGCGTGACGGTAGTGGCCATGGGTACCTCCTGCTCTAACTTAAGCGCCTTGACAGGCCCGCGCTCAGGGGGAGATTCGCCTCGCGCTACCATGAGGAGCTTGCGATGCGCCACTCGTTGCCGCTCGTCGTCACCCTGGCACTGCGAACCGCCTTGGCCGCACAGACTCCGCCGCCCGCGCCCCCGCCTCCTCCACCCGCCCAGCCGATCCTCGTGAAAGCTGGCCGCCTGATCGACGGCCGCTCCGACGTCCCCCGCAGCAACGTGGGCATTCTGATCGAAGGCGACCGCATCAAGGCGGTCGGCGCTCTGGCTCAGGTGCAGACGCAGGCCAGGAACGCCCGCGTGATCGATCTCGCCCAGATGACCGTGCTGCCGGGGCTCATCGACACGCACACCCATCTCTTGCTGCAGGGTGACCCGACGGCCGCGTCGTACGACGAGCAGCTGCTGTACCAGTCCACCGCGTACCGCGCCATCCTTGCGGCGCGCAACGCGCGCATCGCGCTGGAGCACGGCTTCACGGCGATCCGCGACTTGGAGACGGAGGGCGCGATGTACGCGGACGTGGACGTGAAGCGCGCCGTGGACCGCGGCGTGGTCCCCGGGCCGCACATCTTCGCGTCCACGCGCGCCATGGCGCCCACCGGCATGTACCCGATCGTGTCGGACAACTGGGAGCTCGAGCTGCCGCACGGCGTGCAGCCGGTGGACGGCGTCGAGGGCGCCCGCCTGGCGGTGCGGCAGCAGGTGGCCCACGGCGCCGACTGGATCAAGTTCTACGCCGATCGCCGCTACTACTTCGGAGCCGACTCGGTGCTGCACAGCTGGGTGAACTTCACCGACGACGAGGCGCGCGCGATCGTGGACGAAGCGCACCGCCTCGGCCGGCGCGTGGCCGCCCACGCCATCGGCTCGGACGGGATCGCCGCCGCGCTCCGGGCGGGCGTGAACACCATCGAGCACGGCGACGGCATGACCGATTCGCTCAGCGACGTGCTCCTGGCCAGGGCGGTCTACTGGGTTCCCACCGTGACGGTGGCGCACTATGTCGCCGCTCCGCGCGGCGGGGCCTGGGGGCCGATGGTCGAGCACCAGCGCCAGGCGTTCGCGCGAGCCCTGAAGAAGGGCGTCCGGATCGTGTTAGGGACCGACGTGGGCGGCTTTCCCTGGACCGAGCTCAATCAGGCGCAGGAGTTCACCTACTACGTGCAGTACGGCATGACGCCGATGCAGGCGATCAAGTCGGGCACGTCGCTCGCGGCCGAGCTCTTGGGCCAGGCCGATCTCGGCGCCGTCGCCCCCGGCATGGCGGCGGACCTCGTCGCCGTGTCGGGCGATCCATTGAAAGACGTCTCGGAACTCGAGCGTGTCCGGTTCGTTATGAAGGGCGGAGTCACGTATGTTTCGCCATAGTGCGGCGCGCGCTCGGGACTAGCCTCGCTCTCTTTCTTGGCGCCGTCGGCCCGGCTGCGGGACAGTTCACCCCGCCCGGCACCGGCGGCGTCGCGGCGTTGGCGGGCGCGCTGGCCCAGCTGGGTGCCAACAAACGCGTACTCGTGATCGGCGCGCACCCCGACGACGAGGACACGGAGCTCCTGACGATTCTCTCGCGCGGGATGGGCGTGCAGGCCGCCTACCTGTCGCTCACCCGCGGCGAGGGTGGCCAGAATCTCATCGGTCCGGAGCTCGGCCCGGAGCTGGGGATCATCCGTACCGAAGAGCTGCTCGCCGCCCGCCGCCTCGACGGCGCGCGCCAGTTCTTCACCCGGGCCTACGACTTCGGCTTCTCGAAGACCGCCGAAGAAACGCTGCGCTTCTGGCCGCGTGATTCGCTGCTCGCGGACGTGATCGCGGTGATCCGCCGGTTCCGGCCGCAGATCGTCGTGGCGATTTTCACCGGGACGCCGCGGGACGGGCACGGGCAGCACCAGGTGTCGGCCCTCGTCGCCCGGCAGGCGTTCGCAGCCCTGCGCGACTCGAGCTGGGGGCCGGTGAAGTTCTATCGGGCGACCTACTTCGACTCGACCGGCACCACCGTGCGCCTGGATGGCGGCGCGCTCGATCCGGTGAGCGGCCGCTCGTTCCACCAGATCGCGATGGCCGGCCGCAGCCGGCACCGCTCGCAGGACATGGGGCAGCTCGAGCGGGCCGGGCCGAGCATCGACCGCCTCGCCTTCGTGGAATGGCGGGACGCGGGACGGGGGACCCGGGACGGGGACGGCCTGTTCTCAGGGGTCGACACCATCCTCCCCGCCCAGGCGCGCTACGCCGCGCTGATCGATTCGGCGCGGGCACGGTTGAGCCCGGCGCATCCGGAGGCGATCACGCCGCTCCTGGCACGCGCCCGGCGCGAGCTGGGCGACGCGGACTCGGGCCAGGGTGCGCTGCTCGACCAGACGTTGGCCATGGCGGCCGGCGTGGCGGTCGACGGGGTGGCCGACGACGGGATCGTCATCCCCGGCGAGCGGGTGCAGGTCGAGACGAGCGTGTGGAACGCCGGGTCGGCCGTGGTGACGCTCGACGGGCTCGAGCTGGCGGCGCCGGCGGGCTGGAAGGTCGAGCGTCTCGACGCCGCGACCTCCCCCGTCGCGCCCGGATCGGTTGCGACGCGTCGCTTCGCGGTCACCGTCGCCGCCGACGCACCGCGCTCGCAACCCTATTTCCTGCGCCGGTCGCTCGCCGGCGCGCTGTACGATTGGACCGGGGTCCCGGCTGCGTGGCGCGGGCAGCCGTTCGAGCCTCCCCCCGTCGCGATGACGGTGCGGCTCACGATCGCGGGCCAACCCGTGACGCTGGCGCGGGACGTGGTGTACCGCTACCGCGACCAGGGAATCGGCGAAGTGCGGCGGCCGATCTTCGTGACGCGGCCGTTCGACGTGAGCGTCACCCCCGAGCGCGTGGTCTGGCCGATCGACGGTCCCGCTGCCGGGCCGCGCCGCTTCACGGTCACCGTGACCAACCGCGCGCGCGGGCCGGTCGCGACCCAGGTCGTGATCACGCCGCCCAGGGGCTGGACCGCGCTCCCGCCCGAGAGTCTGTCGTTTCAGCGCGAGGACGAGTCCAAGAGCCTGACGGTGACGCTGCCGCTGCCGTCCGCCGTGCGGCCCGGCGTGTACCAGCTCCAGGCCGCGGCGGGCGCCACCGGCGGGCGCAGCGAAGGTGCGCTCACGGTCATCGACTACCCGCACATCCAGCCCCGGCCGGTGGTTCATGCCTCGACCGTCGAGCTCCGCGCCGCCCGGCTTTCGCTCCCCGCGCTCACGCGTGTCGGGTATGTCCGGGGCGCGTCCGACCGCGTGCCCGAGGCGCTCCAGGCCGTGGGAGTCCCGGTCGAGTTGATCGGCCCCGACACGCTCTCACGCGGGGACCTGTCGCACTACGACGCGATCGTCGTCGGGAGCCGCGCCTACGAGACCGAGCCGGCGCTCGTCGCCGCGAACGGACGCTTGATCGATTACGTCCGCGTCGGCGGCCTCGTGATCGTGCAATACCAGCAATACCCGTTCGTGAACGGCAGCTTCGCGCCCTACCGGCTGTCCCTCGCGCGGCCCCACGACCGCGTGACCGACGAGACCGCGCCCGTCACGGTGCTCGAGCCGTCGAGCCCCCTGGTGCACGTCCCCAACGAGATCGGTCCGGCCGACTGGCAGGGATGGGTGCAGGAGCGCGGGCTCTACTTTGCGCACGACTGGGATTCGGCCTACACGGCGCTGCTCGAGACGCACGATCCGGGCGAGCCGCCGCTCTCGGGGGGGCTGCTCGCGGCGACGGTAGGAAAGGGCACGTACGTGTACACGGGACTGAGCTTTTTCCGGCAGCTGCCGGCCGGGGTCCCCGGAGCGTATCGACTCTTCGCCAACCTCCTGGCGCTGGGTAAACGGTAGAATGCGGAACGTGGAAGGCGGAACGCGGAACAGAAGGGGCAGGTTCGATACCCCGCGATGGCCTCCCTGCGCGCCGCCCGCACAACCTGTTCCGCGTTCCGCCTTCCGCGTTCCGCGTTTCCTCGTCGGCGTCGCGCTGCTCCTCGCCGCCTGCCAGGGCGACGGGAGGACGCCGCTCGTGATTTACAGCCCCCACGGTCGCGACCTGCTCACGCTGCTCGAGCGCCGCTTCGAAGACCTGCACCCCGACGTGGACGTGCGCTGGCTCGACATGGGCTCGCAGGAGGTGTACGACCGGCTGCGCTCGGAGCGGGCCAATCCTCAGGCCGATATCTGGTTCGGCGGGCCGGCCACGATCTTCGCCCGGGGGGCGGAAGACTCGCTGCTCGAGCCGTTTCGCCCGACCTGGGCGACGGCGATCGCCCCCCACGGTCGCGGGCCCGGCGACCGCTATGCCGCGGCGTACGAGACACCCGTCGTGATCGTGTATGCCGAGCAGGCGATCCGCCCGGACGAGGCGCCGCAGGACTGGGACGATCTGCTCGACGCCCGCTGGAAGGGCAAGATCTTGATCCGTGACCCGCTCGCGTCCGGGACGATGCGGGCCGTGTGGGGGATGATCATCGAACGCGGCTCGAAGCAGACGGGCGACACGGCCGCCGGGTTCCGCTGGCTGGCGCGGCTCGACGCGCAAACCAAGGAGTACGTGCTGAATGGCCCGCTGCTCGACCAGAAGATCGTGCGGCAGGAAGGCCTGGTGACGATCTGGGACCTGCCCGACATCCTGCTGAGCAGGCGGGACGGATTACGACTGGGCTATGTGTTCCCGAGGAGCGGCACGCCGGTGATCGAGGACGCGATCGGCGTCGTGCGCGGCGCCCGCCACCGCGACCAGGCCCGTGCGTTCGTGGAATTCGTGGGGAGCGTGGATGCGCAGCTCTTGGCGGCGCGCGAGGCGTACCGCCTGCCGGTGCGACTCGACCTCCCGGCCGACTCGTTGCCGCCCTGGGCGCGCGACGTGCGGCGCGCGATGCAGGTCGCCGACGTCGATTGGGACCTGCTCGCCCGGCGCGGCCCGCAGTGGATGCGGCACTGGGACGAGGCGGTGCGGGGGAAGAGCCGGTGAAGGCGTTCGTCACGCTCGACGGCGTACGTAAGCAGTGGTCGCCCACGGTGAGCGTGGGTCCGCTCTCGCTCGAGGTCGCCCGCGGCGAGATGGTCGCGTTGCTCGGACCCTCCGGGAGCGGCAAGACGACCGTGCTCCGCCTGCTCGCCGGCTTCGAGGCGCTGGACGCGGGTCGCATTGTCGTCGGCGGTGAGGACGTCACGGCGGTGCCGCCGGCGAAACGGCGGTTCGGCATGGTGTTCCAGCACTACGCCCTGTTCCCGCACCTGGACGTGGGAGAGAACGTGGCGTTCGGTCTCACCGCCCGGGGCGCGGCCGCCGCGGACCAGGTGCGGGCCAAGGTCGCCGAGGCGCTCGCGCTCGTCGATCTGGCGGGATTCGAGCGGCGCCGGGTGTACGAGCTGTCCGGTGGTCAGCAGCAGCGGGTGGCGCTGGCCCGGGCCCTCGCGCCGGAGCCGCGCGTGCTGCTCCTGGACGAGCCCCTGTCCAACCTCGACCCGGCGCTGCGCGAGCGCACGCGGCGCGAGCTGCGGACCCTTATCACGCGCGTCGGGATCACGAGCGTCTTCGTCACGCACGAGCAGGAAGAAGCGTTCGACCTGGGCGACCGGGTGGCGGTGCTGCACGACGGGCGGCTCGAGCAGGCGGCCACCCCCGACGAGCTGTACGAGCACCCCGCGAGCCTGTTCGTCGCCACGTTCGTGGGGAGGGCCAACGTGGTGCGGGGGGCGTTGGCGGGCGCGCTGGGGGCGCGGGACGGCCAGATCGTGGTGGTGCGGCCCGAGCGGCTCAGGTTCGCGGATGCCGGCGTGCCGGGCGTGGTGCGCGAGCGGCGCTACACCGGCGCCGCGGCGTTCTATCAGGTGGACACCGAGCCCGGCGACCGGTTGGAGGTGCAGGCGGGCCCCGGCGCGGCGCGCGTGGGGGAGCGCGTGTACCTCGAGGCGACGGGCGTCATGACCTTCGCCGAAGGAGGGGGAGGGGTGCGCCCGTGAGCGCTCGCAGCGGCTGGTTCGCCCGCGCGGCGTTGACGCTGCTGCTCGCGTGGCTCGTGCTCTATCCCATCCTCGTCGTGGTGGCGGACGCGGGACGGGGCGACGCGCTCGCGACCTTCGTGTCGCGCCCCGGGGAGTGGGGCGCGCTGTGGGCCAGTGTGTGGATCTCCCTTGCGAGCGTGGTGCTCGCGGCCGTGATCGGCGTGCCACTCGCGTTTCTGTTCGAGTGGCTCGAGTTCCCGGGCCGGAAGACCCTCGGCTCCCTCATCGCGCTGCCGGCCGTGCTGCCGCCGTTCGTCGGCGTGGTCGCGTTCCTCTTTCTGTACGGCGAGTCGGGATTCGTGGCGCGGGCGGTGCAGGCGGCGTTGGGGCTGACGCGGGCGCCCTGGCGACTCCAGGGGGCCGGCGCAATTCTCCTGGTCCACGCGTACTCGATGTACGTCTACTTCTACCTCTTCGCTCGGGCGGGGCTGGCGAAGCTGGATGCATCGATGCTCGAAGCGGCGCAGGCGCTCGGGGCGGGTCGCTGGCACACCCTGCGACGCGTCGCGCTGCCCCTGTTGCGTCCCTCGCTCGCCGGTGCCGCGCTGCTCGTGTTCATGACGGCCCTGGGATCGTTCAGCGCGCCGTACGTGTTCGGCGGCGGGTTTCGCGTCATGACGACCCAGATCGTGGCGACCAAGCTCAACGGTGAGCTGCCGCTCGCGATGGTCGAGACGGTGGCGCTGGCGCTGGTCGCGACGCTCGGGCTCGTGGTGCTGCGTCGCACCGAGGGCGACGACATCCTCGCGGCGCTGGGGAAGGGGATCGGACCGCTACGCCGGCCGATCCGACGCGTGAGCGTGCGCGCCCTCGCCACGGCGACGGGGTGGGCACTGGCGGTACTGCTGTTGTTGCCGCACGTCACGCTCGTGCTCGTGTCGCTCGTACCGTACGGCACCTGGACCACCGAGGCGCTGCCCCCGGTGCTCAGCTTCGTGAATTACCAGCGCCTGTTCGGGGAGCCCGAGCGGCTGCGGCCGCTCGTGAACTCCGCCTGGATGGCCGCGGCCAGCACCGCGGCCGCGATCGCCGTGGCGCTTGCCGCGGGAGCCCTCGTCGGGCGGCGCGGCGGACGCTGGCGTGGACCGATCGAGACGCTGGTGGCGCTCCCCTGGGCCCTGCCGGGCACCGTGTTCGCGGTGGCGCTCGCGACCACGTTCGGCGCCGCCCAGCCGTGGGCACTCCGCTGGGTGCTCGTGGGGACGGTGGTCCTGCTGCCGCTCGCCTACCTGGTGCGGAACCTGCCGGTCACCGGGCGCGCGGTGCTCGCCGGATACCGCCAGCTCGACCCCGCCGTCGAGGAGGCGGCCGCGAGCCTCGGCGCCGGACGGTGGGCCACGTTCCGACGCGTCACGTTGCCGCTCCTCAAGCCGGCGTTGGCGGCGGGCGGGAGCATCGCGTTCGTGGCTGCGCTCGGCGACTTCGTGACGTCCGTCGTGCTGTACACCTACGACAACCGGCCCATCTCGATCGAGATCATGGGGAGCCTGCGCATCTCGGAGCTGGGCGTAGCGGCGGCGTTCGGGGTCATGCTCATGCTCGCGAGCGCGCTGGTCCTCGGCCTGGGAGCGAGACGATGAGACGGATGGCCGTGCTCATGGCGGTCGCGTTCGTGGACATGATCGGGCTCACGCTGGTCCTGCCGCTGCTCGCGTTGTACGCCCTCAAGTTGCACGCGAGTCCCACGACCATCGGGTTCCTGACAGCGTCGTTCCCGGTAGCGCAGCTCGTTGCGTCTCCCATATGGGGGCGCGTCTCCGATCGCTACGGCCGACGTCCGGCGCTTCTCGTAGGACTCGCTGCGTCGGCCGTGGCCTACCTGATCTTCGGGCTGGCAAGCTCACTCTGGTTGTTGTTCTTGTCCCGGTTCGTTCAAGGGTTGGGCGGCGGGACTACCGGGGTGGCACAAGCGTACGTGGCCGACACGATGGCGCCTAACGAGCGGGCCAAGGCACTGGGGTGGCTGTCAGCGGCGACGAGCCTGGGCGTGTTGATCGGTCCCGTCGTTGGGTCGGTTGCCTTCCGAGCCGGCCAGTCCGCGCCTGGTCTCGTCGCTGCCGCCCTGTGCGCCGGCAACTTCATCTTCGCGTGGAGGTGGTTGCCGGAGTCGCGCCGGGGCTCCCACGTGGCGACGCCCAGCGGACGCCACGCGCCGCCGCCCGAGCGTCCGGTCAGCGAGGCGGTGTGGGACGTGATTCGCCACCCGAGCAGGCCCGCCGCCCATCTCATCTGGATCTACGCCGTCGCGATGCTCGCGTACAATTCGGCGCCGGCCGTGTTCACCATCTACCTGGCCTGGCGGTTCGGTATCGACGCGACCAACATTTGGTGGTTCTTCACGGTGTTCGGCGGGGTTGGTGTCTTGATGCGGGCCTTGGTGGTCGGTCCGGTCAACGACCGCCTGGGGGAGGTCCGTACCATGCGCCTCGGTGCGGCCTTATATGCGCTCGGCTACGCGCTCGTCCCGCTCGCGACGTCGGTGCCGGCTTTTCTCGGATTCCAAGTCCTGCTCCCTCTGGGAACGGCACTCCTGTTCCCGGCGACGTCCGCACTGGTGAGCCACCGGACCGACGAGCACGAGTTCGGCCTGATCATGGGCGTGCAGCAGGCCCTCCGTGGCGTTGCCAGCGTCGTAGGCCCGATCTGGGCGGGGTTGGCTTATCAGCACCTCGGGCCGCGGGTGCCGTTCTTTGCGTGCGCCGCGATCATCTCGTTGGCCCTGGTGATGGCGACCCGGGTGCCGCGCGGGGTCCCGGTTCCGGCGACGGCGTAACGCCTGCGCCGCGCTTATTTTCTTGCCATGATCTCGAGTCTCGTCGCCCTCGTTGCCCTCGTTCGATCGCTCGCCGCGGCGCCCTCTCCCAAGCCGCGCCTGGTCGTCGTGATCACCGTGGATCAGCTGCGCCCCGACTACCTGGAGCGCTACCGCGCTCAGCTGCGGGGGGGGCTGGCGACGCTACTGAAGCAGGGCGCGGTGTTCACCGAGGCGTACCACGACCACGCGATCACGGAGACGGCCCCGGGCCATGCAACGATCCTCTCGGGGCGCTGGCCCGCGCACACGGGCATCATTCGCAACCTCGCGGGGGTGCAGGATTCGGGCGCGCCGCTCGTGGGCGTGCCGGGACTCGGGGCGTCGCCGGCGCGATTCCGGGGGACGGAGTTCTTCGATTGGCTCAAGGCGGCCGAGCCGGCGGCGCGGGCGCTCTCGGTGTCGGGAAAGGACCGCGGTGCCATCCTGCCGATCGGCCGCGCCAAGGAGCAGGTCTACTGGTACGCGGGGGGCGTGTTCACGACCAGCCGCTACTACGCGGACACGCTGCCGTTGTGGGTGCGCGTGTTCAACGGGCAACGCGTTCCGTTCCGCGCGGCGGGGACGCAGTGGAGCCTGCTCCTCCCCGAGCGGGACTACCCCGAGCCCGACAGCGTCCCGTATGAGAACCAGGGCCGGGACTTCGTGTTTCCACACCGGTTCCCGAGCGACAGCGGGCAGGCGGCCCTCGCGTTTCTCGCGACCCCGACGATGGACTCGCTCACGCTCGCGTTCGCCCTCGAAGGCACGCGGGCGCTCCCGCTCGGCCTGCGCGGCACGACCGACCTGCTCGCGGTGAGCCTGTCCACCACCGACTACGTCGGCCATGCCTACGGGCCCGATTCCCGCGAGATCCACGATCAGGTGCTGCGGCTGGATCGCTATCTCGGCCGGTTCTTCGAGCAGTTGTTCGTGCGCTTCGGCAGCGGCAACGTGCTGATCGTGCTGACCGCCGACCACGGCGTTACGCCGTTCCCGGAGCGGTCGCGCGCACTGGGGCGGAGCGGGGCGGTGCGCGTGACGCCCGACAGCCTGATCCAGAGCGTCAACGCGGCGCTCGACCAGCGCGCCGGCGGCGGCGACTGGCTCGTGTTCGAGAGCGGCATGCTGCTCGTGCCGGGTCGCGGGCGGCTCGCGGCGCAAGGGATCAACGTCGACAGCGTGATCGCCGACGTGGCCGCCCGGCTGCGCGCGCTCGCGGGCGTGGGGCGCGTGGATCGCGCGGCAGATCTGAGGACGGCCGACACGACCGATCCCGTCCAGCGCCGCTGGCGCCACCAGGTGCCGCCGGACGCAGGCGCGGAGCTGGTCGTGACGCTCAAGCCGTACTCCATCTGGGGCGTCGCGAACCTCCCCATCGCGATGCACGGCCAGCCGACGGATCTGGACTCACACGTGCCGTTGGTCTTCTGGGGTGCGGGCGTGCGTCGCGGCGTGTACGGCACGAGGGTCCGCACGGTGGACATCGCGCCCACGCTCGCCCGGTTGCTCGGCCTGACCCCCGCCGAGCCGCTCGACGGTCATCCGCTCACCGAGGTGCTCCCATGAGCCCCAAGCTCACGGCCGATCAGGTCCGCCAGGTAGAGGAGATCGAGGACTACCAGCGGACGGCCGATCGGCTCAAGCATCTGGTCACCGAACTCGAGGCCAACCGGGCCGGACAGACTCGCACCATTCAGCAGCTGTGCGAGAAGATCGCCATCGAGGCGTCCCAGATGCGTCAACGGGCCCTCACCGGCAACGTCGGGACGATCGCTGACGTCGCGGGCGGGATGTCGGTGATGGCGGGGCGTGGTGGCGGCGTGCTCATGAAGATCCGGGCGCTCGGGGACGCCGTGAACAACATGCAGATGCAGCTGGACGCGGCGCTGAAGCGCGCCATGACGCCCCCGGAGCCGAAAAAGCCCGCCTGAACGTGCCTGCCATCCGTTGCACGGGCTTGGTCAAGCGTTATGGCGACGTGCTGGCGGTCGCGGGGCTCGATCTCGCGGTGACCGCGGGAGAGTGCTTCGGCCTGCTCGGGCCGAACGGCGCCGGCAAGACCACCACCATCGAGATCCTGGAGGGGCTCACGCCTCCCGATGCGGGGGACGTGGAGATCCTCGGGCTGCACTGGACCGGAGGCGCCGAGACGCGCGCCCTGCGCGAGCGCCTCGGCATCCAGCTCCAGGACACGCAGCTGGCCGACAAGCTGACGGTCGAGGAAACGGTGCGCTTGTTCCGCAGTTTCTACCGGTCGTCGCACACCGTCGACGAGGTCCTCGCCCTGGTCGAGCTCGAGGAGAAGCGCGCGTCTTGGGTCGGCAAGCTGTCCGGCGGGCAGAAACAGCGGCTCGCCGTGGCGTGCGCCCTGGTCTCGCGGCCGGAGCTGCTGTTCCTCGACGAGCCGACCACGGGACTCGACCCGCAGTCGCGCCGCCAGCTGTGGGACGTGATCGGCCGGTTCCGCGCGGCGGGCGGCACGATTCTCCTCACGACGCATTACATGGAAGAAGCGGAGCGGCTGTGCGACAGGGTTGCCATCATGGACCACGGCAAGATCATCGCGCTCGGCACGCCGGGCTCGCTCATCGCGTCGCTCGGCGCCGAGCACGTCGTCGAATTCGCGTTGGCGGACGGCGCGGCGCACGCTCCCGGAGTCGACGAGCTGGCCGCGCTCGCCGGGGTTCGGGCCGTGCGCCCGGCGCCGGACCGGACCGCGCTCACCGTCGCCGAGGTGCACCGCGCCGTCCCGGCGCTGCTGGCCCTGCTCGAGCGGCGCGGCGCCGAGCTCTCGCTCCTCGCCACTCACCACGCCACGCTCGAGGATGTGTTCGTGACCCTCACGGGGAGGCAGCTGCGCGATGCGTGACCACCCCCTGGTCCAGCTGACGCTGGCGCGCATGCGCGAGTTCTACCGCGAGCCGGAGGCGATCTTCTGGGTGTTCGGGTTCCCGATCGTGCTGGCGTTCGCGCTGGGGATCGCGTTCCGGAACCGGGGTCCCGGCGAGCTGCGGGTCGCGGTGCTGCGTCAATCGGGCGACTCGGGCGTGGCCGCGGCGCTCGCCCACGCGCCCGGCCTCAGCGTCGCGGTGCTCGACAGCGCTGTGGCGCGACTCGAGTTGCGGACCGGCCGCGTCGCGCTGCTGGTGGTCCCGGGTGAGCGCCTCGTGTACCGGTACGACTCGACCCGCACGGAGAGCCAGATGGCGCGCCTGCAGGTGGACGACGCCGTGCAGCGTGCGCGCGGGCGGGCCGATCCGGTGCGCGTCGAGGACGAGCGCGTCACGGAGCCGGGCGCGCGCTACATCGACTTCCTGATTCCCGGCCTGTTGGGCATGAACCTGATGGGCAGCGGGCTGTGGGGCGTGGGCTTCTCCGTGGTGCAAGCCCGCACCAAGCGGCTGCTCAAGCGCTACATGGCGACGCCGATGCGTCGCAGCCACTACCTGCTGTCGTTCGTGCTGTCCCGTCTGGCGTTTCTGTTCGTCGAGGTCGCGGCGCTGGTAGGGTTCGCGTGGTGGATGTTCGATGTGGGCGTGCGGGGCTCCGTCGGCGCGCTCACGTTCATCACGGTGCTCGGCGCCCTGTCGTTCAACGGGCTCGGCATGCTGGTCGCGAGCCGTGCCCGCACCATCGAGGCCGTCTCCGGACTCATGAACCTCGTGATGCTCCCGATGTGGATGCTGTCGGGCACGTTCTTCTCGTATGCCCGGTTCCCGGAGGTGATGCAGCCGTTCGTGAGGGCCCTGCCGCTCACCGCGCTCAACGACGCCCTGCGCGCCGTCATGATCGACGGCAGCCCGCTCGCGCGGCTCGGCACGCCGCTCGCGATCGTGACGGCGTGGGGCTTCGCCAGCTTCGTCGTCGCGCTCCAGATCTTCCGGTGGCGCTAGGTCAAGGTGTCACGATCACGACGCCTTTCATCCCCAGCGAGTCGTGAAACGTGCAGTGATACGGGTAGGTCCCCGCCGTCGTGAACGTGTGCTGAAAGCTTCCGCCCGGGGTGTTGTCGCAGGGTGGGTACGGACACGTCATCGGAGGCGGGCCGGGGGGAGCGATCGCGGCGCTGTTCCACTGCGCCCCGTCGCTCGTGGACGTGTGGCTCGTCGTTCCGTTGTTGTTCCAGCCCACCACACTACCGACGGCGACCCTCACGGTCTCCGGCGAGAATCGGTACTCGGACATCGTCACCGCGGCCGTCGGCGGCGGCGGATTTCCGCCCCCGCCCGTGCTCGTGGGACTCGACCCGCCGCAGGCGGTCGACAGCACCGCGACCAGCAGCTCACACCGTATCCGCATGGTATCCCTCCGAAGCCTCGACTGACCCCGGACGCCCGGGGTGAATGAGAAACTCGGCTGTTGGTGCCATCGAGTGGGGACTGCACTAGAGACGCGCCGGAATCACCACCCGGATGTCCGGCTCACTCCCCTCGCAGCACCGCCCCGAGCCGGCGCAGCAACCCGCGGGACCGCCGCACCGCCTCCCGGAACGCGGTCGCTGTCTGGTAGCGAGCCCCCGGATCGCTCGCGAGCGCCCGGCGCAGCACCTCTTCCAGCTCGCGCGGCACGTCGTGCCGGGCGTCCGTGAGGGGTGGGAGGTCATCGGTCGTCTGGCGGGCCAGGATCGCTTCCGGCGTGCGTCCCTCGAACGGGGGCCGGCCGAGGAGCGCGAAATAGCTCGCCGCGGCGAGCGAGTACAGGTCCGCGCGCTGGTCGACGCGCTCGCCCAGGAGCTGCTCCGGCGCCGCGAACTGGGGGGTGCCGCTGCGCGAGGTGGCGCCGCCGAACCGCCCGTCGCCACGCAGCGCCAGGGCCAGCCCGAAATCGGTGATGCGCAGCCGCCCGTCGGGCTCGATCAGCATGTTCTCCGGTTTCAGGTCCCGATGCACCAGCCCGAGTGCGTGCGCGTGCTCGAGCGCCGAGAGCCCCTGATCGAGCACGCGCACGGTCTGCTCCACCGACAGCGGACCCTGCGCCTGGACCAGCTGCGCCAGGTTCGTGCCGGGCACCAGCTCCATCGTATACCACTGCAGGCCGGCCCGGCCCATGATGTCGTAGATGCTGACGATGCTCGGGTGCCGCAGCCGCGCCGCGAGCTGCGCCTCGCGGCGGAACCGCTCCGTCACGGCGGCATCGGCCGTGAGCGACGGGTGGAGCACCTTGATCGCGACGTCGCGCTCGAGCCCGAGATCGCGCGCCCGATACACCCGCCCGAATCCGCCCGTGCCGATCTCCTCCAGCAGCTCGTAGTCGTCTCCCAGGGCGCGTCGCAGCCGTCGCTCGAAGCCCGCTTCTGCCAGCGGGGGCGTCGCCGCCGGCTCCTGAAACACACCGGCGTCGCTTACGAAGTCCTCGAGCATCTCCGTCGCCGTGTAGTAGCGGCCGGCCGGCACGGCCTGGAGGGCGCGCAACAGCACCCGCTCCAGGGCCGCCGGCACGGCGGGCCGGAGCTGCCGCGGCGGCACCACCCGCGCCGGGTCCGCGTCCGGCTCGTGGCCGGTGAGCACGTAATAGACCAGGGCCGCTACGGCGTACACGTCGCTCGCCGGCTCGCCGGGGCCCCCGGCGCGCACCTCCGGCGCGACGAAGGCGCCTCCCGCCCCTCGCTCCTCGGGCGGGACGTTGGGGAGGCACCAGTTGGCGTAGCGCAGGTCCGTGATCACGGCGCGACCCGAGACCTCGAGCATGAGCGTCAGCGGCACGATCCGGCGCAGGATCACGCCGCGGGCGTGTGCATGCTCGACCGCGCTGAGCAGATCGCGCACCAGCATGTGGGCGGTCGGGATGGGCCGCGGCCCCCGCCGTAGCGCGTCGGCGAGACTCTCCCCATCCACCCAATTCGTCGTGCGGTAGGCGAGGCTCCCCGCGATGGCCGCGGCGTACACGTGGCGGATCGTGGGGTGGTCGAGCGCGGCGAGGGTCTCGGTCTCCCGCAGGAACCAGGCGCGCCCCGGTACGTCGGGCGCGAGGTGCGCATACAGCGCCACGTGCCGTTTGAGCACGCGGTCCCAGGCGTGGTACACCACGCGCTCGGCCGTCGCGGCGACGAGCCGGTCGATGCGGAAGGCGGGCTCGAGCGCCCGCACGACGCCCTCGAGCAGCTCGGCGGGAGACGTGGCAGAGGTCATCGCGTGGCGCAATCTAGCGCAGCGGGACCCGCACCGCGGCCGGGGCCCTAGCCGGGCAGCCCGGGGGCCACTAGGTTTGGGCCCCGATCAGCGGTTCCGGAGAGGATCCCATCGGCTACGAGCCATTGCCCGACCGTCGCAGCCGTGACGATCGCCGTCAACTCGACGACCGCCGCTCCGGCGTCGACCGCCGGTCGCGCTCGGAGCGGCGCCAGGGGAAGACCCCGGTACCCGACGAGCGCCGCTCCGGGTCGGAACGGCGCTCGAAGGGCGAGCGGCGGCGGGCCCCGCGGCGCGCGCTCGCGCCCCGTCGACTCATCCCCGACCGCCGCTCCAAGGGGAGTCCGCTGCTCGCATAGAGTGCCTTACCTCAGGCTGCATCGCCTCCGTCACGCCCCCGCTGGCTCAGGGGTGTCGTGATGGTGTTCGGCGATCCTGTCGATCCGCCGGCCTAGTTCTTCGAGTAGTCGACCGTGACAACCAAGTCCGAGCGGCCCTGCGGAAGCCGGGCGACGCTTACTTGCGCCAGTGTTGAGACAGTATCGAGGTTCACGACCTGTGTGCCAGCCGCGGCTTGGCGCAGCGCGACGCGGGCCGCGTTCAGGCCCTCGAAGCTCGCCTTCGTATCAACGACTTGTGCACTTACTTGCAGCGTGCCACGGACTTGGGCTTCTGCATTGATCGGCCGCCCCAACCAGGCGGCACCGAAGAGAAGGCCGGCCACGACCACGCGAGTGAGTACTGAACGACGTCGGTTTGCCATCTTGGTGCTCCTCGGGGTCAAGGCCATGTATCGTGCCTTCTCGTAAGGCACGGTCCGTACCTCGAGGCTAACGTCTCTAAGCACCTCCACTACAATAACTTACTGTGCTCGGCGTTGGCGTATGCGAGCTGTGCTGACGTCAAATATCGTGACAGTCAGTCCGGTTGCAGGCGCTAAACTGTTGGGCGTCTTAACGTAGCAGGTGATGTCCTGACTGTATAAAACATTGACGATTGTCAAGAAAACAACCACTATGGCATGCCCCTTGCCTGTTGCGTAGACGCAACGCATTCGAGGCGCACGCGCCTCTTGGCTGTAAGCGCTATATCACACGACAGATAGGGGGAGACGCCGCATGTACACTGCTTCCAAAGCCGCGCTTGCCACGCTCGTCCTCGGGCTGGTCGCGACCGCTGCGGTCCGCGCACAAGGCGTGAACGGCAGCATCACGGCGACGGCGACGGTGCAGTCGCCCATCACGGTGACCGGCGCCCAGAACCTGGCGTTCGGCAACGTCTTCCCCGGTGTGGCGAAGACCATCGCTTACAGCGACGCCACCAACGGCGGTCGCTTCGACGTGACCGGCCAGGGGAGCGCGGCGGTGACGTACTCGTTCACGCTGCCCACCAACCTGACCAGCAGCGGCAATAACCTGCCGATTGGCTCGTGGACCGGCTACCTGAACACCGCCAACTCGACGGCGGGTGGCTCGGCGATCACGCCCTCGGCGACACCTGCGGGCGCTACCTTGAGCGCCGGTGGCGCGCTGTATGTCTTCGTCGGCGCGACGGTGACGCCCCCGAGCAACCTACCGGCCGGCAGCTACACCGGTACGGTGACGCTCACGGTGTCGTACTAAACAGCCTTTTCGCATAAGTTTGGCTGTCGCCGCGCCGGCAGAGGCTGGATGGTCCTCTGCCGGCGCTGCCACGCACGGGAGGCCCGCGATGAGAGGTCTGCGGTACGCATTGTTGCTGTCGGCCACGGCCGTTGTGCCGCTCGCCGGTCAGCGTCCGCTCACGGTGACGGGCATCCAGTCTCTCACGTTCGGCACGCTCATCCCCGGGATACCGTCGGTCGTGTCGCGCACCGACGCCGTAAAGAGCGGGCGGTTCGACGTGGGCGGCCCCCACGACACCCAGGGGCGGCTGACGTTCACCTTGCCGTCCGTACTGACGGGACCGGCGGGCGCCACGCTGCCGCTCACCTTCTCCGGGAGCGACGCGGGGTTCTCGCAGTCGCAGAACATCGGCAGTCAGATCGGCTTCGACCCGAAGCAGCCGTTCCTCATGACCTTCAGCGGGCAGGGACGCGGGTCCGTGTTCCTCGGCGCCACCGCGCGTCCTGCGCCCACACAGCGTGCTGGCTCCTACACCGGGACAATTACCCTCAACCTGACGGCGTTCCCATGAAGCGAACGGGGCTGTCGCTCGCGTTGTTGTGGGGCGCCGCGCCGCTCGCTGGGCAGGGTGTGGTGATCGCCCCCCATGCGGTGTTCATGGACGCGCGGACGCGCAGCGGCGCGGTGCTGTTGTACAACCCAAACACCGAGCCCGTGGAGGTAGCCATTTCGTTCTTCTTCGGCTACCCGGCGACGGACTCCGCCGGCATTATCGTGGTGCGCACGGTCGAGCATCCCGATTCGACCAGTCCGTCCGCGGCGAGCTGGATTCAAGCGTTCCCACGCCGCCTCACCGTGCCGCCGCTCGAGCGCCAGACGATCCGCCTTCTCGCGAGTCCGCCCCCGGGCCTTGCCGACGGGGAATACTGGGCGCGTCTCGTGATCTCGGCCAAGGGGGGTCAGCTCCCGGTGACGGGCGTGGCCGACACCGCCAAGGTCAGGGTCGGGCTCACGCTCGAGGTGCGCACGATCATCGGCGTATTCTACCGCAAGGGCGCGGTGCACACGGGCATCTCCCTGTCCGGGCTGCGCACGGCGGTGGTGGGAGATTCGCTCGCCGTGTGGGCCCGCCTGACGCAGCAGGGGAACGCCGCCTACATCGGCAGCGCGCATGCCGCGCTGGTGGATTCGACCGGCAAGACGCTCGCCGAGATGAAGGCGCCGATCGGCGTCTACTACACGATGGAGCCGCGCTACGCGCTTCCCATCGGCGCACTCGCTCCCGGCCGCTACCGGCTGCGGCTCGATCTGTCCACCGCCCGCGAGGATCTGGCTCCCGAGCTGGTCCTGCCGAGCCCGCCGGTCCGCGATTCGGTCGAGGTCCGCGTCCCGTGATGTCGCGACCGCGTCTCGTCGCCGTGCTCTTGCTCGGGCTGCTCGTGCCGCGCCCCGGCCTGTCGCAAGGCGTGGGCGGATCGGTCGGCATCGACGCGAACGTCATCGGCCCGGTGCTGACCATCACCACCTTGAGCAACCTGAACTTCGGGAGCGTGCCGAAGGGCGTCGCCACCACTGTGCAGCCGACGGCGGCCGGCGCCGGGGCGTGGCAGATCCAGGGCAGCAAGAACGCCAACGTGACCATCACGTTCGTACTTCCGGCGCTGTTGACGAACATTCAGGCGCTGCCCGGCAGCACGATGCCGGTGTCGTTCGGGGCCACGTCGGCCCGCTGGAACCGGGCGACGAACAACGTGGCAGGCGCGACCGCCTTCGACCCGAGCGGCGGAACCACGGGCAAGCTCGGGCCTCCTGCCAACCCGTACATCTACCTGTGGATCGGCGGCACCGTGACCCCCGCCGCCACGGCGAAGCCCGGTGTGTACACGGGCACGATCATCGTCACGATCGCCTACCTGTAATTCATGGCACCGGTTTGGCGCGCGACGCGGGTCGCCCTGTGGCTCACGGTGGCCGGCGCCGCCGTGGCGGCCGCCCAGCGGCCCGCCCGGGCCGATACGGCGGAGCCCATCCTCGTGGAGCTGCGCCTCGGGCATGTCGCGGGTCGTACCGTCGCGGCATGGCGGGTGCGTACCGAAGTCCTCGTGCCGCTCACCCAGTTCCTGCAGCTCGCCGAGATCCGCTACCGCTTGAGCGCGGCCGGCCGGGTCGAGGCGACCGTGGACCCGGGAAATCGGCGGCTGGTGATCGACGCGGGCGGCGATACGATGAGCTACGGCGCGCGGCGCGTGCGGTTGGAGCCCGAGTACCGGAGCTTTCGCGACGGCGAGCTGTACGTGGGCGCCGAGCGCCTGGGCGACCTGGTGGGATCGCCGTTCGTCGTCGATTTCTCCGAGCTCACGGTGACAATGGCCGATCCGGGCGACCTGCCGGTGGCGCGCCGGCTGCGTCGCGAGGCGGCCCGGACGGCGCTGCTCCGGCCGCGCGAGACGACGCGTCCGGATCTGCTGCTCGCGGCGGAGCACCCGCGCTGGGACGGCCTGGTATTCGACTACACGCTGCTTGCGCCCAGCGGCGACCCGCTCGCGGGCAGCGGGTACACGGGGGCGCTGGGAGCGGACGCGTTCGGCGGCTCACTCGAGCTGAGCGCCGCGAGCGTCGGGCGGGCGGCGGACGGCGTGGTGCAGATCGCCGGCTCGTGGACGGGCGTGTGGCGCGACAACCGCTGGCTCGAACAGCTACGTCTGGGCGACGGCGTGTCCACGGGGCCAGCGCCGCGCTCGCTGCGCGGTGTCTCCATCACCAATGCACCGTTCGTCCGTCCCTCCCTCGTCGGGATCCAGCGCTACCAGGGCGCGCTCGAGCCGGGCGGTGGATGGTCGGTCGAGGCGTACCGCGGCGGGGAGCTCCTGGGCTTCGATTCGGTCGACGCCACCGGGCGATTCAGCCTGCCGGTTCCCGTGCGGTACGGGGAGAACCCCGTGGACTTCGTTGCCTACGGGCCGCTGGGCGAGATCCGCGACTTCAACCAGACCTTCCGCGTCGCGGACGAGCTGTTGCCTGCCGGGCGGTTCGAGTACGGCGTCTCGGCCGGCTCGTGCCGCGGCACGCGGTGCGGTGCCACCGCCAACGTCGATCTGCATTACGGCGTGAGCGACCGGTGGACCGTGCGGGGCGGGCTCGATCGATTCTGGCGTGACACGCTGCCCGACCTGACCCACGCGTACGCGTCGGTCGTGGGCAGTCCGACGACCACCTGGACGGTCACCCTCGACGGCGTCACCGCGGCGTTCGCGCGGGCGGGCCTGCGCTACGAGCCGTCCATCGACCGACGCGTGACCGCGGAATACACCCGCTACGCCGGCGCTACCGTCGCGCCCCTCCTCACGACGCCCGGTGCGCGCTCGCGGCTGCTGCTGTTCGGATTTTGGCGGCCGATCCGCCGGGCGGGCTTCTTTTTCTTCGACGGGACGCTCGACCGCCAGACGAGCCTCATGGGCGCGACGACCCTCGTGCGCGTCGAGAGCTCGACCGAGGGGCAGGCGGTGCGCGCGCTACCCTTCGTCCGGTTCGAGCGGGACGCCCCGGCCGGCGTACCGGGGATGACCCGGTGGTTCGCGGGCGCGAGCGCCTTCGTCCTGCCGCGCCCGGCGCTCGGCCGGGTGCTGGGGCCGATCTGGCTGCGGGGCGGTGGCGAGATCGAGACGGACGGCCCGCTCCGCCTGTCGTCGTATTCACTGCTCGCCGCGCGCCCCGTGGGTGCGGGGCTGCGGGTCGAGGCGGGGGTCACATGGCTCCGGGGATCGGCCGGGCCGGTGCTCTCGCTCTCGTTCACCTCCTACCTCTCGGCCGTGCGGTCGTATACCACGGTGAGCGCCCCCGCCGGTGGCACCGTCAGCGGAACGCAGTACGTGCAGGGGTCGCTACTGTGGGACCGCGCGACGGGTCGGCTCACGACGGCGCCCGGCCCCTCGCTCGAGCGGTCGGGCGTATCCGGGCGGGTCTTCCTGGACGAGAACGCGGACGGCCTGCAGAACCCGGGTGAGCGGGGCATCCCGGGCGTGCGCGTGCGCGTGGGCACGAGCACCGCCGTCTCGGACTCGGACGGCGCGTTCCGCGTGTGGGACATCGTGCCGTTCGAGCCCGTCAGCGTACAGGTCGACTCGCTGTCTCTGTCCTCGCCGCTGCTCGTGCCGGCGTTCGCGAGCGCGCTGCTCGAGCCCGGCCCCAACCGCTTCCGCGGCCTGAACATTCCCGTCGTGGCGGCCGGCGTCGTCGAAGGCCGTGTGAGCCGCGACGTGGGCGGTCGGCGCGTGGGGGTGCCCGGTGTGACGCTGCGGCTCACCGACCGGCGCACGGGAGGCGCCGGGCAGCGCTTCACCACGTTCAGCGACGGGGCGTTCTACGTGCTGGGGGTGAAGCCGGGCGATTACGACCTGACCGTCGACGCCGCGGTGCTGGACGCGCTGCGGGCGACCGCCGCGCCGCTGCGGGTGACGCTCGTGCCTACGCCGAACGGCGTGGGAGCCTCCGGTCTCGAGGTCGAGCTCACGCCGAGGCCGTAGCGCGCCCGGCGACCTCGCGGACGACGCGCTCGAGCACGGCGAAATCGAACGGCTTGGCCACGGTGGGCACGCCGGACTCCTTGAGCAGCGTGGCCGTTTCCGGCGTGAAGGCGTCGCCGGTGCTGAACACCAGGCGCGTGACGAGATCGGGCCGATCGCGGCGCAGCCGCTCCAGGAACTCCCGTCCGCTCATCCCCGGCATCCGGACGTCGGAAATGATGACGTCGAAGGCGCGCTGCTCGAGCAGCCGGATCGCCTCCCAGCCGTCGGCGACGCCCTCGACGTGGATGTCACGGCGCTGCAGGAAGCGCAGCAGCGCCTCGCGCAACGCCACTTCGTCGTCCACCACGAGCACGGCAAGCCGGCCGGTGGCGGCGGGGGAGGGCTGCGTGGTGACAGCGGGGGCGCGGGCTTCCTCGCGCTGGTCCCGCGGCAGCAACACGCAGAATCGGGCGCCCCCGGCGGCTTCCGACTCCACCCAGATGCGGCCGCCGTGGTCGCGCGCGATGCCGTAGCAGATCGACAACCCCAGCCCCGTGCCCACCCCTTCCGGTTTGGCGGTGAAGAAGGGATCGAAAATCCTGGTGCGGAGCTCGGCGGGGATCCCCGGGCCCGAGTCGGCGATCTCGAGCCGCGTGTCGCTCTCGTCGGCGCGGGTGCGCACGGTGATGGTGCGGGCCCGCTCGACGGTCAGGAGCGCCTGCTCGGCGTTGATCAGCAGGTTGAGCAGCATCTGCTGCAGCTCGGAGGCGTCCGCCCAGATCTTGGGCTCGCTGGGATCGAGGTCGAGCGCGACCGTGATGTTGAGCGTCGAGAGGTAGTAGGAGCGCAGCGCGAACGTGCGGCGGGCGATGTCGTTCAGATCTACCAGGCCTCGCTGCTTGCCGCCTGCTCGGGCGAACGCCAGGAGGCTGGACGTGATGCGCCCGATACGGGTGGCTTCATCGTACATCATCTGGAGCATGTCGCGGTGCTCGGGCTTGAGCTCGTCGAGCAGCAGGGTCTGGGCGAAGCCCGAGATGATGGCCGCCGGGTTGTTGATCTCGTGGGCGACCCCGCTCACCAGCTGGCCCAGGGCGGCCAGCTTTTCCGCCTGCTGGTACTGCGACTCGCTGCGTCGCTGGTCGGTGACGTCCCGCGCAAGAATGAGAACGCGAGTGATCTTGCTTCCGTCTCGCACCGGCGCGTACAGCAACGCCGCAATGCCGTGGCTCGAGTCGGCACGGATCAGCGGGACTTCGAGGTGCTGGACGTCGCCCTCGAAGGCGGCGCCGAGCTTCTCCTGCACGACGCCGATGGCATCGGGATTCACGACGTCGAACAGGCTGGGCCGCTGCGTGGTACCGGGGATGGCCCCCATGCCGCGCGCCGGCTCGTTCGCCTCGAGGATCGTGGCGGCGCGGTCGACCACGACGATAGCATCGGGCACGGCGTCCATGACGAGCCGCAGGTTGCGCTCCGCGGCCGCGGTGGCCGCGAGCGAATCCATGAGCGATCGGGTCTGACTCGCTACTTCGTTCTCGAGCAGCGCCGCGTAGCGTCGGTTGGCGCGCAACGAATGCGTGAACCAGACGCCGATGATCGCCACGGCGACGCCGATCAGCGCGGCGGCGGCGAGGGTGCGCCCCGCCCGATCGGCTGGGGTGCGCAAATAGGCCAGCACGATCGCCAGGAACGACGCGGCGGCGATCGCCACCAGCATGCGAGTGAGCCGGCTGAGAGGGGGCACGGGCGGCCTCCGCGCTAACCTAACGGCCGGCCCCGACGGCCGGGAGGGTTCGTTATGTTTCGCGGCCGTATGGACCTCCTGGGATGGAAAGACGCGCCCCGCGCGTCGCTGACGCAGTGGAACGACCTCGCCCGCTTTGCCGACGTGGCGCGGCGCGACGGGTTGACGCGCACCGTCGTGTGCGGGATGGGGGGCTCGAGCCTCGCGCCGCTGGTGCTCGCGGCGAGCTTCGGGCAACTCGGCCTGTCGGTACTCGACAGCACGGACCCGGCCGCGGTGCTGGCCGTGGCGCGCGCACCCGACTTCGACCGCACGCTGTTCGTGATCTCGAGCAAATCGGGGAGCACGGTCGAGACGCTCTCGTTCTATCGGTATCTGGCGACGCGCGCGGAGCCGGGGCGATTCGTGGCGATCACCGACCCCGGGAGCCCGCTCGAGGCCTTGGCACGCGAGCGTCGCTTCCGTGCGGTGTTTCCGCATCCCCCGGACGTGGGGGGACGGTATGCCGCGCTGACGGTCGTGGGGATGCTGCCCGCCGCGCTCTCCGGGCTCCACGGTCGCGTCCTGCTCGAGCGGGCGCTCGCGGTGGACCCGGCGGCAGCGCGGGCGCTGGGCGCGCGTGTCGCCGCGGCGGCGCTCGCCGGGCGGGACAAGCTGGTGCTGCGGCCGCCGCCGGCGGTGGCGCGGCTCGCCGACTGGATCGAGCAGCTGGTCGCCGAGAGCACGGGGAAGGGCGGACGGGGCATCATTCCCGTGGTCGACGACCCCGTCGCCGCGGCGTATCCCGATGGCGAGATCGTCACCGACTTCTCGGCCGACCCGCTCAGCCTGGGTGCGACGTTCGTCACCTGGGAGTATGCGACATGGGAGTTGTGCGTCCGCCTGGGTGTGAACGCGTTCGATCAGCCGGACGTGGAGGAGGCGAAGGCGCTGGCGCGCGCCGAGCTCGAGGGGAGAGACGCTGGCCCCGTTGGGACGCAGCATGCCGCGCCCCTACCCACCGTGACGCCTGAGGCCCTGCGCCGGAGCGCCCGGCCGGGCGACTATCTCGCGATCCTTGCCTACCTGCCCCCCACACCCGACGTCACCGCCAAGCTACAGGCGGTGCGTGCCGCCTGGGGGCGCGCCCTCGGTTGCGTCACCACGCTCGGCTTCGGCCCGCGCTACCTCCACTCCACCGGCCAGCTCCACAAGGGTGGCCCGAATAGCGGACTGTTCTTGGCGATCACGACGGACGACGCCGAGGATGCCGAGATACCCGAGACGGGGTTCACGTTCGGGCGGCTCAAGCGCGCGCAGGCGCGGGGCGACATCCGTGCGTTGCTCGCCCGGGGACGGCGCGTGGCGCACGTGCACCTGCGCCGCCCTGACGACGTCAGCGGGCTCGCGACCCTATAGGCTCAGCCAGTAGTTGAATTTCACGAGCAGCACATTGGTGGGCCGGTCGAGGAACAGCTCACGGCCCAGGTCGCGGCCCACGTCGAAGCTGGCGTCGTAGGGGAAAGACTTCGAGCGCGAGTGCGTCCAGGCCAAGAAGACGGTCGAGCCCGGGCGATACTCCCAGCGCCACACCGCCTTGACGCTGAGCGAGCGCTGGCGGAAGTCGGGATTGTACAGGGCGAACCGCCGCGCCGGCCCCGGCCCGTCGGGGTCGACGCGGAAGCACTCCGTCGGGCCGGTGTTGCAGACAGAGTCGGCAGGCGCCCCGGGCGTGATGGTGGAGCCGTTATCTCGGCCGTACGTGTTGAAGGCGAACGTCTGGGGGGCCTGCAGCT
>QHUU01000042.1 GCA_003222155.1 Gemmatimonadota bacterium | reverse complement strand
GGCTGCGGCCTGAAAAAACTCGTCGAGGCGCGACACGCGGAACGCGCTCTGGGGATCGAGCTCCGCCAGGAGGTCGCGCAAGCGGGACACCTCGGGATGCGCCGCATGATGATCGGCCCCGATGAAGACCGGAATGTGCTTGCCGGCGGCGCGCGCCACGAGCGCCCCGCGCACGGGCGCCCACGTCGCGAACACGCGCTCGGCGTCGGTCGAGAGCGTCGCGCCGACCTCGTACCCCGCGGGCGGCAGGTGCCACAGGAGCACCTCTTTCCCGTCGAGACCGCGCCAGCGGTACAGGTCATGGTCCTGGCCGGCCTCGCCACCCAGGCCACGCCACACGACGCCGTAGCGGATCCCGAACTCGCGCGCCAGCGTCGGCCACGCGGCAGGATGGCCGAACGCATCGGGCGAGTACAGCACGTCGAGTCGGCCGCCCCAGCGCTCCGCATCCGCCGCCCCCAGGAGCAGGTTCCGCACCAGCCCCTCGCCCGACGGAATCTGCTCGTCGGGGAGCACGTACCACGGCCCGACCTGGAGCCGGCCCGTCTTGACGAGCCCCTTGATGTCGGTCTCGCGCTCGGGACGCGCCCGCACGTAGTCCTCGAGCAGGACGGTCTGCCCGTCCAGCAGGAAGGTCCGATAGGCCGGGTCTCGCTGCAGCCGCTCGATCAGGTCGTCCAGCACGGCGACGAGGCGCGCCTGGAACGTGGCGCGCGGCAGATACCACTCGCGATCCCAGTGGGTGTGGGGGATGAGGTGGAAGATCAGGCCGGTCATGACGCGCTGAAGCCTAAGGGGATGACGTCGCGCTCGCGAGCGGCCATATTGGCGCCATGCGCATCCGATCTCTCCTCGCCGTGCCGGCGCTCGCCGGCCTCGCCTTTCTCGCCACCCGCGTCGTGCCCGGCCGGCAGCGCGACGGGTCGACGCTGCTGCCGTCGGGGTGGCGCATCCGGCCCGCCGGCCGCGTGGTGAGCGTGGGCACGCTCCCGCTGGGCCTCGTGACGCTGTCGGACGGCTCGCTGATGGTCGCGAACAACGGCTACGGCCCGAATGGGCTGATGCGCATCGATCCGGTGAAGGGAGCGATCGTGTGGCAGACCAAGCTCCCGGCGTGGCTCGGCCTCACGCGCGCGGGCCGCGACTGGCGTGACACGGTGTGGGTGAGCGGCGCCGGGACGAACCGCGTGTATCGCTTCGCCTGGGAAGGCGGCATGACGTGGACCCTCGACAGCGTCCCGCTCGCCGACCCCAGCGCCCGCCTCTTTCCCGGCGGCATCACGCTCGTCCCGCGACGTGGGCTGGTCGCCGTCGTCGGGAACCAGAGCGATTCGGTCTACCTGCTCGACGCCGCCACGCTCGCCCGCCGCGGTGCGATCGCGGTCGGCCACCGGCCTTACACCGCCATCGCCGACTCCAGCCACGTGTACGTCAGCGATTGGGGCGACTCGACGGTGAGCGTGATCGATCTGTCCGCCAATCCCCCCCGCCGGACCGCCTTGACCGTGGGCCCGCATCCCTCGGCGCTCGCGTTGCGTGGCTCGGACCTGTACGTCGCGCTCGCGGGGGCGAACGGCGTCGCGCACCTCGACCTGCGGACGGGGACCGTCGTGGAGCAGGTCACGGTGGCGCTCTCCCCCCACGCGCCGACCGGCAGCGATCCCAACGCGCTGGCGCTCTCGCCCGACGGCCGCACGCTGTATGTGGCGATGGCCGGCAACAACGCGGTCGCCGTGGTCCAGATCGGCCGGACGGGCATGCAGGTGGCGGGGCTGATCCCCGTGGGCTGGTACCCGACCGCGGTGACGACGGCAGCCGACGGCCGCACGCTGTTCGTCGCCAACGGCAAGGGTAACGGCTCCGGCGCCAATCGCGACGGCACCTACATCGGCAACGTGATCACGGGCTCGGTCTCGATCGTGCCGATTCCGGACGCCGCGACGCTGGCCCGCTACACCCGCGAAGTCTACGCGCTCAGCCCGTACTCGAACCCCGGTGTGCGTCCGACCGTCCGACCGTCCGACCGTCCGGCGCAAGTGAAGCACGTCGTCTACGTCATCCGCGAAAACCGCACCTACGATCAGGTGTTCGGGGACGTGCGCGACGGCAACGGCGATCCGCAGCTCGCCATCTTCAACGACACGATCACGCCCAACGCGCACGCCATCGCGCGCCGCTGGGTGCTGTTCGACAACTTCTACGTGGACGGCGAGGTCTCGGCCGACGGGCATGAGTGGTCCGACCGCGCCTTCGCTGGCGATTACAACGAGAAAACCTGGCCGCAGATCTATGGGCACGGACGCAAATGGGACCTGGACGATGGCGACGACCTGGTCAACCCGCACGGCGCCTATCTGTGGGACGCGGCCCGTCGCAAGGGGCTGTGGGTGGTGAATTTCGGCGAGCGCGCGGAAACCGACTCCGGCCCCGGCGGCGCGACGCACACGACGCTGTCCGGTCTCGACAGCATCACGGTGCCGAGCTATCCCGCGTTCCGGCTCGAGATCCGCGACACCACACGCGCGCGGCTCTTCGCCGACTCGATCGCCAGCTGGGATCGCCAGGGACGCTTCCCCGACCTCGTCTTCTTGTGGCTGCCGCGGGACCACACGTACGGCCGCGACGGCGGGCGGCCGACTCCACGCTCGATGGTGGCCGACAACGATCTCGCGCTCGGCCAGGTCGTCGAGCGACTGACGCTGTCGCCCGCCTGGGCGTCCTTGGCCGTGTTCGTCCTGGAGGACGACGCGCAGAACGGGCCCGACCACGTGGACGCGCATCGCTCGGTGTTGCTCCTCGTGTCGCCCTACGCGAAGAGCGGCGTGGTGGACAGCACGTTCTACACGACCAGCTCCGTGGTGCGCTCGATCGGGCAGCTGCTCGGCTTGGCGCCGCTCAGCCAGTACGATTCCGCCGCGACGCCTCTGTGGAACGCCTTTGCGCGACGCCTGAACTCGACGCCGTTTGCAGTCTTACCGAACACGTGGTCGCTCGACGAGCTGAACCCCGCCGCGTACCGCTCGCCGATTCCGCCCGGCGATTTCGCCGTCGCCGACCGAGCGGACGAAGTCCTGTTGAATCGCGAGATCTGGGAGAGCGTGCATCCGCGATCGCCCGCCCCACCCGTGCGACGGGCGTGGGTCGTGCGTGAGCCGGGACCGTGACGCAGGTCACACGCGGACAAACAACTAAAGAGTCTCCCAGATCCGTCGCGGTAACGCGCCCGCGGCGCGTGTCAGGCTCGTGATGCACTGATGCTGCGCTGCCGCGACGGTAGCCGCATCACACAACGCGCGCGCGCACACCTGTCACACCGCTCCATCCGCTCGGCCAGTACACGCCCTACGCGTTGCGTGACAACTTCTTGACGTCGTCGCGCCGCCAGGCGCGCAGTTTGATCATCTGGTTGTCACGTTTTGGTCACAACTTTGGCACGTGTGTTGCGCTGGGTCCACCTGATCGACGTCGATCCCCCGCGCTGCGCGCATCTCGCGGTGGGGCCAAGGGCCCGACACAGGCCCGCCGACACCCGGTAAGGGGAGGCTCACCTGGGCCGCATCGACCGGTTGCGCGCTCGCGGCGCCCGCGCGACCACGAGCCCCAGCCAGCCCGCGTCCGCCATCGAAGGCGCAGTCGCCTCGCGACTGAGCCCGGTTTCGGGTTCGGCCGCCGGCCTGCCGTCCGACCTCGTCCGCCGCCCGACCGTTCGCGGGAAGTTCCTGTTCGTGGGCGACACCAAGCTGCATGTGCGCGGCGTCACCTATGGCGCGTTCGAGCCGGATGCGGAAGGGCGCGAGTATCAGGACATCGAGAGAGTCGAGCGGGACTTCGCCCAGATGGCAGCCCACGGGATCAATGCGGTACGGATCCCCCACACGACTCCTCCCCCCACGCTGCTCGACGCCGCCGCCCGCCACGGCCTCTATGTCATGGTCGGCCTCAGCGCGGAGCAGTACCTCGGATTTCTGATCGACCGCCGCCAGGCGCCCGATGTCGCGGCGCTGATCCGGGCCAAGGTCCGCGCCTGCGCCGGCCACCCCGCCCTGCTGTGCTACGGGCTCGGTAACGAGATCCCGGCTCCGATGGCCCGCTGGCTGGGCCGCCGGAAGGTGGAGCACTATCTCGAACGGATGTACCGCGTCGTGAAAGAGGAAGACCCGGACGGGCTGGTGACGTACGTGAACTACCCCACCACCGAATACCTCCGGCTGCCGTTCCTGGACCTGCTGTGCTTCAACGTCTACCTCGAGTCGCAGGAGCGGTTCGACGCCTACCTCGCCCGGCTCCAGAACCTCGCGGGCGACCGGCCGCTCGTGATGAGCGAGCTCGGGCTGGACAGCCTGCGGAACGGCGAGGACGTACAGGCGCGGTCGCTCGACTGGCAGGTGCGCACGGCGTTCGCGGCCGGCTGTGCCGGAGCGTTCGTGTTTTCGTGGACCGACGAGTGGTACCGGCACGGGCAGGGGGTGGGAGACTGGGCGTTCGGGCTCACGCGCGCCGATCGCTCGCCCAAGCCGGCGCTGTGCACGGTGCGCGAGGCGTTCGCGGAGGTGCCGCTCCCGCCGCAGCTGCCCTGGCCCCGCGTATCGGTGGTGGTCTGCACCTACAACGGCGCGCGCACCATCCGCGATTGTCTCGATGGACTGAGCCGCGTCGTCTACCCCGACTACGAAGTGATCGTCGTGGACGATGGATCGTCTGACGCGAGCGGCGTGATCGCGCGTCAGTACGACTGCCGTCTGATCCGGACCGAGAATCGCGGGCTCGCCAACGCGCGCAACTCGGGACTCGCCGCGGCCACCGGAGAAATCGTGGCATATCTGGACGACGACGCCTACCCCGACCCGGACTGGCTCACGTACCTCGCGTCCACGTTCCTGCGCACCGCGTACGCGGGTGTGGGCGGGCCCAACATCGCCCCCGCCGACGATGGTCCGATCGCGGAGTGCGTGGCGCGCGCGCCAGGCGGTCCCGTGCACGTACTCGTGACGGATCGCGAGGCCGAGCACATCCCCGGCTGCAACATGGCATTCCGGAAGTCGTGCCTCGAGGCGATCGGCGGGTTCGACCCGCAGTTCCGCACCGCCGGCGACGACGTGGACGTGTGCTGGCGACTGCAGGAGCGGGGCTGGAAGCTGGGCTTCCACCCCGCCGCCATGGTCTGGCACCACCGCCGCAACTCGGTGCGCACCTACTGGCGGCAGCAGATCGGCTACGGCCGGGCGGAGGCGATGCTCGAGCGCAAATGGCCGGAGAAGTACAACGGACCCGGGCACGTGCGCTGGGCGGGTCGCATCTACGGCGATGGACTCACCTACGCGCTCGGTTGGCGCCGGCCCCGCGTATACCACGGCGTCTGGGGTGCGGCTCCGTTCCAATCGCTGTACCAGCCAGCGCCCAGCCTGCTCGGCTCCCTGCCGCAAATGCCCGAGTGGCACCTGATGACCGCGAGCCTCGCCGGGATCGCGGCGTTGAGCGCCGCCTGGCGGCCGTTCAAGCTCGCGTTGCCCATGCTCGCCGTGGCGATCGTGCCGCCCCTGGCCCAGGCCTGGCTGAGCGCGGCGCGCGCGACATTCCCCGACGGGCCGGCCGGCTGGTCCACACGGGTGCGGCGGCGTTTGCTGACCGCGGCGCTGCATCTGATTCAGCCTTTGGCCCGCTTGCGCGGGCGCCTGAACGAGGGCCTCACGCCGTGGCGGCATCGGGGCACGCCCGGACCGACGCCGCTGTGGCCCGTCACCGCTTCGATCTGGAGCGACCAGGCACGGGACCAGGACCAGCGCCTGCGGACCATGGAATCGGACCTGCGGGCCGAGGGCGCCTGCGTGCTGCGCGGCGGCCGGCACGACCGGTGGGACCTGGAGGTGCGGGGTGGCTTCTTCGGAGCCGCCCGCCTCATTCTGGGCGTGGAAGACCATCCCGGCGGCCACCAGATGCTCCGGCTGCGTTGGTGGCCGAACGTGCCGGTGCGAGGGCCGATCCTCACGCTCGTGTTCGCGGCGCTCACGTACGGCGCGGTCCGCGACCGGGCCTGGGTCGCCGCGGCCGTCCTGGGGCTGGGCGCCGTGTTCTTCGCCTGGCGCGTGCTCGAGCAGTGCACGGCGGCGATGACCACGGTGCGGGACGCCGTCGCACGGCTGCGGGACCCGAAGGCGTGATGCACGACGCCACGTTGTTCGGACGCGTGTTGCGCCAGGCCCGGTCTTACTGGCCGCACGTCGCGGGAGTATTCGCGCTCGGCTTACTCGCGAGTCCGATCGCGCTCTTGAATCCCGTGCCGCTCAAGATCGTGGTCGATTCGGTGCTGGGTACCCGGCCGCTTCCGCCCCTACTGCAGGCACTCGTCCCGGCGTCGGTCGGCGCGAGCGCCTCCGCCACGCTCGCGCTGGCCATCGGGCTGCTGCTCGCCGTCACCGCGCTCGGCCAGCTGCAGAGTCTCGCCAGCACGCTGCTCCGCACCTACATCGGCGAGCGGCTGGTGCTCGACTTCCGCTCCCTCCTCGTCCAGCAGGTCCAGCGCCTGTCCCTGTCCTATCATGACTCGCGCGGCACGACCGACTCGGTGTACCGCATTCAGTACGACGCCCCCGCCATCCAGAACATCCTGGTGGACGGGGCCATTCCCTTCGTCTCCGCCACGATCACGGTGGTCACGATGTGGATCGTCACGGCAGCGCTCGACCGGCAGCTCGCCGTCGTGGCGCTGGCGATCTCTCCGCCCCTGTTCTTCCTGTCCCGCCTATACCGCCCGCGCATGCGCCGCCAATCACGCCAGGTGAAGAAGCTCGAGAGCTCGGCGCTGGCCGTCGTGCAGGAAACGCTCGGGGCGCTGCGGGTCGTCAAGGCGTTCGGCCAGGAAGCGCGGGAAACCGGCCGCTTCGTACACCGCTCCCGGGAGGGCGTGGCCGCGCGCATCCGACTGGCCGTGCTCGAGGGAGGCTACGGCCTGCTCATCGGCCTCGTGACGGCGCTGGGGATGGCGACGGTGCTGCTCATCGGGGTCGGGCACGTCCGCGCGGGGACGCTCACGCTGGGGCAGCTCTTGATGGTGCTCGGCTACCTGGCGCAGCTGTACGAGCCCCTGAAGACCATGAGCCGGAAGGCCACGGGGCTGCAAGGGTACCTGGCGAGCGCCGAGCGGGCGTTCGCGCTGCTGGACGAGCAGCCCGACGTGCCGGAGCGGCCGCACGCTCGGACGGTGACGCGCGCGACGGGGGCGGTGGAGTTTCGGGGCGTCTCGTTCGCGTACGGCCCGGACCGCCCGGTGCTGCAGGACGTGTCCTTCGCAATCGCGCCGGGGACGCGGCTGGGAGTGGTCGGGGCGACCGGGGCCGGCAAGACCACGCTGATCAGCCTGCTCACGCGCTTTTACGATCCGACCGCGGGGCAAATCCTGCTGGACGGCGTGGACCTGCGCGACTACAAGCTGGACGACCTGCGCCGCCAGTTCGCCGTGGTGCTGCAGGAGACCGTGCTGTTCTCGGCCAGCATCGCCGAGAACATCGCCTACGCCGCGCCCGGCGCGAGCCGGGAGAAGATCGTGGCCGCGGCGCACGCCGCCAACGCGCACGAGTTCATCGTACGCCTGCCGCGCGGTTATGACACGCAGGTCGGCGAGCGCGGCGCGCAGCTCTCGGGGGGCCAGCGGCAGCGTATCGCGCTCGCCCGTGCATTCCTGAAGGACAGCCCCGTGCTGATCCTGGATGAGCCCACGAGCGCGGTCGATGCCGAAACGGAGGCGACGATTCTCGGCGCGATGCGGCACCTGATGCGCGGCCGCACAGTACTGGTGATCTCTCATCGGCCCAGCACGCTGGAGCGGTGCGCCGGGCTCCTCGTGCTCGAGAGCGGCCGGGTCGTCAGCGATACCATCGGGTCCGTCACGAGCGCGCAGCCGCCCGTCGCGCCGGCGGCTGTAGGCGAGCGCCGGTCGAACCTCAAGAGCCATCCGGCCGTGCGCGCCTGGTGCGAGCTGTATCCGCATGCCGAGCCGGTGTCGATCACGCCGCTGCGGGTCCGGAAGCGGAAGAGCAGTGTGTACCGGCTCGAGGGCGTCGGTCAGGGCGGCTCGCCAGTGATCGCCAAACGGTGTCCCCGGGCCGTCGCCCTCGTCGAGCGCACGGTCTACGAAGACATTCTCGCCCGCCTCACGATCCCGTCGCTGCGCTACTACGGTTTCGTCGACGCGCCCGACGCCGCCTCCAGCTGGCTCTTCATGGAAGAAGCCAGCGGTCCCGACTACTCGAACCTCCTCCCCGACCACCGTGCCCGCGCCGGCCGCTGGCTCGGATTACTGCATGGCGCGGCGGCTGGCGCGGCCGCCGGAGGGCGCCTCCCCGACGGCGGACCCGCCCGATACCTGGAGCGGATGCACACGCTGCGCGAAACGTTTCGGCGCCATCTCGACAACCCCGTCCTGTCGCCGGAGGACGTGGCCTTTCTCGAGGAGCTCCTGGCCCGGCTCGAAGATCTGGCCGCGCGCTGGCAGCTGCTGGAAGACCTCTGTCACGCGGCGCCGCGGACGCTGGTGCACGGTGACTTCAACGGCAGGAACATGCGCCTGCGAGGCCTGCCCGGGGACGGGGACGCCACCATCACCGTCTTCGACTGGGAGGACGCCGGCTGGGGCGTCCCCGCCGTCGACCTGGCTCAGCAGCTCACCGTGCCGTCGGGACAGTTGTCCGCCAACCCCGACATTCCGACCTACTGGTCCGCCGGGCGGGAGCGCTGGCCGGACATGAGCAGCGAGGCGTGCCTGCGGCTGGCCTATTGCGGGACGGTGTTCCGGACCATCTCCGCCATGTCCTGGATCGCGGACGACCTGGCGAACGATTGGGCGCATGCGTCTCTCCGCGACATGCGGCTGTACGCCGCCGAGCTGGACGCCGCTCTCGACCGGCTCGACTGGGCGCGGCCGGCAGCGCCCCCGTGGCGCGAGGTGGGCGCGACATGAGGCGACTCCGGATCGGCTTCCTGGCGACGGTCCGCATTGGTCAGCGCACCAGCCATGTGCCCGCGGTGATGCAAGCGTTGGCGGATGCCGGGGCCATCGTCGACGTCATCGACCCCGGGAAGCAGCTGGCCGACCTCTCGGACGTGCGGGTGGACCACGATCTGTACGTCTTGAAGAAGACCAGCTCCCTCGCCTTGAGCATCGCCGCGGCGCTGCACGCGCAGGGCGCCGCCATCGTGAATCCGTATCCGGTGAGCATGACGCTCCGCGACAAGATCGTGACGTCCAGAATCCTGCAACTGGCCGGGGTGCCCACGCCCGCCAGCTACGTCGCGTCGCAGGCCGCGCAGCTCGCGCCGCTCCTCGACGAAGGCCCAATCATCGTCAAGCCGTATCAGGGCTCGGAAGGCGTCGGAGTCCGGGTCGTGCGCGGTGTCGCCGACCTCGCGGCTGTACCGGTCGGCAGGGAGCCGATCTTCGCCCAGCGCTACCACGCGCCCCAGGGCCGGGACCGGAAGATCTACGCGATCGGCGGCCGGCTGTTCGGTGTCAAGAAGGTCTTTCCGGCGAGGACCGAGGACGAGAAACACGGGGAGCCATTCACGCCGTCGGAGGAGCTGCGCGACATCGCGCAGCGCTGCGGCGGGGCCTTCGGCATCGATCTCTACAGCGTCGACATCATCGAGAGCAACGGGAAGCCGTACGTCGTGGACATGTGCAGCATCCCGGGGTGCGGAGGCGTCCCGGACGCGCCGCAGCGGCTCGCCTCGTACCTGCTCGCGGCGGCGCGCGCCGCCGGCAGATTCGGGCCGGCGATGGTCGGAGCTCAAGCGTGATGGCGAGCCGCCTGCGTGAGACCGGCACGCTGCGCGAGCGACTCGCTCGTTCGCTCGACGAGCGGCGGGAGCCGGGGGCGGCCGAGCTGTGCGACGCCCTGGAGCGCATGCTGGACGGCCCCGCGGCGTCGGGAGACACGATCCATCTCGAGCGCCTGCAAAAGGGCGTGTACAGGCTCCGAGTGGACGGTGCATCCGGCCGCACGCTCGTGGTCAAACGCCACACGCCGGCCATCGCGCACACCGACCGCCTCGTCGTGGAGCGCTGGCTGCCGGCGCTCGGTCTCGGCGACCGCTGCCCGCGGCTGCTCGGCGCCGCGGCGCAGCGCGAAGGGCGCTGGGTGTGGCACGTCTACGAGGACCTCCGCGGCGAGACGCTCGCCGATCACCGGGAGCGGCCCCGCCTGGAGGCGGCGGTCGATCTCATCGCGCAGCTCCACACCCGAGGCGACGGCCACGCCCTCCTGCCGGAGATCCGCTGGTACGGCCGCGACCATGGCGCGCGGTCGTTGATGTCGAACCTGCGCGATGGCATCGCCGCGCTCGAGGCGCTCGCGACCATGCGCACCCCGGCGAGGTTCGCGCAAGCGCACCGGCGTCTGCTCGAGCGATTGCACCGGCTGCTCGAAGAAGCGCCTCGGCAGGTCCGCCTCATGGACGAGGCCGGAGGGCCCGATACGCTGCTGCACGGCGATCTCTGGCCGAAAAACGTCTTCGTCGCCGTGGCCGACGACGGCCCGCGGGCCCGGCTGGTCGATTGGGACCACGTCGGCGTGGGCCCCGCGAGCTACGACCTGTCGACATTCCTCTACCAGTCGTCGCCCGACGAGCGGCCCTGGCTGCTGCGCCGCTATCGCGCGGCCGTGGAGCGGTCCGGCCAGCGGTTGGCGGCGGATCGCGACCTGAATCTGCTGTTCCACACGGCCGAGACCGCGCGCGGGGTGAGCTGCGTGGTCTGGCCCGCGATGGCGGTGTTGAACGATGGCGCCGAGTGGGGCCGCAGCGGCCTGGTGGACATCGAGGACTGGTTCGAGACGCTGCGCCCGCCGCTGCCGGATCCGCTCGGGGGTGCCGCGTGAGTCTCACGGTCTGCGTCGCGCCCGCGAACACGATCGGCTACCCCCAGGGCGGCGGGCACCTCTGGGTGTACCTGAACTGGGCCCTGGCCTTGCGCGCCAGCGGATGCCGGGTGATCTGGCTCGAAGGCGTGGACGACGATGCGGGCGACGCATCGGTGGCGCGCCGCCGTCGCTGGCGCGGCCGCAACGTGCGCGAGTGCGTCGCCACCTTGAAGGCACATCTCGGACGCTACGGGTTCGCCGATGCGCTCGCGCTCTACTCGATCGACGGCGGGCCTCTCCCCGACGACCTGGCGGCCGCCGGCCTGGACCTGGACGTCGCGGCCGACGCCGACCTGCTGCTGAACCTGTCGCACGCGCTGCCCGGGTCGGTGGTGCGACGCTTCCGCCGCTCCGCCTTCGTCGACACCGATCCCGGCCTGTTCCAGGTGTGGATGACGACAGGCGACATCTGCGTGGCGCCCCACGACGTTTACTTCACCATCGGCGAGACGGTGGGCACGCCGGCCGCGCGCTTTCCCGACTGCGGGCTGCGCTGGCACTACACGCCGCCTCCCGTGTTCCTCGCCGAGTGGCCGGTGGTGCGCACCGACGCCGCGTCGCGCTACACGACCATCACGCACTGGTGGGGCGGGACCTTCGAGTTCGCGGGCACCACCTTCTCCAACGACAAGCGGACGGCCTACCTCGAGTACGCCGACCTGCCGTCGCGGACGCCCGCACACCTCGAGCTGGCGGTGTGCCTGGGCCAGCACTACGCGGAGTGGCGCGAGCGGCTCGGGGCCCTGGGCTGGGGCGTGCGCGAGGCATGGGACGTCAGCGCGACGCCGGAAGCGTACCGCGCCTACATCCAGGCGTCGCGGGGCGAATTCAGCTGCGTGAAACCGTATTGCGTCCAGTTCGTGAACAGCTGGACCAGCGACCGGACGATCTGCTACCTGGCCAGTGGAAAGCCGGCGGTGGTGCAGCACACCGGGCCCAGCCGGCTGCCCGACGCGGCGGGACTGTTCCGGTTCCGGTCGATGGACGAAGCGGTGCGCGCCTTGGCGGCGATCGAGGCCGACTACGAGAACCAGTGTCGCCTCGCGCGCAACCTCGCCGAGGAGCACTTCGACGGGTGCCGCGTGGTGACACGGGTGCTGGAGCGCGCGCTCGCATGACCACGCGCGACGCAGCGGGTGTGCGCGAGCGCCTCGAGCGCGCGCTCGAGCCATGGCAGGAGCCGGGCGCGGCGGAGCTGTGCGCAGCCCTCGAGGAATTGGTGAGCAACGCCGCCCGACCGGGAGAGCGGCTGGACGTCGAGCGCCTGAAGCCGGCCGTGTACCGCGTGAGAATCGGAAGCGCCCCGGGCCGTGACCTCGTGCTCAAGCGCCACCCGCCGGCCGTGGCCCAAACGGACCGCCTGGTGGTCGAGCGCTGGCTGCCGGCCCTCGAGCTCGCCGATGGCTGTCCGCAGCTGCTCGCGGCCGTAGCGGAGCGCGAGGGCAGCTGGGTGTGGCACGTGTACGAGGATTTGGGCGACGGCAACCTCGCCGCGGACCGCCTGTCGTGGCGCCTCGACGCGGCGGTGGACTTCATGGCGGAGCTGCATGTGCGAGCGGCGCGGCATCCGCTGGTTCCCGAGGTCCGCTGGCGCGCACGCGACCACGGCGTGCACTTCTTCATGTCGAACCTGCGCGACGCCGTCGCGGCGCTCGAAGCGCTCGCGACCCCTCCCCGTGATGTGCCCGCGGCGTTCGCCGGTGCGCGGGAGCGCCTGCTGCAGTGCCTCTACGCCCTGCGCGACGATGCGCCGCGGCGCGTGCGTCTCCTGGAACAGGCGGGAGGGCCGGACACACTGCTGCACGGCGACCTCTGGCCGAAGAACGTGTTCGTGTCGATGTCGTCCGCGGGGCCGCGCGCCCGGCTCATCGACTGGGATCACGTCGGCGTGGGCCCGGCGAGCTACGACGTTTCCACCTTCCTCTATCAGTCCGCGCCCGAGGAGCGGCCGGCCATTCTGCGGCGCTACCGTGAGGCAGTCGAGCGGCGGGGCTGGCGCCTTGCCGACCACGACACGCTGAACCTGCTGTTTCACACGGCGGAGTGCGCGCGCTACGCCCACTGCGTGGTCTGGGCGGCGATGGCGCTGCTGCACGACGGCGCCGAGTGGGGCATCGGCGAGCTCATGGATTTCGAACCCTGGTTCCGGGCGCTACGGCCGCCCTTTGCCGCATGACCGCCGCCGTGAAGCTGCTCGTGGTCACCGCCGACGACTTCGGCATCACCCACGGGATCACCCGGGGGATCGTGCAAGCGCATCGCGAGGGGATCCTCACGAGCACGAGCCTGATGGTGCACCGGCCGGCGGCGGTGGAGGCGGCCGCCCTCAGCCGCGAATGCCCCGCCTTGAGCGTCGGGCTGCATCTCGAGCTCGACCCCGACTCCCGGGAGGACGTGCCCGCGGAGCTGCAGCGTCAGCTCGACCGCTTCGTGCACTTGGTCGGTGCGCCGCCGACGCACGCAGACTCCCATCACGACGTCCACCGCAACCCGCGCATCCAGCCGCACGTGCGGTCGTGGGCCCGGCGTGTGGGCATGCCGCTGCGCGGCTACTCCGACGTCCGCCACCTCCCGAAATTCTACGGACAGTGGGGCGGCGAGACCCATCTGGAGCAAGTCACCTTCGAAGGACTGCTCCGGCTGCTGGACGCGGAGCTCGGCCCCGGTGTGACCGAGCTGACCTGTCATCCCGGCTACGTGGACGAGGGACTCGCCTCGAGCTACACCGTCGAGCGTGAAGCCGAGCTGCGCACGCTGTGCGACCCGCGCGTGCGCCCGGCGCTCGAGGAACGGGGCATTCGTCTGGCGGGCTTTCGAGACCTGCCCGCGGCCGTGGCCGCGCTCTCCGTCTCGGAGGGCGCAGCGTGATCGTCGTGATCTCGGTCTACAAGGTCGCGAATTTCCCGGACGGCGGCGGCCACTTCTGGGTGTACATGCAGTACGCCCAGGGGCTGCGCCGCCTGGGGTGCGACGTGTACTGGCTGGAGCAGTTCCGTCCCCCGGACGATCCCGCCGCGGAGACGCGTCTGCTCTCGGCCTTCTTCGAGCGGCTGCGGCGGTTCGGTCTCGAAGGGAAGGCGCTCCTCTACGCCCGCGATCGTGGACCGGCCGTAGGCCCCGACGCCTTTCGCTTCGTCGGCGGCACATGGTCCGATGCGGAGCGTGTGCTGCGGCAGGCGGACCTGTTGCTGAACTTCCACTACGCGATCGACCCGCGATTGCTCGCCTGCGCCCGGCGCACGGCACTGGTCGACATCGACCCGGGGTTGCTCCAGTTCTGGATCAGCACGGGTCAGCTCAGCGTTCCGGCCCACGACGGCTACCTCACCACCGGCGAAACGGTGGGCACGCCCTCGGCGCGGTTCTCCGACTGCGGCCTGCAGTGGCACCGCATCCGGCCTCCGGTGTGTCTCGATCTCTGGCCCTTCACATACGATCCCCACGCCGAGGCGTTCACGACCGTCTCGAGCTGGTCGACGACCGATTGGCTCAAGGTCACCGAAAACGGCAAGACCGTGCTGCGTGAGAACACCAAGCGGGTCGCGTTCCTCGAGTTCGCCGAGCTGCCGCGGCGCACACGCCAGCCGCTCGAGCTCGCCCTCTACACGGACGAGCGCGACGCGGCGGATCTCACCCGTCTCACGGAGAGCGGCTGGCGTGTGCGCCACTCGACCGCGGTCGCCGGCAGCCCCGACGCGTACCGCTCCTACGTGCAGCGCTCGCGCGGCGAGTTCAGCTGCGCCAAGGCTTCGTGCATGGAGTTCCAGAACGCCTGGGTCAGCGATCGGACGCTCTGCTACCTGGCGAGCGGCAAGCCGGTCGTCGTGCAGCACACGGGCCCGAGTGCTTTCCTGCCGAACGGCGACGGCATGTTCCGCTTCACCTCGCTCGACGACGCCGCCGCGGCGCTCGACGCGATCAATCGCGACTACGAGCGCCAGTGCCGCGCGGCGCGCGCCATCGCCGAGACCCACTTCGACGCGAACCGCATCCTCGAACACGTGTTGAACGTCACGCTGACCACGGACCCGGTGGCCCCATGATCCCTGCGCTCGCCGTCCTGCTGCTCCAGTCCGCCACGATGGACTCCGCCCTGCTCCACCCCGCCGGAGAACGCCCGGCCCTCGTCACGGCGGTCCGCGTACCCGCCCCCGCCCGGCTGACGATCGACGGGCGGCTGGACGAGCCGGCCTGGGCGTCGGCGACCCCGATCACCCAGCTGACCCAGCGCGACCCCGACGAAGGGGCGCCCCCGTCCGAGACCACCGACGTGCGCATCCTGTACGACGGCGAAGCGCTGTACGTCGGCGCGCGGCTGTTCGACTCCGCGCCTCGAGGGATCATCGCCCGGCTGGGCCGCCGCGATGTCTCGACGCACAGCGACGAGTTCCGCGTGCTGCTCGACAGCTACCACGACCGCCGGACGGCGTTCGAGTTCGCGGTCAACGCCGCCGGCGTGAAGCGGGACATGCTGCTCGGCGACGACGGGGGCTACGACGACCCGTCCTGGGATCCGGTCTGGCGCGTCGCCACCTCGGTCGATTCGCTCGGGTGGACGGTGGAAATGGAGATTCCGTTCTCCCAATTGCGCTTCTCCGAGGCGCCGGTTCAGGTGTGGGGCGTGCGCTTCGAGCGCTGGATCGAGCGCAAGAACGAGCTCGCGCTGTTCCCCTTCGTCCCGAAGACCGAGAGCGGCGTCGCCTCGCACTTCGCCGATCTGGTCGGGGTCCAGAACATCCCGCCGTCGCGCCACGTGGAGGTGCTGCCCTACGCCCTCGCCCGCAGCCGTTACGACACGCCCGAGTCGGGCAACCCCTTCGACCACGGGAGCGGCTACTTCGGCGGCATGGGCGCCGATCTCAAGTACGGCGTCAGCTCGAACCTCACGCTCGACGCGACGGTCAACCCCGATTTCGGGCAGGTCGAGCTCGATCCGGCCATCGTCAACCTCACCGCCTTCGAGGTGCAGCTCGAGGAGCGGCGGCCGTTTTTCGTGGAGGGGGGAGACATCTTCGGGTTCGCCGGCGCGGGCGCGGGTCTCGCCAAGCTCGCCGACCGACCCCAGTACTTCTACTCGCGCCGTATCGGCCGGTCCCCCGAAGGATCGACCACCTCGCCCAACGACTTCGTCGACATGCCGCAGAGCAGCACCATTCTCGGCGCGGCCAAACTCAGCGGCAAACGGGCCAACGGGTGGTCCGTCGGCGTGCTCGACGCCATGACCGCACGCGAGTGGGCCACCGCGGCCGACGCTACCGGTCCCTCGCACCGCGACGAGGTGGAGCCGTTCACGAATTACTTCGTGGGGCGGCTGAAGCGCGACCTGCGCCATGGGAATACCACGGTGGGCGTGATCGCCACGGCAGTCAATCGCAATCTCGACACGCCCGCCCTGGCCGGCATGCCGGCCGCGGCGTACGCGGGCGGCGTGGACCTGTTCCACCGCTGGCACCACAACACCTACGCCGTGGCGGCGAGCCTCGGCGCGTCCTACCTGCGCGGAGACACCCTCGCCCTGCAGGACGTCCAGCAGTCGTCGAGCCGCTACTACCAGCGGCCCGACGCCGCGAGCTTCCGCTACGACCCGCGCCGCACGTCGCTCGCGGGCGTCACCGGGGACGCGTTTGTCAGCAAGATCGGCGGCCCGTGGCGCTGGAGCGTCGCCGGCGAGTTCGTCTCGCCCGGCTTCGAAGTGAACGACCTGGGATTCCAGGAGCGAGTGGACCGGATCTCGACGGCCATCGCCGGGCAGCGGCGCTGGACCCGCCCCGACAAGGTCTTCCTCCAGCACACCCTGGCCCTCTCGCTCGATAACGGCTGGAACTACGACCGTGACCTGATCGAGCGCAAGGTCGCCGCGTACGCGTTCGGGCAGTTTCGCAACTTCTGGACGGCGGCCGTGAACCTGAGCTACACGGCCGGAGTGATCGACGATCGCCTCACGCGCGGGGGACCGCTCGCGCGCACACCGCCCGGCTGGCAAGGCAGCGTCGAAGCCTACACCGACGACCGCAAGCGCATGAGCGGTTACGTGTTCACCGCCTACGGCCGGGACAGCGCAGGCGGATGGTCGTTCGAGTTCCTGCCAAAACTCACGCTGCGCCGCGGCACGGCGGTGTCGTTGAGCCTCGCGCCCGACTACTCCACCGGTCGCGTCGCGGCCCAATACGTCTTCACACACGTCCCCGCGACGGCGACCGACAGCGCGCGCTACGTGTTCGCCCAGCTGATCGAGCACCAGGTCAGCGCGACGCTGCGCCTCAACGCCACGTTCTCGCCCACCCTGAGCTTCCAGCTGTACGCGCAGCCGTTCGTTTTCACCGGCGCCTATCGCGGCTTCAAAGAGCTGCAGGCCCCCCAGACGTTCGCCTTCAACACGTACGGCCGAGATAAC
>QHUU01000071.1 GCA_003222155.1 Gemmatimonadota bacterium | reverse complement strand
GTAAGCCCGTGCCGCGCCGCGACGCGCTCCAGATCGGACCGCCGCGCCATCGATCCGTCGGCGTTCAGGACCTCGCAAATCACGCCCGCGGGGTAGAGCCCCGCGAGGCGCGCCAGGTCCACGCTCGCCTCGGTCTGGCCGACCCGCTGCAGCACCCCCCCCGGCCGCGCCCGCAGCGGGAACACGTGCCCGGGACGCCGCAGGTCCGCCGGCACCGTGGCGGGATCGATCGCGACGCGGATGGTCGCGGCGCGGTCGGCGGCGGAGATCCCGGTCGTGACCCCGAAGCGGACCGCGGCGTCGATCGACACGGTGAATGCCGTCTCGTGCGCCTCGGTATTGTGCTCGGCCATCTGAGTGAGCCCCAGGGCCTGGCACCGCTCCGGCATGAGCGTGAGGCACACGAGCCCACGCCCGTGCGTCGCCATGAAGTTGATCATCTCGGGCGTGACCTTCTCGGCCGCGCCGACCAGGTCGCCCTCGTTCTCCCGGGTTTCGTCGTCGGCGACGATGACCAACTTGCCGGCGCGGATGTCCGCGATCGCCTGCGTTATGTTGTCGTGCGACATAGTTGCCTCACGTACTTCCCCAGCACGTCACCCTCCACGTGAACGCGGTCGCCGACGCGCAGTGTTCCGAGCGTCGTCTGCTCGCGCGTGAACGGGATGAGCGAAATCTGCACCGAGTCGGGACCCGGCAGATCGTTGATCGTCAGACTTACGCCGTCGACGGTGAGGGCGCCGTGCGGGATCGAAACGTCCCGCACCGCCCGCGGCACTCGCAGGTCGTAGACCCATGCGTCCCCGCTCCGCGCGACCCGCTCCACCACCGCGACGCCGTCCACGTGCCCCTGCACGATGTGCCCCCCCAGGCGATCGGTGGCGCGCAGCGCCCGCTCCAGATTCACCGGGCGTCCGACGGCGTATTCCCCGAACAGCGTCCGCCCCTCCGTCGTCTCCACGACGTGCACGGCGAAGCCACCCTTCAGCACCCGCTCGACCGTGAGACACGCACCGCTCACCGCGATGCTCTCACCCCGCTTGACGCCCTTGTACGGAGCACGGATCGTGAGCGTCAATCCCGTTTCCCGTTTCCCGTTTCCCGTCTGCCGCGTCGCTTTCGCGATCCGCCCCACGGCACTTACGATCCCGGTAAACATATCCGCCTGTCCAATACCAGTAATGTATCGGGGCCCAGCGCGCGGCGCTCCACGGGAATCCAGCGCGGGGCGGCCGCGAGGGGTGCCGCCGCCATCCCGGGAAAGGCCGGAACGGCGGCGTCGCCGAGCCACACCGGCGCCTGGACCCAGTAGAGCCGGTCCACGAGGCCGTCGACGAGCAACTTGGCCCCCAGCGCGCCGCCGCCTTCGCACAGCACCGATTCGACCCCCGCCTCGCGCAGCAGGCGCAGGCCGTCGGCGAGCGAGCCGGGGCGGAACACGCGCACGCCGCTCTGCTCGAGCAGCGACACGCTGGCGGGCGGCGCGTCGGGCGACGACATGACCCAGGTCGGCACCTCACGCGCGGTCTTCACCAGGTCGGCGGTCTGGTTCAGCATGGCGCGGCGGTCGAACACGACCCGCACGGGCGTCCGGCGCGGCGTCAGCGGACCGCGTACCGTGAGCTGCGGGTTGTCCCGCAGGGCCGTCATGCCGCCGACCGCGATCGCGTCGAAGCCCGCGCGCAGCCAATGGACGTACTCCCGCGCCGCCTCACCCGAGACCCAGCGGGAGCTGCCGGCGGCGTCGGCAATGCGGCCGTCGATCGAGGTCGCAAGCTTGAGGGCGACGAAGGGTCGCTCCGCCTGCTCGCGCGCGAACAGGAAGGGCGCGTTGAGCGCGGCCGCGGCCTCGGCGAGCAGGCCCATCGAGACGATCACGCCCCTGGCGCGGAGCACCCCCGCCCCGCCGTGCGCCAGCGGATCGGGGTCCGCGACGCCCGCGACGACGCGCGCGACGCCCGCCGCGACGATCGCCTCAGTGCAGGGCGGCGTCTTGCCGTGGTGCGCGCACGGCTCGAGGTTCACCACCAGAGTGGCGCCGCGCGCCCGCGCGCCCGCCGCCTCCAGCGCCACGACTTCGGCATGCGGCCCCGCGTACTCGGCGTGGTAGCCCTCCGCGACGGTGGTGTCTCCGGCCAGGACGACGGCACCGACCAGGGGGTTAGGAGCAACGCGCCCCCAACCCCGGCGTGCGAGGTCGAGGGCGCGTTCCATGGCCGCCCGCTCGGCGGGCGGTCGCTCAGAATCCGAACCGAATGCCGACGCCTCCGAAGGCATGCCCCGCCTTAGGATCGAAATCCCGGAACGTGGTAGCGAAACTCTGATCCTTCCCGGTCTGGAACCCGAGCTCCGCCACGAATTTCACCGCGGCGAGATTGACCCCGCCGTCCACGAACAGTAGTTCGCGGGTGCTGCTCGGATTGATCACGACGGTTCTCACGCTCGTTGGCCCGTCGTGGAAGCGAATGTTCGTTTGACTGGAAGTGTAGTGGTCGACGCCCAGTCCCGCCGCCACGTCGAACAGCGCGAACTTCCAGCTCGCGACCGCGCGGTAGTTGTCGGCCCGCAGGTCCATGCTGAACTCGAACTGTTCACCGGTACCGAGCGCCGGCCCCAGCGTGCCGTACTGGATCCGCGGCAACGTCCGATGCATCCAGCTCACCGAAACCGCCGGGATGGGAAAGCCGCCGGCCAGGATCCCCACCCGGGCCCCATAGCCGATCCCCAGGGCGGCCCCTCCGATGTGTGTGGCGTTCGAGTCCACTGACAGCTCCGAGACACCGCTGGTGGGGAGCACCAGGGCCGACGCGAGGGCGTCGACGGCGAGGAAGCCGTTTCGGCCCCGCACCAGCCCGACCGCTGCCTCCACCACGGGGGCTGGGAGGTAGCCGTGAAAGCTCGACGGCACCTCGGTCGCACTGGTCGAGTCGGGGTTCGGCAGCGACGCTTTGATCCCGTTCACACGCGCTGTGATACTGATGTGGCCGACGCCGCCGAGCGACCCCCACGACCCGAGCGCCGGGCTCCCGCCGCTCACGATCATGCCGGCGAGGGGATGGAACGCCCGGATCGCGTCCACCGCCGTGTTGCAGGCCTGAGTAGCGGGCTGCGAGGCGGGGATGTCGCACTGCGGGTCTCCCTGCGCGGCGAGCGACGTGACGCCGAGCATGACTGCGAGCACTGGCACGCTGTGACGCATGGGCCCTCCTACCGTTCTGAGAACTTCACGCCCCTGGTCCCCGCCCGCACCTCCCCGATGATCCACGCCTCGATGCCGACGCGCTTGGCAGTGGCGATCGCGGCTTCGGCGTCGTCGCGCCCGGCGACGGCGATCATTCCGACGCCGAGGTTGAACACCCGTCGCATCTCGCCGAGCGACACGTCACCCGCGCGCATCAGCACGCGGAACACCGTCGGCCACGGCCACCCACCTGCATCCACCAGCGCCTCCGCGTCCGCGGGCAGCACCCGCACCAGATTGCCGGGGATGCCGCCGCCGGTAATGTGGGCGAGGGCGTGCAAGCGGGAGATGATCGGCGTCACCGCCGTGGCGTAGCTGCAGTGGACGTCCAGCAACACCTGGGCCACGGTGCGCCCCGTCTCGGGGAACTCGTCGAGCACGTCGAGCCGCAACGTGTCGAACAGGATGCGCCGCGCCAGTGTGTACCCGTTGGTGTGCAGTCCGTTCGACGCGTAGCCGATCAACACGTCGCCCGGGCGCACCAGGTCGCCGTGCAGCGCCGCCCGCTCCTCGACCACGCCCACGATCGTGCCGGCGAGGTCGTAGTGGCCGGGCTGGTACAAGTCGGGAAGCTGCGCGGTCTCGCCCCCGGCGAGGGTGACGGCGTGGGCGCGGCAACCGCGCGCCACGCCGGCCACGATCGCGGCGGCGACGTCGGGCTCGAGCTGCCCCGTCGCCACGTAATCGAGGAAGGCAAGGGGCGTCGCACCGTGCACCAGGATGTCGTTGACGCAATGGTTGACGAGATCTTCGCCGACCGTATCGTGGACGCCGGCACGCGCGGCCACGAGCACCTTGGTGCCGACGCCGTCGGTCGAGAGCACGAGCACCGGACGCTCATACCCGGGCGGCACGCGCACCATGCCAGCGAACGCGCCGATCGCGCCGAGCGCCAGCGGGGTGCGCGTGGTCCGCACCAGGGCCGCGATGCGGCGCTGGGCCTCCTCCGCCGCGTCGAGGCGCACGCCGGCGGCGGCATAGTGCTCCGTCACGGGGCCCGGCCTTCGTCCAGCTCGAAGTGGATGAGGTCCTTGAAGCCGCGCACCCGGGCACGCACGTCGGCGAGCGTCACGCGCTCGAACCGTTGCACGCCGAACGCTTCCACCGCGAACGAGCCCATCGCCGCGCCATACACCATCGCGCGCCGCAGGTTGGGAGGCGTGAGGTCGTCGGTGGCGGCGAGGTGCGCCATGAACCCGCCCGCGAACGCATCCCCGGCGCCGGTGGGGTCGAACACGTCCTGGAGGGGATACGCCGGTACCTTGAAAGTCGTGTCCCGATCCACCAGCAGCGCGCCGTGCTCGCCCTGCTTGATCACGGCCATCTTGGGCCCTCGCTCGAGCACCCAACGGGCCGCGCGGTAGATGTTCCAGTCGCCCGAGAGCTCGCGCGCCTCGGCGTCGTTCACCATGAGGATGTCGATGTGGCGCAGCAGCTCGAGCAGCAGGTCGCGCTTCGAGTGAATCCAGTAATTCATCGTATCGCACGCCACGAGCGCCGGGTGCGGGATCTGGTCGAGGACTCCCAGTTGCAGCTCCGGGTCGATGTTTCCGAGAAACACGTAGCGCGCCTGACGAAACGTCGGGGGGAGCTTGGGCCGGAACTGGGCGAATACGCCGAGCCGTGTGTCGAGCGTCTCGCGGCTCGACAGGTCGTAGGAATACTTCGCCTTCCAGCGGAACGACTCGCCCGCTGCTTGCTCCACGCCCGAGAGGTCGACGCCGCGCGCCTCGAGCGACTTGAGGGCGGCGAGTGGATAATCGCTCCCCACGACGCCCACCACCTGCACCGGGTGCAGGATCGCACCCGCGGCGGCGAAGAAGACCGCCGACCCGCCCGGCGCGTCCGCCGTTTCGCCGAACGGCGTCGCCACCGAGTCGAGGGCAATCGAGCCCACCACGAGCAGGCTCACCTCACATCCGATCCGGGGCGCTGATCCGCAACAGGCGGAGACCGTTGCCGAGCACCTGACGCACGGCCGCCGCCAGCACCAGGCGCGCCGCCTCTTCCGGCTCGCCCAGCACGCGATACTTGTGGTACCACGCGTGGGCGATGCGGGCCAGGCCTTCGAGATAGCCGGTGAGGCGATGGGGCTCCAAGGCCTGGGCGGCGCCGGCCACGATCGCGGGAAACTCGGCCAGCTCCTTCATCAGCTCGAGCTCCTCGGGCTCGTGCAGCATCCCCACGTCGGCGCCCTGGGGCACCACGGCGTCAGGCGCACGGCCGGCCACGCGGAAGATCCCGCTCATGCGGGCGTGCGCCATCTGAACGTAGAAGACCGGGTTTTCCTCCGTCTGACTCTTGGCGAGATCCACGTCGAACACGAGGTGCGAGTCGCCGCGGCGCATCACAAAGAAGTAGCGCACGGCGTCGCGCCCCACTTCGTCCACGAGCTCGCGCACCGTCAGGTAGCTCCCGGCGCGCTTGGAGATCTTCATCTCCTCGCCGCCCTTCATCACGGTTACCATCTGGTGCAGGACGTACTCGGGATAGCCCGTCGGAATTCCCATGTCCAGCGCCCGTAGCCCGATACGCACCCGGGTGACCGTGCTGTGGTGGTCGGCGCCCTGAACGTTGATCGCGCGGGAGAAGCCCCGCTCCCATTTGTCGACGTGATACGCGACGTCCGGGAGAAAATACGTATAGTCGCCGCCCTTCTCGGCCCGCTTCCGCATCACCCGGTCCTTGTCGTCGCCGAAGTCGGTGGTCTTGAGCCAGAGCGCGCCGTCCTTCTCGTACGTGTGCCCGGCCGCCACCAGCTGGCGGAGGGTTTTCTCCACCTTGCTCGATGCGTACAGCGACGACTCGAGAAAGTAGACGTCGAACGTGACCCCGAGCGCCTCGAGGTCGCGGTCCTGCTCCTCCCGCAGCTCTTGGACGGCGAAGCGCCGCACGGCATCGAGGTCCGCACCGTCCGGATCTCCGGGGTGCCGGGCGAGGTAGCGCTCCGCGAGCTCGCGGATGTACTCCCCGTGGTAGCCGCCCTCGGGCAGCGGCGCCGCCCGGCCGCGCAGTTCGTGGATCCGTGCTTGCACGCTCCGCGCCAGATTCGCGATCTGGACGCCGCCGTCGTTGTAGTAGAACTCCCGCGTCACCCGCCAGCCAGTCCACTCGAGCAGCGCGGCGATCGCATCCCCCAGGGCCGCCTGGCGACCGTGCCCCACATGAAGCGGACCGGTCGGATTCGCCGACACGAACTCGACATTGACGGGCTTCCCGGCCCCCTCGTCGCTGCGCCCGAACCGCGCGCCCGCCGCGAGCACGGCGGCGACCACGGATGCGAGCTGCTCCTCGGCGAGGAAGAAGTTGATGAACCCCGGCCCGGCCACCGTGATCTCGCGCACCAGGCCCTGCGGCAGCTCGAGCGCGGCGACGAGCCGCTCGGCTACGGCGCGGGGCTTCTGCTTGAGCGACTTGGCGAGGGTGAGCGCCAGGTTCGTCGCCACATCGCCGTGCGCGGGGTCGCGCGGGCGCTCCAGCTCGACCGCGGACGCGGAAACGGACGCACCCAGCCGCGCCGCCGCCGCCGCCAACGCCGCGCGGATCGCCTCGTGCGCCCTCACTTGTCGCCGGAGGGCTTTTTCTTCTTTGCGCTGTCGGGCTTCGATTCGGTCGTGGGCTTGGCCTCGGGCTTCGACTCGGGCTTCGACTCGGGCTTCGGTCCGTCCGCCGATTCGGGGTTCGCCGCACCGGCACGCTTGTAGTCGTTGATGTAGAAGCCGGAACCCTTGAAGACCAGCCCCGCTCCACCGGAGATCTGACGCTCGGCCATCTTGCCACAGGTGGGACACTTCACCCGCCGCTGGTTGTTCATCGTCGGGTAGAACTTTTCGAAGGCATGCCCGGCCGGGCACTTGTACTCGTAGGTCGGCATCGCACAACAACTTAGCTGGGCGAGCGGGCCGGGTCAATGCGCCCGAGCGAGCGCCATCCAGGCTGCCAGAGTCGCCGTCTTCTCGTCGGCGCGCCACGGGCCTGCCAGGGCCTGCCCCAGCTCCGTCACGATCCGCTTGAGCTCGGCGGGCGGCCGCTTGAGCCGCGCCGCCGCCGCCTGGTACAAACCGCGCTCGACGTGCGTCGCGCAGGCGAGCCGGGCGGTCCCCGCCGCCCGCTCCAGCGCCGTGCGAAACAGCTGCCCCTCGAGTGCGTGTGCCCGGATGTGATCGTTGCCGATGGTGGCCGGGTCGATGACGCTCCCCACCACGAGCACGAGCCCGCGCACCGTGCGGCCCCGGCGCCGGTACGCCGTGAGCAGCCGCGTGAGGGAGCGCCGCGTGACGCGCTCGACGATGCCTCGCAGTCGGCGCTCGAGCGCCGTCCGGTCGCCTCGACGGGCGCCCATCACGGCGTGGTATGGTTGGCGAGACGTGGGAACGGACGCGTCACTCAGCTCGATGACCTGCCGGTCCACCACGCGGGGGGAGCCCGCGGGGCCGGTCACGAGCACCGCCGTGGCCCAGCCGGACTTGACCCGGCAGCCGACGACGGCGCGTCCTAGAACTCGCGCTTCTTCATCTCCGAAAAGAAGTCGCGCAGTTCGAGGTCTTCCTCCCGCTCGGGCGGCAGGGTGTCGTCGTAGCGGCGGCGCTTGGCGGGTTTCACTTTGGCGGCCTTGGCGGCGTTCTTCTTCGCCAAGGCGGCCAGCTTGCGGTCGTCCCCTTTCGACATCGCTCCGGCTCCTGACTGGCAGAGTTGGTATCAGTAAGCTGCGGCCGACACACCACGTCACGCAATAGGGGTCATGCCGAGAGGCGGCCGACCCGGATCGCCAGCGCCCAGCGGGCGGTGCGGCGCCGCTTCGGGCCGCCCCACTCAGGGCCCAGGCGATCGAGCAACGGGGCGACCGGGTCGTGACCCCGGGCGGCGCGGTAGCGCAGCACCGCGGACCAGGTGCCGAGATAGCCGCCCAGCTCTTCCAGAGTCACCTCCGCCTCCATGGTGACCGCCGGGAGGGGGAGCTCCGCGAACGGAAAGTCGACGGTGCGGTAGCCCGAGTCGACTAGCGCGCGCTCGGGCGGCCAGTAGGGGCCCACCGTCTGCTCGTAGAACGCGTGGACCGGCTCATCCAGGCCGGCGCCGAGCTCGACCAGGCCGTAGCACCACGCGGCGACGACCCCGTCCGGCACGAGCACGCGCCGCGCCTCCGCATAGAACGCGGGGCGGTCGACCCAGTGCAGCGCCTGGGCGATCGTCACCAGCTCCACGGAGCGCGGTGGCAACCCGCTCGCGTCCGCCGTGGCCTGGCCGTAGCGCACGCGGGGATGCGCGAGCGCGGCAGCCAGTTGCGCCGCGCTCGCGTCCGTGGCCACGACCTGCTCGAAGTGCTCGGCCAGCCCGATCGCCGCCTGCCCGCTGCCGGTGGCGCAGTCCCAGGCCATGTGACGCCCCGGTGCGTACCTGGCCAGCGCCGCGAACAACGCCGCCGGGTAGCGGGGCCGAAACGCCGCATAGGCCGGCGCCACCGATGCGAAATGGTCGCGGAAGGCCGGCGGCGTGCAATCCCTCGCTGTCTTTAGTGTTGTGCGAGCGCCGGGAGCACGGTCAGCGTGCCGGCGACGTCACCATTGGTGAAGCGCGTGTCCGCAACGACCCAAGTGCCCTTCTTCCAGCCCTCGGTGATGACGCCACTCAGATGCCCGACGCCGGCCTTCCAGTCCACCATGCCCTCGAGATCGGCGACGAACCCATGACGACCCGTTCCCGGCTCGACCTCCCAGCGGGAGCGCACGTGCCAAACAGGCTCGGCTGCGTGCTCGGGGGTCTCGACCTGTTGGATCGCGATATGGACGTGGCCGCCGCCCGCCACGCGCAGCGTGCCGTCCCAGACGGAGCTGGCCGTCGCATCTACGCCGTTGAACGCGGCCTCGACAGGCAGTCGCAGTGGTGGCTCTGCAGCGTTCCACGCCGGGGCGGCGACGAGCACGAGCGAGAGCAGGGCGGCGTGGAACGGTGACTGAGGTCCGGTGAAACGTTTCATGGGCGCACCTCCGGAGTCTTTGAGGATGAACCCGGGTCGTACGCGCGCCGAGCCCGGGGGTTCCGTTTTCATCGCCCGAACGTGCGCTGAATGGGGTCTCTGTTTGTTGCCCCGGCGCGACGCCGTATCCGCCGGAACAAGTACGCCACCACCGCGAGGTTCAGGAGCAGCGCCGCGAGGCGGGACGGTGTGACGGCCCGCGTCAGCTCGAACACCTCGAGCGGCACGAGCGACAGGGTCGCGATGACCGTCAGGTATTCGGCCCATCGCTTCCCCCGCCACAGCCCCACGCCCTCGACGGTGAACAAGACGGCGTAGAGGAACGCGCCCACGCCGACGGCCTCGAGGCGATGGGGAGAGAGCCCGCCGACGAAGGCAATGACCTGCTGCACCGCACCGCGGTCGTTGCTCGACGCCAGTGCCGCCACCCAGCGCTGGGCCCGCGCCGCCATGCCCGGGTCGAGCAGCTGGAGCGCGCCCAGACCCACCACCACCAGCAGCGCCGCCTTGCAAAACTTGAAGACGGCGATCAGCCGGAGCACGAGGTCGCGTGGCGCCGAGGCAGGCGCTACAGGGGACCTAATGCGGCCACAGCCATCCGAGAGTCGCGGCCGTCAGGAGCGCGTAGATCAACCCGTCCACCGTCGCCTTGATGGTCGTGAGCCAGGCGCGGCGGTACCAGATCGACATCTGCCAGAGTGCCAGCGCGTAGCCGACGAACGCGGTGGCCCCCGCAAAGCGGAGCACGCTCCGGAACGGGGCCCCGGGAGGGAGCGCGCGTCCCGCGACGTAGCCGGCGAAGCACCCGACGACCAGGGCGTAGACGAACCACTGGACGAGTTGCCGCCCCATCGACATCGAGCCACCGGGGAACACGGTGAGCATCAGGACGGGGCCCTTCTTGAACTTCTCGGCGAACTGAGGCGAGCGCATCTCTTCCCTGCTTGCCGGGCGGGGCATCATGTAGTCCCCGGGCGGAATGGCGAGCGGGCGAAGCGCGTCCATCACGCGATCCTCGTTCGACAGCTTGGGGTAGTCGCTCTTGTGCCAGGGCGACATCATGTGGATGACGGAGCTGACGACGAACACCAGCACCGCGGACACCAGGATGGGAAGCCACAGCGTCAACAGGCCGGTCATGAGCACCTCCGTTTATTGCGGCTGCCGCACGGTCCGCAGATACGGTTTGTGTGTCTTGAAGCCCTGCGGGTACTTCTTCTTGGCGTCCTCATCTGAGACGGAGGCGGGGATGATGACGTCCTGGCCCGGCTTCCAGTTCACCGGCGTCGCAACGGTGTGCCGCGCCGTCAGCTGCACGGAGTCGAGCAGGCGCAGCACCTCGTCGAAATTGCGTCCGGTGCTCATCGGATAAACGATCATCGCTTTCACCTTCTTGTCCGGCCCGATCACGAACACCGAGCGCACGGTGGCGTTGTCCGCCGCAGTGCGCTTCCCACCGGTCGCGTTGGGGTGAATCATGTCGTACAACTTGGCGACGCTCAGGTCGGGGTCGCCGATGAGGGGGTAGTTGACCGCGTACCCCTGCGTTTCCTTGATGTCGCCGAGCCAGCGCTCGTGATCGGTCACCGGGTCCGCGCTCAAGCCGATGATTTTGGTGTTGCGCTTGTCGAACTCGGGCTTGAGGCGCGCCATGTAGCCGAGCTCCGTGGTGCACACGGGCGTGAAGTCCTTGGGATGGGAGAACAGAATCGCCCACTTGTCCCCCACCCATTCGTGGAAGTGGATCGCGCCCTCGGTGGTCGTGGCGGTGAAATCGGGGGCATCGTCACCAATGCGGATCGCCATGGCTAGTCTCCTTTCGGGCCAATAGGCCATAAACTGCGGCGCGGCCGCGCTGCCGCAAGGAGCCCCGGTCAGAGACTCCTGCGCCCCTCGGCCGTCTCGCGGTAGCCGAGCCGGATCCACAGGAGCCACAGGGACGCGTTCAGCGCGAGGCCCAGCAGCGGCTGGCGCAACGCCACCAGTGTCGCGACGACGTACACCAGCGGACCGGCCAGATAGGCCCGGCGTACGCGCTGGATGGTTCCGGCATCCACGCCCGCGTGGAACAGCCGGCCGCGCACCATGGTCGAGAACACCAGCCCCCACGCGAGGCTGTTGACCACGAACGTCCCGCAGTAGAAGGCGACCGCGACCTTCGCCTCGCTCGTGGCGAGGTGCTGCGCCAGGACCGCGGTCGGGAACGGCACGAACGTCACCGTGAGGAGCAGCAGACCGTTGGCGAACAACAACGGGTAGGTGACGACACGCACCAGGCGCATCAGCTCGTGGTGGTTCACCCACATGACCAGGATGACGAAGAAGCTGAGCAGGAACGCGACGTAGGAGGGCCACAGCGCCCGGAGCCCCGCCCACAGCCCGCCCGCCGCACCCGCCTCAGGAGCGCGGATCTCGAGAATGAGGAGCGTGATGGCGATCGCGAACACGCCGTCGCTGAACGCCTCGACGCGGGCGGTGCCCTCGGCCATGCGTACCCGGCCGCGGGCTCCTCAGCGTCCCCCGGTAGCGAGGTCGGTGACCATACCGGCGAGCGTGCGCACCTTCTCCTGATCGGCACCCTGCCCCTCGATCGGTTTCCCGTCGACGACGAGGCGTGGCGCACCCCTTGAGTCGCCGCTCAGCTGCGTCGCCAGTTGCGTCAAGGCATCCCGGCGCTGCTGCCCGGAGAGCCGCTCGGCACGGGCGAGGGCCGTTCGCGCGGCGGCCACCCTGCCGGGCGCCAGGCCGTTAGAGCGCTCCAGCTGGTCGAGGTACGCGCGCGCCACGGCGAAGCTCGCGGGCCAGGTGATCCTCGGCTGGTCCTGCACGTTCAGGTAGTCGAAGTGGACGAGCTTGGCCGCGTCGATCTCGTTCTGCGACAGCAAGCCGCTCGGGAGCAGCTCGAACACGTCGAGCCCGCGCCCGATTTCGGAGCTCACGATGTAGCCGTTGTACCAATACGCGGACCACGCGCCGGCGCCGACCAGCTTGGTCGAATCCATCGGGCCGCGGTCGAAATACGCTATTTCCCTGGGATGCGCGGGATCGGTCCAGTCGAACACCGAGACGCCGCCCTGATACCAGCCCTGCACCATGATGTCGCGCCCGGGCACGGGGACGAGCGAGCCGTTGTGCGCCACGCAGTTCTCGAACGGAGTCTGCGGCGCGGGCAATTTGTAGTAGCTCCGGAACGTCATCGCGTCGCCGGTCACCGTGAAGATGGCGTCGGCGCCCCACTCGGGCTTGTCGGTAGCGCGGCACTTGGGCTGCAGGCCCCCGCCCCACTCGTCGGTGAACAGCAGCTTGGTGCCGTCGTTGTTGAAGGTGGCCGAGTGCCAGAACGCGAAGTTCGAGTCGGCCACCGCGGCGATGCGGCGCGGGTGGACCGGATCGTGAATGTCGAGCAGCAGGCCGTAGCCGGCGCACGCCCCACCCGCGACACCGAGCGCCGGATACACCGTGATATCGTGGCATTGGACCGGCCCCGGTCGCGGGGCGTTCCCCGGCGTGGGCGGGTTGACGATGCGATCCACGATGCCCTGCGCGGCGGCCCGGAGCGTGGCGCTGTCCGCACCCGTCGGCGCCCCGGTCCCGCCCCGCGCCTTGACGATGCTGTCGAGCTGCGCACCGACGAAGCGCGGGCCCAGCACGATCTCGACGCCGTGCACGGTCGCGGTAAAGCCGCCCTTGGCGCGCGCCTCCGCGGCCACCTTGGCGGCGGCCGCGATGTCTTCCGGCGCCTCGCCGTGCTCCTGCGGCGAGGCGAGGTCGGCGAGGATCGGCGGCTTGCTCACCACGTGCGCCTGCTCGGGATGGGCGAGCGGCACCTGAATCACCTCGATGCGGAACCGCTCGCTGTTGGGGTCCTTGTCCGGTGCGAGGTCCGAGCATCCCGGGAGCTCACTGGGTGAGCGGACCGGAGCGCCGCCCGACACGTAGACGTAGATGTTGGCCGTGTCCTTCGGGTCGGTCACCACCGTGTGCGTGTGCGAGCCGCGGCAGGTCTGCACACTGGTGATCGGCTTGGGGTGCGCGATGTCCGAGATGTCGAAGATACGGATGCCGCGCAGCCGGTCCTTGCTGACCGAATCCGGCACGCCGTGGATGCCACAGTCGAGCCGCCCGTTGAAGTCCTCGCCGGACGCGAACAGAAGGTTCCGGTACACCGAGACGTCGTTCTGTTGCTCGGGGCAGACGTACGTCGTGACCAGGACCGGATGACCCGGCTGCGCGATGTCCCACACCTGCAAGCCGTGGAAGTTGCCCTGAATGACGTAGTGTCCGGTGAACGCGAGATCCGAATTGAGGAATCCGAAGTCGCCCAGATCGTTCAGATTGGTGAACGATTGGGGTTTCGGCGCTGCGGACACGAGGCGCAGGTTCCAGGCCGCGTCGGCGGCGTTCATCCACCCCGCGCGCAAGCCCACGCGACGGTCGGGGCTGGGCGCCGTCGTGGACATATCGAACTTTGTGGAAGTGGTGGCGCACGCGGCGACGACCGTGCCGATCGCGAGCAACATGGACAGGGATCTCACTGAGGACTCCGTTGAGTGGGGTGTGACAATGCGTCGAGCATGTGCGTCATGCGGTCGATCTCGGCCGTCTGATCGGCGCTGATGTCGGAGGCGATCTGAAACAGCGGTCCGTCCCGCGCGGCGCCCGGTGTGTCGATCAGGGCCCGCACCATGGTGAGCGCACCCCGGTGGTGCTGGATCATGTCCGTGAGGAACAACCGGTCGAAGGCAGGCCCCTGGGCGCTGTCGAGCCGTGCCAGCTGGTCCTCACTCAGCATGCCCGGCATCATGTGGCCGTGCGGGTCAGGGTCCGGCACGGGTTCGTGACGTTCCCGCAGCCAGCGCTGCATGACCGCGATCTCGTCGCGCTGGCCCACGACCACACGCGCACACAGAGCGCGCAGAGCCGGACTGGCGCCGTGCGCGGGTGCCCAGCCGGCGATCAGCACCGCCTGCGCGTGGTGCACGATCATCCCGGTCATGAAGTCCGCGTCCGCCGCGGTGTAGCGGGGTCGGACACTGTCGGCCTGGGTCCGGGCCGCGGGCGAGAGAGCGGCCGAGGCGAGGACCGCCAGCGCTCCCACGGTGCTCACTCGTGAAGATGGTCTCTGCATGCAGGGCGCTTAAGGTGCGCGTGAAGCGACCGCGGGCGCAAGGGCGCAAGGGTCAGCGATTCGCGTCCCACACCGCCACACCCACGCGCGAGTCGGCCGTGCCGTAGTACAAGTACCAGCGCCCGTGAAACGGGACCAGTCCCTCCACGAACGTGGTCCCTTCGGGATACTGTCCCGTTCGCTCGTAACTCTCGCCGGGCTTGATGAACGGCTCGTCCAGACGGGCGATCAGCTTGAGCGGGTTACGGCGGTCGTACAGCGCCTGCCCACCCGTGTAGACCCTGGCGGGAAGCCGTGCATCGCCGGACGTCCCGCTGTTGCCGGCGTTGTAGAGCACCACGATGCCGCGCTCGGTGAGGATGGCCGGCGGCCCGGGCTCGACCAGCCAGGAGTCGAAGTAACCGGGCCGCGGCGCGAGCACGCGCAACGGCCTCCCCGTGTCGTCCTCCAGTGGCGTCCACTCGGCCAGGTCGTCCGATGTCGCGATCAGCATCTCGGGCACGTTGAAGTACATCCAGTACTTGCCGTTCACCCTGGTTGCGATGACGCGATCCCCCTCCACTCGGGCAACGATGGCGCCGGACTTGGACTCCAAGTCGCGGTATTTCCCGCCGCTCGCTGCGGCGAACGCGGGACCGCGCTTGGTCCAGTGGATCAAGTCGTGAGAGGTCGCGACGGCAAGACGCGGGATGCGGCGGTTCCACTGCGTGTACGTGAGGACGTAGGTCCCGTCCTCGGACTGCACCACGCGCGGATCCTCCACCCCTCCGGGCCATTCGTACGGGGCCTGCGCGTCCCGATCCGGGTAGAGCACCGGCGCGCCGCGTCGCGTGAAGCGCAGGCCGTCCGCGCTCTCCGCTAGGCCAAGGCGCGAGGTGTGATGGCCGATGTGCGGGTCGCCGCTCGCGTCCTCGGCGCGGTACAGCACGTAGACCTTGCCGTCCTTGACGACGGCGGCGGGGTTGAACGTGGCGTGCTCCTCCCACCGCACGATGGTGTCGTTCGCCGGAGAGCGGAACGTGGCGCCGGGATCCGGCGCGAGGATGGGGTTCACCGCCCCGGGCTTGTGGAACGGGCCAAACGCCCAGAGGGGGTACTGCGCGCGCGCCGCGCCGGGAAGCGCGCCCAGCAGGCATGCCAGGATGAAGCGGCACCCGCCACCTGCACGCACCCCCCGAGTCTGCCGCGCTCGCTGCCGCGAGGTCAAGTTATCCGCCACGTCGGCTCCACCTATCGCACCGCGCGGTAGCGCCTGCATAATAGACCGACCCCGGACATTGGAGACGCCGTGAGCGTGAAACGGAACGATTGGTCGCGTCGTGAATTCGTGGGCACGAGTGCGGCGGCGGCCGGCGCGTCGCTCGCCGCGCAGACGATCGGCCCCATTCCCCAGCGGTTCCTCACGCGCCCGCCCCCCGGCCCCGCCAGCGACCGGGTCCGCTTCGGCATGATCGGCGTGGGCATGCAGGGGAACTGGCTCCTGTCCGAGTCCATCCAGCTGCCGGGCGTGGAATGCGCCGGCGCCTGCGACCTGTACGACGGCCGACACACGCTGGCCCGGGAGATCGTGCGAGCCGACCTGCCGGTCACGCGCCGCTATCAGGAGTTGCTCGTCAACAAGGACATCGACTGCATCGTGGCGGCGGTTCCCGATCACTGGCACAAGCAGGTGGTGGTGGACGCCGTGAGCGCCGGCAAGGACATCTACTGCGAGAAGCCGATGTCGCACACCCCGGCGGATGGCGTGGCCATGGTCGACGCGGCGAAGCGGGCCGGCCGCATCGTCCAGATCGGCTCGCAGCGTGTGAGCTCCCAGGTTTGCGCCAAGGCGAGGGAGCTGATTTCGCAGGGGACGTTGGGCGACCTGATGCTCGTAGAAGGATGGCTCGGACGAAACGACCCCACCGGCGCATGGCAGTATCCGCCACCGCCCGATCTGTCCCCCCGGAACCTGGACTGGGACACCTGGCAGGGCACGGTTCCCAAGCGAGCGTTCGATCCCAACATCTTCGCACGCTGGCGCTGCTGGAAGGAATACGGCACGGGGGTCGCCGGGGACCTGCTGGTCCACCTGATCAGCGGCATGCTGTTCATGGTGGGGATGAATGAGCCGCCCAAGCAGGCGTCCGCGGTGGGCGGCATCCGGCGCTGGAAGGACGGTCGCAACATGCCCGATGTCCACGCCGTCGTGTACGACTACGACGGGCTGCCGGTGTACATGCGGCTGAACCTGGGAACCGAGATGCCGGAGGTGTATCGCATCCAGGGATCGAAGGGCGTGCTCGAGGTCACGGGATCCAGCCTGAGCTACACGCCCCAATCCGGCAAAGATCGCTACCCCAGCTATTACACCGGCAGCTACCCGCGAGCGCTGCGGGACGCCTACCTCGCCAAATGGCACCAGGACAACGATCCGAAGTTGGGCCAGCAGGTGGCGATGCCGGAGACGATCTCGTTCAGCGGACCCGATTTCGACGATGTCCGGCCGCACCTGTGGACGTTCTTCGAGGCGGTGCGCACGCGGAAGCCGGTGGTCGAGGACGTGGTGTTCGGTCATCACGCCGCCCTGGCCTGTCACATGGCGAACGAGTCGTACTTTCGCAAGAGCGCAGTGTGGTGGGACGACGCTTCGAAGAGCATCAAGACCTGAGCGACGTCAGGGCCTCTTGCGCGGGTTCTCGTCCCAGGCGATCGGGAACGTCTCGTTGCAGTGCGGACAGAGCTGTTCTGCGAGCCGGGTCGCCGGCAGCTCCACGCGACGCCGGCACCCGGGGCAGACGATGTACGCCTGCCGCAGCCCCGCCGGCGTGCGCTCGGGCCTGACCTTCGCGTTGCGCACGACCGTCCACTCCCCGGGGGGCGTCGCGCGCAACTCGACGTAGGGGCGCGGCACCGATACGCGGGTCCCCTGGATGCTGACCACCACCTCCAGGGCCGTCACCGGGGCCACGACGCGATACCAGGCGCCGAGGCGTAGCGGCAAGTCCAGCGCGGTCTTCAACCGCGCCCAGTTGGCCTCGCCTTCAGGCTTGGTGGGGCGTACCGCGCGCGACACCAAGAGCCGCCTCCACGAGCGGTTTCACGGACGCGAGCTTGTCGCCGCAGGCGCGCGTGATGTGCTCGAGGTCGGGAACGAAGTGCTGCACCGGGGGAGGGTCCGTGGACAGCAGTCGCTTGTGCAGCACCATCAAGGCGAGATACACAGAGCTGGACCGGCCGGTGCGCCCATCGCCCCGGTGCTCGAACTGCTGCAGCACCGTCCTGGCGTGCTCCTTCGCGGCGCCGACGGCGACGACGAGGTTCTGATGGGCCAGGGCCATGTCGTAAGCCGTCAATAACGCACAATCTACGCGGCGAGGCAAGCGCGGCGCTACTGTCCGGCGCGTCCTATCTCGGCGGGTCCGATGCGGAGGTTGGCGGTCGCGAGGAAGATCTCCCGCAAGAACGACAAGAGCCCGAGAAAAAACGCGAGCATCGCCGCGACGAACAGGAGCGCCACGGGCACGGACGCGTCGAACCGAAGGAAGGCGCCCATGAACAGCATCGCGATGACCGCACATACCAGCAACGCCGTGATCGTGCACAGCGTGATGGACCAGCTGACCAGCTTGGCCCGGCGCGACAGCGTGATGAGCTGCCGCTCGATCGAGCCGGCGTCGGCGGGGCCCGTCGCCAGCTGCGTCTGCAGCACGCGGGCGCGGTCGATCACCCGAGCCAGGCGATTCGTCATCACGGCGAGCATGGCCCCGATGCCCGACAGCAGGAAGACGGGCGCCACGGACAGCTGGATGACATGGGCGATCGCCGTGATGCCGGAATCCTGTTGCATCACGCGAGCAGCGAGTCCGCAATCCGGCGCCCCGCGTAAACGCCCACACCTGTTCCCACCGTGCTGACCACGAAGGCCGTCATCGTTCCGATGCGCGCGCCGAGCCACCAGCCGATGGCGCCCCCGATGCTCGCGCCGAGGAAGGTGAGGACCTTGGACACGGTCTAGGCGCCCTGCCTGTGTACGGTCGTGAGTTGATACACGATGATGACGACCAGGTCGTCGGAGCCCACCTGTCGCAAGCCGTGCGAGCTCCCGGGACGGGTGAGGATCGCTGTCCCGGGGACCACGACCGAGCGTACGCCGTTCAACGTGAGCTCGCCCGTCCCGCTCACGACGTAGTAAACCTCGTCCTCTGCCTGCCGGTGGTAGCCGATCGCTGCGCCCCGATGCAACGCGCGTTTGCGAAAGACCAGGTTCAGGCCGGGCGCCCGTGCGAAGAACGAGTATGCCATCGTCTCCCCGCCGCCGTTGTGAGGTCCCGGCTGCAGCGTCGCGACCACGGAGTCGTGCTCGATGAGCGAGGGCGCTTGCCGTGGAGGGACCGGGGGGAGCAGGAGACACAGCCAGGCAATCCCCGCGAGCGCGATACGCACCATCCCGCCTCCTGTGAACGACGCCCGGCGCCCCGCCCTAGCGGAGCGGGCGTGGCGTGCGCTCTAGCGCCGGCGCCTGGTTGTAGCGCGCCGACTGACCGGGTGGAATGCTCAAGGACTGCCAGTCGGCACCTCGCAGCGCCTTGGCTACATAGACGATCTGACCCACGTGGTAGCTCGCGTGCGCGAGCGAACGGTGGAGCGCCTCGGCCACCGTGAGCGACTGAGCCCGGATCGCCACGGTCCGCTCGAGGTCCGCGTCGCCGAGGTCGGCGAGGGCCGCGAACAGGACCTGCCAGCCGTCCTCCCACTTGGCCCGGAGCTCGGTACGGGTCACGTGGCGGGCGAGGAACTCGGAGTCGCGGTCGCGCCACGGCTTCTCACCGTCGGACGTGAGGAAGTCCGTGAAGCGGGACTTCAGGTTGCCGGAGACGTGCCAGACGATGGTGGCGATGGAATTGCCGGTGCCCGCATCCGCCGCGAGCGCGGAGTCGGCCAATTGGTCGAGCGCGCCTTCGGCGAGGGTCTTGTAGCGGCGGTATTCGCCTTCGATGGAGGCGATGAGCGTGCGCATATGGAACGCACGTAAGCTGCGCCCGAGTCACCGAGCGGCGCAAGGAGACTCAATGCCGGCGCCATCAGCATCGCCCCGACGACACGCGTATACCAGAGTGCCCTCTCCTTACGACACGCCGTCTACGATGCCGTGCATTCATGAGGGTCGATACACGCCCCATACGCCGCGCAGCACGTCCGCGATTTCCCCCACGGTGGCCCGGGCCCGCACGGCCTCGAGCATCGGCTCCATGAGCGCCGCGCTGGTCTCGCGAGCGGCCGCCTCCAGGGCACCCAATGCAGTCTTTACCGCTCCCGTTTTCCGTTTCCCGCGCAGTTGCGCCACCCGCCTCCGCTGCGCCGCCGCCAGCGCCGAGTAGTCGGGCGCGGGCACCGATGGAATCGCCTGATCGTCGGCGTACTCGTTGACCCCCACGACCACCGTCTTGCCGGACTCGATCGCCCGCTGTGCCGCATACGCGCTCTTGGCGATCGCTTCCTGAAATACGCCTCGCTCCACCGCCTTTGCCGCCCCGCCCGCCTGCTCGATCCCGTCGAGCAGGTGACGCGCCTCGCGCTCCATCCGGTCGGTGAGCGCCTCGACGTACCAGCTTCCGCCCACGGGGTCCACCGTCTCGGGCACGCCGGTTTCGTGGGCGAGAATCTGCTGGGTGCGGAGCGCCAGCGTCGCGCTCTGCTGGGTCGGGAGCGCCAGCGCTTCGTCGTACGCATTGGTGTGCAACGACTGCGTGCCGCCCAGCACCGCCGCCAATGCCTGAACCGCCACCCGCACCACGTTGTTCTTGGGCTGCTGCGCCGTGAGGGTCGATCCCCCCGTTTGCGTGTGGAATCGCAGGCGACACGCCGCGTCACTCGCCTGAAAGCGCTCCTTCATGAGGCGCGCCCACAACCTCCGGGCGGCCCGAAATTTGGCCACTTCTTCGAACAAGTCGGTGAACGCAGCGAAGAAAAACGAAATCCGGGGCAGCAGCTGGTTCGCGTCCAGTCCCGCCGCCACCGCGCGCCGCACGTACTCGAGCCCGTTCGCGAACGTGAACGCCAGCTCCTCCACCGCCGTCGCCCCCGCCTCGCGCATGTGATAGCCCGATACCGAAAGGGGATTGAAGCTCATCCCCTGCGCTGCCACGAAGCGGCACACGTCGGTCACGAGACGCAACGACGGCTCGATGGGATAGATGTACGTCCCCCGCGCGATGAACTCCTTCAAGATGTCGTTCTGCACGGTGCCCTGCAGCCTGGCCCGGGGCACGCCCTGCTCTTCCCCCACCACGACGTACATCGCCAGCAGTACGGCCGCCGTGGCGTTGATGGTCATGGACGTGGAGACCTGGTCCAGCGGGATGCCGTGGAACAGGCCTTTCAGATCGTCCACGGTGTCGATCGCGACACCCGCCCGCCCCACCTCGCCCTCGGCCATCGGATGGTCCGAGTCGTAGCCCATCTGGGTCGGGAGATCGAACGCCACCGACAGCCCGGTCTGCCCCGCGGCGAGCAGATGGCGGAACCGCGCGTTGGTCTCCTCCGCGGTCCCGAACCCGGCGTACTGGCGCATGGTCCAGAGCTTGCCGCGATACATCGTGGGATGGACGCCGCGCGTGAACGGGAACGCGCCGGCGTCACTCAACTGGCGCGCGGGATCGCCCGTCCAGTCTTCCGGACCGTAGACGGGTTTGGGGTCGCTCACTTCGCCGCCACCGCGGCCTCGGCCCCGATCACGCGCGCCGCGAACGCGACGTCGTCCCGGCTGCCGATCACGAGCGGCGTCTTCTGATGCAGGTCCTCGGGCACGAGGTCGAGGATGGACCGACAGCCGTCCGTCGCCCGGCCCCCCGCCTGCTCCACCACGAGCGCCAGCGGCGCGGCTTCGTACAGCAGGCGCAGCTTACCCTGCGGATAATTGGTCGCGGCGGGATACAGAAAGACGCCCCCGCTGATCAGGTTGCGGTGGAAGTCCGCAACCAGGGAGCCGATGTAGCGCGCGTTTTTGGGCTGGACCTTGCCCTCGCCGTTCTTGAACGCCGCCACCACGCGCTGCACCGCCGGCGCCCAGCGATTCCAGTTGCTCTCGTTCACGCTGTAATACCGGCCGACGGGTGGGGTGGTGATGCTGGGATGGGACAGCAGAAACTCGCCGATGGTCGGATCGAGCGTGAAGCCGTGCACGCCCTGTCCGGTCGTGTACACCAGCATGGTGCTCGAGCCGTACAGGATGTACCCCGCCGCGATCTGCTTTTTGCCAACCTGGAGACAGTCGGCCAGGCCCGCCGTGCCGTTGCGCTTGGTCACCCGTTTGTGAATGGAGAAGATCGTGCCGATGGAGACGTTCACGTCGATGTTGGCGGAGCCGTCCAGCGGATCATACAGCACGACGTACTTGCCCAGGGGCTTTCCCGGCGGGACGGGCACCGGGGCCTGGTCTTCTTCGGAGGCGGTCACACACACGCGCCCGGTGTACTGCACGCTCTGGCGCACCGTCTCGTTGGCGAACAGGTCGAGCTTCTGCTGCAGGTCGCCCGAGACGTTCACGGCGCCGGCCGGGCCGAGGATGTCGCTGAGACCGGCGCGCCGCACGTGCCGCGAGATGATCTTCGCCGCCAGGCACAAGTCGTACAGCAGGTTCGACAGCTCCCCGGTCGCTTCGGGGTGCAGTCGCTCCTGCTCCATGATGAAGCGCTCAATCGTGATGACTTCGGAGCCGTGCACCGTGCCCGTCCGTGAAGAAAGTGATCGTGCCGCGCTCGTCGGTCCTGAGCACCGTGACGCCGTGCGCCGCGAGGCGCGCGAGCACCTCGGGCGTCGGGTGGCCGTAGCGGTTGTGCCGGCCCACGCTGATCACCGCCTCGTGCGGCGTCAACTCGTCGAGCCACGCCTCCGAGGTCGCGCTGCGCGAGCCGTGATGCCCCACCTTCAGAAGCTCGACCGGCCCCACCGTCCGCGCGAGTCGGGCCTCGACCGGCACGCCCGCATCCGCCTGGAACAGGAGCCGCACCGTGCCGTACGACACGCGCAGCACCACGCCGTGCTCGTTCACGTCGAGTGGCAGCGCCATCCAGAGCGAATCCGGGCTCAGCACCTCCAGCGCGACACCGTCCACCTCGATCCGCTCACCGGCGCGCGCCGGATGCCAGCGCGCGCCCGACTCTTCTACCCGTGCGAGAAACTCGAGATACAGCGGCCGCCCCAGCGGCTCCCCCGGCTCGAGCACCAGCTCGGGATCGAACGCCTCCACCACGGCGGGCATGCCGCCCAGGTGATCGGCGTCGCCATGCGTCGCCACCGCCACCGCCACCCGGCTGGCGCCCTGGCGCCGCAAGAACGGGACCACCACACGCCGTCCGGCATCGCTCTCGGGCGTGCGGGGGCCCGCGTCGATCACGATCCAACGTCCGTGGGGGGTGCGTAGCGCCGCTGCATCCCCCTGCCCGACATCGAGAAAATGTACCGTCAAGCAGCGACAGGCGTCGAGCCCAACGACGTCGCGCAGAGACGTCGCGACGAGAACCGTGGTCACGAAACCGACGCGCGCGGCGATCAGCCACGGGCGGCGTGGTGACCGCCACAGCCACCAGGCGACCAGCGCGACGCCCGCCCAGAGCGCCCCCGCCGCCCACCCGGCAACCATCACGATGTGCCCGCCCGGCACGGCCGCGGCCGTGCTCGCCACGAGATCGAGCAGCGCGAGTCCCAACCCCGACCCGGCAGCGACCAGATGCGCGAGACCCGTCATCACCCACGACAGCGCCAGCGCCAGCACCAGCCCCGGCACCGCGAGCCCGGCGAGCGGGATCGCCACCAGGTTCGCGAGCACGCCGACCGGTGCCACGGTGCCGAACGTGAAGGCGCTGATGGGCGCGGTGAGGAGCGTGGCGGCGAGCGCGGGCGCGACCACTCGGACGACTCGCCGCTCCCGCGCGCATGCGCGGTCGGCCCAGATCACCGCGGCGATCCCGGCCACCGAGAGCCAGGCGCCTACCGAGCGTAACGCGAACGGATCCGCCAGCACCACGCCGAGCGCCGAGAGCGCGATCGTGCCGCGCGGCGCCACCACTCGCTGACGCAGCCGGGCGATCTCGGCCAGCATCAGCATCGCGCCCGCCCGCACTGCGGGCGGCGGCAGGCCGAGCAGCCAGAGATAACCACCCAAGAGCAGGACCGTGGCGACGAAGCGGGCCCCGGGCGCGAACCGCAGCTTCCGCAGCAATAGCGCGAGCCAGGCGGCGAGGAACCCGACGTGCAGGCCCGAAATGGACAGGAGATGCGCCAGTCCCGAGCGGACATAGCGCTCGCGAATGTCGGGATCGAGCGTCGCGTTGGGTGCGAACACCAGTGCGTCGACGATCGGTGCCCGCGCCCCGAACAGCTCCGCGCTCCGGGCGGCGAGCCCGTCGCGCACCGCGCCGCGGCCGCGCGGTGTGGCGTCGAGCTGAATCATCCGACGCACCACCAGCACTCCACGGCCGGCGGCACCACTCCAGCGGCCCGCCACTACCCACTCCGTCCCGCCGCGGGCGACATGCTGCTCGGGCCAGCGCAACCGCAGCGGGCCGCCGCAGCTGCCTGGCAGCACGTCCGCATCGAGCACGCCGCCGCTCGCGGGCGCGCGATCCGCCAGCCGGACGGTCGCCGCGCGCGACGTTCCCCCATTTTCCTTTTCCCACGTCCCCGCGCAGCTCGCCTCGCGCTCCCGCCCCGCCGCCGTGCCCCACCACGCCCCCGCGACGGTCATGATCCCGAGCGCGGCACCGAGCGGGGCACTTCTCACCATGAGGAAGGCCGCCCCCAGAACGGGGACGACGACGTACCACGCACCACGCACCAGGAACGGTTCGAGGCCAGCCGCGAGGCCCGCTCCGAACGATATGCTGAGGAATAGAATCGGCGGCCGCAGGGAGGCCGCCTCAGCGGGCTACATCAGCTGCACGGGCCGCGCTCCGCAGCGGGGCGCGAGCCCCACCTTGCGGAACCCATCGAGCAACGCCACGTCGAGCTTGGCCTTCTCCTGATCGCTGTCGAGCCGCAGCTCCACCAGCACCTCGCCCTGCGGCGTGGACACGTAGCTGGGCGCGAGCCGATTGAGGGCGTACACGAGCACATCGCCGCGGCACGTCTCGCAGCCGCAGAACCGGGGCAGCTGGGGTCGGAGCTTGGCGTACTCCCGCTGCACCACCTCGTACGTCAGGTTCGTCACCCCACGACGGCCAGCTCCCGGCCCACCAGTCGGGCGGCGAAGGTCGAGCCGGTAGTGCCGGTGAAGCGCACCATGCGGTAGGTCCCGATCCAGGCGTCGGGCCCCGTGAACAGGGCGACCTTGTTGGCGCGGGTCCGCCCCTGGAGCAGATCGCCCCGCTTGGCGCGCCCCTCGACGAGCACTTCGTGCGTGGTCCCCACGAGGCCGACATTCTTGCAGCGGGCGATCCCGCGGACCGCCGCCACGAGCCGCTCCAGCCGCTCCCCGGCCACATGGTCGGGTACGCCGTCCTTGAGGCGCGTCGCAGGCGTCCCCTCGCGCGGCGAATAGCGGAACGTGTAGGCGTCGTCGAACACCACCGCCTCGACGAGCGAAAGTGTCTCCTGGAAGTCGTCCTCCGTCTCGCCCGGGAACCCGACGATGATGTCGGTCGTGAGGGCGATGCCGGGAATGGCCCGGCGCAGCGCCGCGACGATGCCCAGGTAGCGGTCGCGATCGTAGCGCCGCAGCATCCGCTTGAGCACGCGCGAGCTGCCGCTCTGCACCGGCAGGTGCACGTGCTCGCAGACAGCGGGCGTCTCGGCCATGGCCGCCACCACGCGCTCGCTGAAATCGGTGGGATAGGGCGACGTGAACCGCAGCCGGCGGATGCCCGGCACACCCCCGACCGCGCGCAGCAGGTCGGCGAAATCGTGCGTGCCGTCGTGGTAGCTGTTGACCGTCTGCCCAAGCAGCGTCACCTCCGTGGTGCCCCCCCCTCCCCCGGCGAGGCGCTCCACCTCCCGCACCACGTCCGCCAACTTGCGGCTTCGCTCCGGGCCGCGTGTCATCGGAACGATGCAGAAGGTGCACCGATAATCGCAGCCCCGCTGCACCGTCACGAACGCCGATGCGGCCGCCCCCTCCTCTCGCACGGGCGGCACGTCCTCGTAGTGCTCCCAGGCCTTGAACTCCACCGCGGCGGCGCGCTCGCCGCCGCGCGCCCGGGCGATCAGGTCGGGCAGCCCGCGGTAGCCGTCCGGACCCACCACCAGGTCCACCTGCGGGACGCGCTCGAGCAGCCGGGGCCCCAGCCGCTGCGCCATGCAGCCCACGACGCCCAGCACGCCGCCCGGACGCTTCGAGCGCTTCAGCTCCCCCACGCGCGAGAGCACCTTCTGCTCGGCGTGGGCGCGCACGGCACAGGTGTTCACCAGCACGACGTCCGCCGCGGCGGGATCGTCGACCGCGACGTAGCCTTCGCGCGCGAGCACCCCGAGCACCAGCTCGGAGTCCGCGACGTTCATCTGGCAGCCGTACGTCTCGATGTAAATGCGCGGCATGGCTATCGGACGGTCACCTCGAAGCGGGCGCTTCCATCCCACTCTTGGGTGGGAAGATAGACCGAAACGTAGTCCTGCGTGAGCACCTCGATTTTGCCCGCCCCGTGCCCGCTCACGACGCCGTCCGCGCGCTGGCCCACGCGGCCCGCTCGGTACCGCTGTGCCTTCGCCTCTCCCAGCCGGCGCAGGTCGAGCGCCCGCTGGTGCAGCACGCGGGGCGGGACGGGCGCGCCCAGCCGCGCCGCGGCGGCGCCCGGACGCTCGCTGTAGGGAAAGACGTGCAAATAGGTGAACGGGAGCGCCGCGACCAGCGCCACGGTTGCACGGTGATCGTCGTCGGTCTCGGCCGGGAAGCCGGCGATGATGTCCGCCCCGAGGCCGAGCACCGGCAGACGGGCGGCAAGCCACTCCAGGCGCGCCCGGTACGATTCGGCCGTGTACCAGTGGCGGCCCATGCGCTTGAGCACGCGGTTCGAGCCCGATTGCAACGGGGCATGCAGGTGTGCCGCGAGATTCCGGGGGGCATCGATCAGGAGCCGGGCGACGGTGTCGTCCACTTCGGTGGCTTCGATGGAGGAAAGCCGGAAGCGCACGGAGGGCACGGCCGTGATGAGGGCCTCGAGCAATGCTCCCAAATCCCCGGGCTTGCGCCGGGGGTCAGTAGTGCGGTCCCGCCCATACGTCCCGATATGCACGCCCGTCAGTACGATCTCCGCGTGGTGCTCCGCCAGCGCCCGTGCCTCCTCCACCAGCTCCGGAATCCCCCGCGACCGGTTGGCCCCCCGCGCGATGGTCGTCGCGCAAAAGGTGCAGTGCTCGTCGCAGCCGTCCTGGATCTTGAGGAGCCCGCGGGATCTGGCGCGGGGCTCGGGGCCCGGGGCTCGGGATCCGGGGCTCAGCGCCCGAGTCCCGAATCCCGAGCCCCCAACCCCTGTCATCCCCGCAGCTCGCAACACCGCAGCCGGCTCCGCTCCCCCAACGACCGCCCGGACGCGCGGGAGCGCCGCTATCGCGCCCGCGTCGCGGGCCGCGGCGCAGCCCATCACGACCGTCTCGAGGCGCTCGCTCTGGCGCGCCAGACGGCGCACGAAGCGCCGCAGCTTCGCCTCGCTCTCGTGCGTCACGGTGCACGAGTTCACCACCGCGAGGTCCGCCATCGCGGCGTCGTCCACCACGGTCGCCCCCTGATCGGCGAACGCCTGTCGCACCACGGCCGTGTCGTACTGGTTCGCCTTGCAGCCGAAGGTATGGAAGTAGACGTTCACGGACGCACGGTGAGGCCCACGAGTGCGGTCCACACGCGCTCGGTGAGTCCCCCTCCCCGACGCTGCAGCCGCTCCACACCTACATCGAGCAGCGCGCGCCCCTGGGCGAACGCGCGCCCGGACCCCGCGGCGGCGGCGAATTCGGTCGGTGCGATCGTACCCGGCCCGAACGGCAGCTGGCCACCCCGCACCCCGAACCGGAACGGCATGCGCCCGCCACCGATCTCCGCTCCCGCCGACCAGCTCCAGGTGTCGAACGCGCCGGCGCCGGCGCGCGCCCAACCGCGCCATGCCACCGACCCGCCGAATCGGACGCTCGGGCTGGGGGAAAACAGCATCCCGCCTCCCGCCATGCGCGGCAGGTCGGTCTCGGCGCTCGTCGTGTCGGCCACCGTGGCGCGCAACCGGTTGTCCGCCCGGGCCCAGCCGATCACGCTGAGCCCCGGGGCGACGCCCAGCAGCAGGCTCCCCGACACGCCCATGCCGGAGTAGCGCACCTCGGCGAGCTGCTGCACCGTGTGGAAGGTCGTGTCGTCGAAGCGGCGCTCGGCGGTCTCGCGCGTCGAGCCGGCGAGCAGATGCAGGCCCGCGCCGACCGCGATGCGGCGCGTCAACCGGCTGGCGGCCGCCAACCGGAGATCGGCGATGCTCCCGTCGCTCGTGACCTCGTCGGTGTAACGTTCGAGCGTACCCCGCAGCAGGACCGAGTCGCGCAACGTCACGTCCCACGACCGGTCGAGGTAGGTCGTAAACCCCGCGGCGATCGCGAGTCGCCGATGCACCCGCCCCGCGACGTTCAACAGCGGAAACCGCGTGGCGCGCAACGCGGTCGTCGTCCCGGCGATTTCGGCGTCGCGGTACGAGGCGCTCTGCATCGCGGTGGCGGTGAGCTGCGGCACGTCCGCCAGCCCCGCTTCGGTGAGCGGAGAGAGCGGGTCGAACGGACCGAACGCTCCCCCCGTCGAGCGGGAACGCACCGATTCCCCCCGACCGGGCGTGCCCAATCCGCGGATCCCGAATTGGGAATCCTGGGCGGCGGCCTTGGCCCGGCCCGCAAGGGCCGGGCCCACCAGCACCACGCCGACGACCCAGGCGATGCGAGTCGTCATGGTTGCCCGAAGGGGAAGCGTCGCACGAAGGTGATGCGCAGCGCCGGCCGGAAGGCCTGGGCGAGCGAGGGATAGAACCGGATCAGCGAGAAGGACGTCGCTTCCTGCTGGGCGCGCAGCACGAGCGTCGTCGCGTGGGTGGTGTCGGATGCCCAGAACTGCAGCAGGTTGGTCACCTCGATCCGCACGGTGTCGCTCGCGCCGACGTGAACGATGGCGGTGTCGGTGCGCGTCGCGTCGACGATGACCGGCGACTTGGCGCCCACGTCGGTGAACACGGTGTGCGCCTCGACCACGAACGAATCCGACGGTACGCCCTGCACCGGAGCGGCAGGGACGAGCGTCAGCGTCCCGCGGATGATCTGGGACGAGTCGCGGATGAAGCGCGGGAACGCGACGCGCAGGATGCTGCGGGCCGGCGGCACGCCGCCCACCGCCAGCGTGGAATCGGGGGGCGGGGGCGGCGGGTCGAAAACGAAGCTCGCAAAGGCCGCGCCCAGCGAGCCCGGCGTGCGCGCCACCGGCGTGCCGGCCGAGTCGACCCGCAGGTACCATTGCCACGTCAGCGCCTTGGTGATCCCGATGCTGGCGCGCGAGTCGGCCGAGACGCGCACCCCATACGCGACCGTCCCGGAATCCGTTCCCACGTAGCGCGCCGCCGCCGTGTCGAGCTTCAGGCTCAGTGCCAGGACATGGTTGAGCGTGTCGACCACGGCGCTGTCCCCGGTGATGGTGTCCTTGCGTCCCGGACGCGCCAGCAGCGTATCGAGGTTCACCCGCTTGACGAGCGAGTTGGTGAACGGCCCTGCCAGGTCCGCGAAGGTGGTCGTGGAATCGAGCGTGATGGGCAGCCGGTAGAAGGCGAGCGAGAGATTGTGCGCCCCGGTGTCGCGCCGCGCCACGGTGAGCTGCAGGCGCGCCGAGTCGGCGCCGAGGATCGCTCCGGTATCGGCGGCGCTCAACACGAAGCGCGAGCCGCTGCCGTTGATCCGAAAGATCGGCCGCCCGTCCACGAGACCGGGGAGATCGGCCGCGAGCATCAGCGGGGCGTGCGGCGCCGTCACGTAGCCGCGGAACGACGAGTCACCCGAGATGACGCCCGTCAGCACCGTGTCGACGATCTGGATCTGACCCGAGGGACAGAACAACGGACAAGCGCCGGGAGCGGACACACGCTCCACGCAAGCCGCCACCACCACCACGCCGGCGATCAGCATCGCGCGCCGCGCCATCATGGCGAGAGCGCCGGCTTGGCGAATGCGTCCGGCAGGAGATCGCGCAACACCCAGCGCCGCTCGGTCCTGGGCCCCACTGCGATCACTTCGAGATCGAGCCCGAACTCGGCGAGCAGCTGGCGGCAGGCGCCGCACGGCGAGGCCGGTGGATCGACGTCGGTCGCCACCACGATGCGACGGAACGCCCGCGTCCCCGCTCCTCCCCCGTCCGCCACGGCCGCCCCGATCGCCATCCGCTCGGCGCAGATCGTGAGCCCGTACGAGGCGCTCTCGACGTTCGTCCCGACGTACACCCCGCCGTCGGCCGCCTCGAGCGCCGCACCGACGCGAAACTTGCTGTAGGGACAGTAGGCGTGCTGCTTGACCGCGCGGGCCCGGCGCACCAGCTCCGCACTCAAGTCCGGATCTCCGGCAGGAACGACGTCCCGGCCGCGAGCGGGGGGGGCGCCACCCCGAAAAAATCGGCCACGGTCGCGCCCATGTCGGCGAAGCTGCGCCGCTCGCCCAACGGACGCGCCCGCACGCGGCTCCCCAGCACGAGGATCGGCACCGCCTCCCGGGAGTGATCGGTCGACGGGGTCGTCGGGTCGTTCCCGTGGTCGGCGGTCAGGATGATCACGTCGTCTCCGGTGGCGCGGGCCTCGAGCCGGGGAATCCAGGCGTCGAGCTCGCGCAGCCCCTCATGAAACCCCGCGACGTCGTTGCGGTGCCCCCACGTCTGGTCGAACTCGATCACGTTCACGAAAATGAATCCCCTCTCGGTCTCGTCCAGCGCTCGCTCGACCAGCCGGTAGGCGTCCCGGTTGGTCGGTGTGTGCTCGCTCGCGATGTTCCGGCCCGCGAACAGGTCGTCCACCTTCCCGATCCCGACCCGCGGCACGCCAGCCGCGGCGAGCCGGTCGAGCAGCGTCTCGCCCACCGGCTCGATCGAAAAGTCCTTGCGGCCGGGCGTCCGCTGGTACGCGCCCGGCTGCCCCGTGAACGGCCGGGCGATCACCCGGCTCACCGCGTGCTCGCCGACGAGCAGGTCCCGCGCCGCCCGACAGCCCCGATACAGCTCGTCCGACGGCACGGTGTGCTCGTGCGCCGCCACCTGGAACACCGAGTCCGCCGATGTATATACGATCCACTTGCCCGTGCGCTGGTGCTCCTCGCCCAGCTCGGCGATGATCTGAGTTCCTGAGGCGGGCCGGTTGCCCAACCAACCACGGCCGGTGCGTCGCGCAAAGTCGTCCAGCAGAGACGTAGGGAAGCCGTTCGGGTACGTCCGGAACGCGCGCTCGAGCACGACGCCGCAGATCTCCCAATGCCCCGTGGTCGAGTCCTTCCCCTGCGATCGCGGCAACGCCACGCCGAACGCGGCGCTCGGACTGACGCCGGGCGCCAGTCCGGGGATGGACCGGCACTTTCCCAACCCCAGCCGCTCCAGGTTGGGCAGCCGCAGTCCCCCCACGGTCCGCGCAACGTTCCCCAGCGTGTCCGACCCTGCGTCGCCGTAGGCCGCCTGGTCGGGACACGTCCCGATGCCGAGCCCGTCGAGCACGATGATGGCGGCGCGCTTCACCGGTACAGGCGCGGCAGCCGCGGCCCGAGCCCAGCCAGCAGCTCGTGCGGCAACGCGCCGCTCCAGGCGGCGACCTGGTCCAGCGTGTTGCCCAGCCCGTCCGCCTCCCCGATGAGCGTCGCGACGTCACCCACGGCGGCGCGCCCGGCGCCCACGTCGACCATCGTGAGGTCCATCGTCACGCGCCCGACCACCGGACAGCGCGCGCCGCTCAGGACCACGGTCGCTGCGGCCTCGCGACCGAGCAGGCGGCGCACCCCGTCGGCGTAGCCGATTGCCAGCGTGGCTACGGTGGTATCGCGCGACGCAGTCCAGGACGCGCCGTAGCTGACGCTCTCGCCCCGCCGCACCTTGCGCACGCTCACCACGCGCGCGCGCAGCGCGATCGCGGGTTTGCCGCTCGGCAACCCCTCGCCGGCCGAGGCGCCGTACAGATAGATGCCGGGGCGGATCATGTCCTGCGCGAACGGCCTGCCCCGGAAGGCCGCCGCGCTGTTGGCCACGTGCAGAATCGACGGCCGGCGCACCAGGCGTGCCACCGCAGCCTTGAAACGCTCGAGCTGCGCGTCGGCCGAGCCGTCGCCCCGGTCGGCCGAGTGAAAATGCGTATAGCAGCCCTCGAGGTACGGTGTATCCACCAGATGGGCGAGCGGCTCGACCTCGTCCCAGCGCACGCCCGACCGACCCATCCCCGTGTCGATCTCGAGGTGAAACGCGCCGCCGCGCCCCTCGCGCGCGATCCAGGCACCAATGCTGGCCCGGTCACCGAGCGCCGGCGTCAACCGCAGCGCGTGATAGGCTTCGAACAGGTCGGGTCGGGCCGGCATGAACACGAGCACCGGCCGTGCGATCCCCGCGGCCCGCAGCTCGGCCCCCTCCTCGATCGTCGCGACGCCGTAGCCCCAGGGCTCGAGCGGCTCCAGCGCCCGGGAAACGGCAACGGCTCCCACCCCGTACGCGTTCGCCTTCACCACCGGGAGGAGCCGTGTACCCGCCACGCGTGCCACGGTGCGGGCGTTTTCGACGACCGCGGCGAGGTCCACTTCGACCCAGGCGCGCGCGTCGCGCCCGCTCGGAGACGCGTTCACAGGCGCGCGTATGATAACCCGCCTGCTAGATTCCCCGCCACCCCGGCTGCTCCGGAGACCCGATGCCTGGTGACACCGCCCTCGCGCGCGCCCTCGCGCTGGTGCGCGACCTGCGCGTGCGCTGCCCCTGGGACCACGTCCAGACCCGCGACACGCTGCGCCCGTACCTCGTGGAGGAAGCGCTCGAGCTCGACCAGGCGTTGCGTCGGGGGGAGCCCGACGCCGTGCGCGACGAGCTTGGCGACCTGCTGCTGCATCTCGCCTTCCAGATTGTGATCGGGGAAGAGCGCGGCGAGTTCGACGCGGAGACCGTGACACGCGGGGTCGAGGAAAAGATGCGGCGACGGCATCCGCACCTGTTCGGGCGCGGCGAAAAGCCGCAATCGTGGGAGCGCGGGAAACGGGAAAAGGGAAAGGGACAACGCGGCGTCCTTGACGGCCTGCCACCGATGTTGCCCCCCCTGCTGATGGCGTACCGGCTGCAGGAACGGGCCGCGGGCGTGGGGTTCGACTGGCCGGACGCGACGGGACCGATACAGAAGGTCAAAGAGGAGCTGGCCGAGCTGGAGCGGGAGACGGGAAAGGGGGAACGGGAAAGGTTGCAAGACGAGCTCGGCGATCTCCTGTTCGCGGTGGTGAATGTTGCCCGCAAACTCACGATCGATCCGCGCGCGGCGCTCGAGCAAGCGAACGACAAGTTTACGCGGCGGTTCGAGGCCGTGGAACGGCTGGCCGAGCAGCGCGGGCTCGATCTCGGACGCGCGGGTCTGGCCGACCTGGACCGGTTGTGGGATGAGGTGAAGGCGCGCTGAGCTACGCCCCCGCCACGAGCCCGGCCGCGGTCGCCAGCACCCACGCGCCCAGCGCCACGGCGACCGCCACACGCGGGCGCGTCTCGCGCGCCAGGATCAGGAGCGACGGTAGCCCGTGGTGAGCCCCTCGGCCGTCCCCGACCACCGGCCCAGCGCGCGCACGCCCGACACCGTGCGGATCGCGCCGCCCCACTTGTAGTAGAACAGCCCGCACAGGACCACGAGCAGGACGACGAAGCCGCCTGCGAGATAGCCCGAGCGTGGTTCGCGTGTCACGGCCACAGCTTGTACAGTGTCCGGGGGAACGCGATCGCCTCGCGGATGTGCGCGATGCCGCAGATCCACGCCACCGTGCGCTCGACGCCGAGCCCGAACCCGGCGTGCACGAACGTGCCAAACTTGCGCAAGTCCAGGTACCAGCTGTAGGCGTCTTCGGGTAGTTTGTCCGCGCGGATGCGGGCGAGCAGCTTGTCGTAGTCGTCCTCGCGCTGGCTGCCCCCGATGATCTCCCCGTAGCCTTCGGGCGCGAGCATGTCGTTGTTGAGGACCGTGCGGGGGTCGGCGGGATTCTCCTTCATATAGAAGGCCTTCACCGCCTTGGGATAGTTGAAGACCATCACAGGGCGGTCGTACTGCTTGGCGAGCAGCGTCTCCTCGTCGCCCCCCAGGTCGCGTCCCCACTCCATGTCGCCGCCGAGCGCCTGGAGCTTCGCCACGGCGTCCGTGTACGTGATGCGGGGGAACGGCGGCCGCACGGCCTCGAGCGCTGTCACGTCGCGCTCGAGCTCGGCGAGCTCGGCCCGGCGCCGCTCCAGGCAGCGCGCCACGATGTAACTGACGAACTCCTCCTGCAGCCCCATGTTGGCGTCGGAGTCGTTCCAGGCCACCTCCGGCTCCACCATCCAGAACTCGGTCAGGTGCCGACGGGTCTTCGACTTTTCGGCCCGGAACGTGGGTCCGAAGCAATACACCTTGCCGAGCGCCGCGGCCGCGGCCTCGACGTAGAGCTGCCCCGTCTGGGCGAGGTAGGCGGTTCCCAGGTCGAAGTATTCGGTGGCGAACAGGTGGCCCGCCGCCTCGCCGATCGCTCCCGTGAGAATCGGCGTGTCGACCAGGACGAAATGCCGCTCGTAGAAGAAGTCACGAATCGCCTGGATCACCTCGTGGCGCACGCGCGCGATCGCCACCTGGCGGCGGCTGCGGAGCCACAGGTGGCGGTGTTCGAACAGGAACGCGGTGCCGTGCTCCTTGGGCGTGATCGGAAAATCGACGCTCGGTCCCAGGATCCTCACGTCGGATGCCGTGAGCTCGACCCCGCCCGGCGCGCGCGCGTCGGCGCGCACCATGCCGGCGACCTCGAGCGACGTCTCCTGGGTGAGTCGGCCGAACGCGTCCCACGCCGCCTCGGGCAGGTCTTTCTTCGACAGCACGACCTGCAGGTATCCGGTGCCATCCCGCAGCATCACGAACCCGATCTTGCCCGACGAGCGGGTGGTCATCACCCAGCCGCGCGTGATCACACCCTGACCCGCGAGCGGCGGCAGCTCTTCGATGCGGTGGAAGGAGGGCATAGGGTCGGGCATCTTAGTGATGGGTGAAGGGACTGTCAACGACGGGTGCGCGGTGCGCAGTGCGCGGTTGCCTCCGGAGATAACCGCGCACCGCGTACCGCGCACGCTTCCGTCAGCCCACCCTGAACAACTCGAACCCCCGCTCGTAGCGCTGCACGATCCGCTCCCGATACGCCGCGTGCTCCGCGCGCGCCAGCGCCGGGTCGCGCGCGATGATCTGCGCCGCGGCGCGGCGTGCGGCCTCGAGCAGCGGCAGGTCCGTGGCAAAATTGGCGTAGCGCAGCGGCACTCCCCCCGACTGGCGCGCCCCGGTCAGCTCGCCCATCCCCCGCTCCGCGAGATCGAGCTCGGCGATCTTGAATCCATCGGTCGTCTGGGCGAACGCCTCAAGCCGCGGCGCCGCCTCGGGCACGTCCGACAGGAGAATGCAGTGGCTCGCCGCCGCGCCCCGGCCCACCCGGCCGCGCAGCTGATGCAGCTGGGCCAACCCGAACCGCTCGGCGTGCTCGATCAGCATCACCGTCGCGTTCGCCACGTCGATCCCCACCTCGATCACGCTGGTCGCGACCAGGATGTGCACCGCGTTGTCGCGGAACGCGCGCATCGCGGCGTCGCGCTCTTCCGGCTTGAGCCGCCCGTGTACCAGGCCGATCACGAGCTCCGGGAACACTTTCGCGATCCGGCTGGCCATCACAGTCGCGGCCTTCAAGTCGGCCTTCTCCGACTCGTCGATCACGGGATAGAGCACGTACGCCTGGCGGCCAGCGGCGCACTCGCTCCGGAGGAACTCGTAGATTTTCTGGCGCGCCGCCTCCGTACGCAGCGCCGTCTTGACCGTCCCGCGGCCCGGTGGCCGCTCGCGCAGCTCGGTCACGTCCAGGTCGCCGTACCAGGTCAGCGCGAGGGAGCGGGGAATGGGCGTCGCGGTGAGGAGCAGCACGTCGGGCGCGTCGCCTTTCTCGACCAGCGCCGCGCGTTGCTCCACCCCGAAGCGGTGCTGCTCGTCGATCACCGCGAGTCCCAGGCGATGGAATGTGACCGACTCCTGAATCAGCGCGTGCGTGCCCACGATGACTCGCGACGCGCCCGCGGCGATGCGCTCGCGCGCCGCCGTCTTCTCGGCCGCGCTCAGCCGGCCGATCAGCAGATCGGGCCGGAGCTCGAGCGGCGCGAGCAGCCGGGTCAGCGTCGCGACGTGCTGCTCGGCGAGCAGCTCCGTAGGCGCCATGATCACCGCCTGGTACTCGTTCTCCACGGCGAGCAGCATCGCGAACAGAGCCACGACCGTCTTGCCGGTCCCGACATCGCCCATCAGCAGGCGATGCATGCGCAGCGGCGCGGTCATGTCGTCGGCGATCTCGCGGATCGCGTGTTGCTGGTCGCCGGTCAGCTCGAACGGGAGATGCTCCTTGAGGCGGGTCGTAAGCTCCTTCTTGAGTGCGAAGCGGATCCCCGCCCGTGAGCGCTTGGCCAGCGCCCGCGCGCGCGCGTGCACCAGCTGCTGGTCGAACAGCTCGTCGAACGCGAGGCGCCGGCGCCCGGCTTCCGCGTCCTCCGCCGCCGCCGGCCGATGCACCGCCGCGAGCGCGGTGCGGAGGTCGGGCAGGCCGACCGCCTCGCGCAACGCGCCGGGGTGCGGGTCGTGCACCAATGCGAGCAAACTCTCGAGGTGCTGGTGGATGAGCGCGCGGATCTGGCGGTGGGTCAGGCCTTCCGTCGCCGGATAGACCGGAAGCACGAGCCCACGGTCCGGGCCCGTGTCCCCTTCGTCCGCCAGGATCACGAACTCGCGCGGCACCAGCTGCCGGCCGTGATAGTAGCGCACCGGCCCGGTCACGAGCAGCAGCTGCCCCTTCTTGATCTGCCGCTCGAGGAACGGCTGACCCGGCCAGGCGCACTCGAGCACGCTCCCGCTGTCGTCGCGCAGCACCGCCCGGAACACCCGCAGGCCCTTGCGGGTCGGGAGCACGCCGGTGCTCGCTACCCGTCCGATGCACGTCACGTCCTGTCCCACATGCGCCTGGGCGAGGGGCGTGACGCTGGTGGCGTCGAGGTAGCGGTGCGGAGCGTGATACAATAGATCGCCCACCGTGCGTAGCCCTAGCCGCGCGAGCGCTTCGGCACGCTTCGGCCCGACCCCTTTCAAGTACTTCACCGACGTCGTGAGCTGCAGCGTCACGACGCGTCCACCAAGCGGCGGGCGTAGCGTGCCGCGTCGAACACTTCGAGGTCGCCCAACGCTTCGCCCGTCCCGAGGAACCGCAACGGGACCCGCACCGCGCGCTCGAGTGCCACCACGCTCCCGCCCTTCGCGGTCCCGTCGAGCTTAGTCACGACGAGGCCGCTGAGCGGCACCGCCGCCGCGAACGCGCGGGCCTGCTGCACCGCGTTCTGTCCCACCGTGCCGTCGAGCACCAGCAATGACTCGTGCGGCGCCCCCGGCTGCTGCTTCGCCACGACCCGGACCACTTTCTTCAATTCGTCGAGCAGCCGGTCCTCCGTATGAAGCCGGCCGGCGGTGTCCACGAGCACCGTGTCGGCGCCGCGGGCGCGCGCCGCGGCGATCGCGTCGAAGGCCACGGCGGCGGGGTCGCCCGTGCCCGTGACGGCGGGCACGCCCAGGCGATCGGCCCACACTTGGAGCTGCTGCGTGGCGCCGGCGCGAAACGTGTCCGCCGCCGCGAGCAGTACCGACCGCCCGCCGCGCGCCAGACGGGCGCCCAGCTTCGCCACGGTCGTCGTCTTGCCCACCCCGTTCACGCCGAGCACGAGGATCACCGTGGGGGGCGTGGGCGCCCGCGCGAGCGCACCGGGGTCGCCCGGCGCGGGATCGGCGGCGAGCGCTGCGGTCACCGCGTGCTCGAGCGCCGCCCTAAAGTCGCCGCCCGAAGCGCGCGACACGTGCGCGAGGATGGCCTCGGTCGCCTCGACACCGAAGTCGGCTTCGAGCAGGATCCGCTCGGCCGCGGCACGCTCGCCATCCGCACCGCCGCCGAACGCGTGCGCCAGCCGCTCCCACAGGCGCATCAGGGCAATCCCTGGCGTCGCCGCCACGCCCACTCCGCGGTGAACGCGGCGATCGCCGCCACGAACAGCCACCAACGGTCGCGCAGCGCGACACTGGCGAGCCGTCCCGCCGCCGCACCCGCTTGAGGAGCGACCACGACCGGCCCCGGGCGCCACTCCTCCGAGTAGGTATCGACAACGACCAGCCCACGCTCCGGTCCCTGCGCCGCCGCGTAGTGGTACTGGCCCGGTGCCGGCCACAGCTCGGCCCGGCCCTCGGCATCGAACCGCAGCGTGTCCTGTTGCAGCCCGTGCGCCGACGTGAGCGCTACCACGACGTCGCGCGGCTCACCCCCAGCCAGCCAGCGCCATTGGACCGGCAACCCGTTCGGAATCGCGGTCGTCATCGGGACAAACCGCTCCCCGCTCGCGACTCCCCCGCCCAGCAGCCAGTCCGTCAACCCGGCCACCAGCGCGCGATACGCTTCCGCGCTCGCGCCTCCTCGGAACGCCCAGCGGTACAGTCCTCCCGCCGCGATCGTCGCGCGACGCTGGCCACCGCGCTGCGACAACGCGACCAACGGGCGCGGCGGCCCGCGCCGTGCCAGCCGGGCAGTGAGGGCGATCGTTGCCGAGCTGTCGGGCGCGAGCTCGCCGAGCGCCGTGACGGGTGGCAGGGAGTCCCACGCGACGCCCGCGAGCCCGCCCGCGATGGGTGAAGACGCGGGTGGCTGGACATACCAGTCGCCTTCCTGGCGGCGGCCGAGCGGCCAGAGCAGAACGGCGCCCCTGGGGGCGACCCGCGCGAACGTGGTGGGATCACCCGCTTCGACCAGCAGCGAGGCGCCCTGCACGGCCCGCGCCACCTCACCGGGGGCCACCGCCGCCAGGGTAGCGGCGTCACGCCAACGTTTTCCGCCCGGGTCGGCCGCCACGAGGACCTTGACCCCTACCCGGGCCACGTCCTCGAGCGTGTGCGCCAGGAAGCGCGTGTCCCAGTCGGGAGGCGAGGCGAGCAGCACGATCGACGGCTGTGCGCTCACGCGGAGCACGACGGTACGCGCGTCGTCGCGGGGCTCGGAGTCGCCGGCGACACCTTCCAGCCGCACTTCGAGCGTTTGCCAGCCGCCGGAGGGAGAAGAGCCCGTGAACGGCCCGTGAACAGCCGGGGAAGGGGGAAGCGTGAGATCGGTCGACACGATCCCGCTGTCAGGTAGCGTGACGTCCCGCGACAGCAGGCGCCGACCGGACAGGTTCACGACGAGCGTTCCTTTTCGCCCTTCCCCCTTCCCGGGCCTTTCACCGGCTCGACCCCCGGCAGTCCCATAGCTCACCCTGAGTCGGACCGTATCTCCCGCGCTCACTCTCGTCGGTCCCGCAACCGAATCGATGAAGGCATCGAAGAAGGGCGCGCGCGGCAGGACCGCGATGCGCGCCTGCTGCAGCAGGTCTTGGGGCACGTCGGCCAGATCGGTGATGGCGCCGTCGGTGACGATCGCCACGGGGCCGCCGCGCGCCGCTGCGGCGGCGAGCGCCGGCGCGAGCCGGGTGGCGCCGTCCCCCGGGGAGAGCGTATCGAAGGCCGTGACGCGCGCGCCGAATCGCCAGATCACGTCGCCGTGCGCCAGGGCGCGCGCCGTATCGAGCGCCGCGCGCCACCGCCCACCCCGCCCCGCCATGGAGAGCGACGCGTCGAGCAGCACGAGGCGGGGTGCGTCCCCCACGCCGAGGCGTGCCGCCGCCGGGTTCCAGATGAGGAGCACCAGGGCGCCGACGCCGGTGGCCCGCAGCGCGGCGAGCCCCAGCGTCACGCGGCGACGCACGCCAGGGCCTCGCGCAACGTGAACCGTCCTTCGTGCAGCGCGCGTCCGACGATGGCACCCGCCAGCCCCGCAGCGCGAACGCGTCGCAGGTCGTCGAGCGAGGCAACCCCGCCCGACGCGATCACGTCGAGCCCGAGCGCGGCGATGGCGTGTGCGCCGTCCACGTCCGGTCCGGCGAGGCTGCCGTCGCGGGCGGCGTCGGTGTAGATCACGGTGCGGGCGCCTTGGCTGCGCACGCGGCGCGCCAGCTCCAGCGGCGTGAGCGCGAGCGTGAGGTCGGAGCCGCGCGCTGCGACCCGGCCGTCGCGCGCGTCGATGCCCACGGCGAGCCGCTCTGCGCCGTAGCGCGCCAGCAGCCGCGCCACGAGCACCGGATCGACGGCCGCGGCCGTACCGATCACGACCCGCGTCGCGCCCCAGCCGACGAGCTCGGCTACGCCCTCGTCGGTCGTCAGGCTGCCCCCCACCTGGATCCGCACTGCGACCTCAGCCAGGAGACGGCGTGTCAGCTCGCGGTTCTCGCCCGTGCCGAACGCGCGGTCGAGATCGACGACATGCACCCAGCGGGCGCCGTCGTGCGCGAACTGCCGCACTGCGGCGATGGGGTCGGCGACGGAGGGAGAACGGGCCACGCGCCCGCCCTCGATGTCAACGGCGGGATACAGCTCCACGGCCAGAAAGAAAACTAAAGGAGACTAATCGCGCGCGGCCGCGACGGCGGGTGCGGGCGGGCCAGTGGGCTCGAGCTGGGCCCGCAGCGCCTCGCGTACCCCGCCGTACGCCGCGTCGAGGCTCTTCGGCACCGGCGCGCCGGCGCCCATGTCCTTGCGACGCGGATTGGTGGGCCGGCCGGCCACGAGGAACTCGTAGTGCAGGTGCGGCCCGGTCGAAAGGCCCGTCGAGCCGACGTAGCCGATCGTTTCACCCTGGTCCACGCGCTCACCCGCGTGCAGACCCCGCGCGAACCCCGACAGGTGGCCGTAGCGCGTCCGGATGCCGTTGACGTGCCGCACCTCGATCAGGTTGCCGTAGCCCGAGTCATCGTGTCCGACGCGCGTCACGATCCCGTCGGCCGTGGCGCGCACCGGGGTCCCGTACGCCGCCGCGAAGTCCACGCCCTCATGATGCCGCCAGGTGTGCAGGAGCGGATGATAGCGGGACCCGAACCCGCTCGAGACGCGCCGGAACTGGAGCGGCGCCCGCAGGAACGCGCGGCGCAGCGAGCGCCCGCGCTCGTCGTAGAAGCCACCGCGACTCCCCGTCGAATCCTCGAAGTAGAACGCGTACTCCGGTGTGCGCGCGACGTCGACGCGTGCGGCCAGGATGCGACCGAAGCGCCGCTCCCCTTCAGACGACTCCAGGCGATCGAGCAGCACGGTGAAACGGTCCCCCGGCCGGATGTCGCGCGTGAAGTCCACTTCCCAGTCGTACACGTCGGCGATCGCCCAGGCGAGCTGGCGCCGCTCCACCGGGGGCAGGAACGTATCCGTCACCGCCTTGTCGAGCGCGTCGTACAGCGACGACTCGATCGTCCCCGTCACGCGCAGACGCATGACGGTCCAGGGAATGATTTCGACGGTTTCCACCCAGCCCGTCTCGCCGCGCGCCACCGAGAGACGCTTCTCGGGGGAGAGGCGCACGCTGACCCGGCTCGCCACGCTGTCGGTCTTCAAGCGGCGGAACTCGAACACCAGGCCGGGACGCAGGCGGCGCACGGGCAGAGCCTTCGCCGCCGTGAGGAAACCGGCGTAGTCGCGTCCCGTCACGCCGGCGCGCGCCAGCACGTCGGAGAGGGTCTCGCGGCGGCCGAGGGCGTGGCTGAAGTCGCTGTACGCAGCGTCCACCACGATGGCGGGCGCGGTGAGGGGCTGGCGCCAGGGCCACGCCTCGCGCGTCGCCCACACCAGGCCCGCGGCCGTGAGGGCGGCCGCGACGACGTAGTGGCTGGTGCGCCAAGGCCGCGCCATCAGTCCATCTGCCGGCGGATGAACGTGGGGATCTCGAGCTCGTTCAGCTCGGTCGGGAGCGGCGGGTTGGCGGGGGCACCGCGCCGGGCCGGCTGCTCCGCCGGCTTCACGTACCCGGGCGGGGCGACCGCGGGCCGCCCGGCGCGCTCGCGGAACGGCAGCACGCCCGGGGCCGCGCGGCCCGACGCCTCCGCCCCGGCGTTCTGGCGGTCGAACCCCGTCGCAATCACGGTGACGCGGATCTCGCCGTGCATCGCCGGATCGTTCACGGTCCCGAAAATGATCTCCGCCTCCTCGCCGGCCGCATCCTTGACGACATCGGAGATCTGGGTGACCTCGCCCAGCGTCAGGTCTTCGCCGCCGGTGATATTGATGAGCACGCCCGTCGCGCCCGTGATCGAGATGTTGTCGAGCAGCGGTGACGAGATCGCCTGCTGCACCGCCTCCATGGCGCGGTTCTCGCCCCGTCCCATGCCGGTCCCCATGATCGCCGCCCCACCATTCTGCATCACGGTGCGCACGTCGGCGAAATCCACGTTCACGATACCGGTGACGGTGATGAGCGAGGAGATGCCCTGCGTCGCGTGCAGCAGCACCTCGTCGGCCTTCTTCAGGGCGTCCTGGAACGGGATGCCCTTGCCAACGACGGCCAGCAGGCGCTCGTTCGGCACGACGACCATGGTATCGACGTGCTTACGCATCTCGGCGATTCCCATTTCCGCCTGCCGCATGCGTTTGCGGCCCTCGAACAGGAACGGCTTGGTGACGATCCCGATCGTGAGCGCGCCCAAATCGCGCGCGATCTGCGAGATGATAGGTGCCGCGCCGGTGCCCGTGCCGCCGCCCATGCCGCACGTGACGAAGACCAGGTCGGCGTTCTGGAGGGAGTGGAGCACCTCGTCGCGGTTCTCCTCGATGGCCTGGCGGCCGATCTCGGGGCGCGCGCCGGCGCCCAGCCCGCGGGTGAGCTTCTTGCCGATCTGCACCTTCACGTCGGCCTTGTTGTTGAGCAGGGCCTGCGCGTCGGTGTTCACGGAAATGAATTCCACGCCCTGGAGTCCCTCGTCGACCATGCGGTTCAGGGCGTTGCCGCCACCGCCGCCGACACCGACGACTTTCATCCGGGCGTTCTGCGAGACGGTCTCTTCGAGCTCGAAGATCATGGCTCCCTCGGGTGACCGATCAGAAGAAGTCCTGCAACCACCGCTTCAGCGGTCCGAACAGCTTGTCGACCCCCGCACTCCTGACCAGCGAGCCGCCGGGCGCGCCGCCCTGCGCCAGCCGCCGCGCCGCGTACAGCACCAGCCCGACCGGCACCGCGTAGCGCGGCGCCTGCACGCTGTCGACCAGTCCCGAG
>QHUU01000013.1 GCA_003222155.1 Gemmatimonadota bacterium | reverse complement strand
TCGTATCCATGAGGTGCACGCCGCCCTGGTCGCGGTACAGGACCTGGAACTCCTTGGTCTCGAGCGGAGCCTCGTCCACAAAATCGGTGGCAGCGAGGCGCATGTCGAAGGTGTTCCCCGTGACGAGGTTGCGGAACCGCACCTGAACGAACGCCCGCAGGTTGCCGGGGGTGCGGTGGGTGAAGTCCATCACGCGGCAGGGCTGTCCCTCGATCATGATGACGTGGCCGCGGCGAATGTCGGTGGCTTTCATTTCAAGAGCGCCCTTGCTTAAGAGGCGGGAAGATAAACCGGGTGGGGGCGGGGTCAACGGGGCGGCGCAAGCTCCGCCAGCGAGAGCGCCTTGGTCAGATCTCCCACGCGCTCCCGCTGCCACCACGCGCCGCTCGCGGCCCGCTCGCGCGGCGTGCTGAACCGGTAGCGATAATAGACGAGCCGAACGTAGTGGGGTGGTGTGTCCGGAAAGGGGTCGTCGCCGAGCAGGGCGAGCACTTGAGGCGTGCCTGCCAGGATGTGCCGCAGCAGGGACAGCAGCCAGTCCCGCGCGCCCTCCGGGTTGAGGGCCGCGAACCACATCTGCCAGTCGAGCCGTGGCATGTGCGGGGCCACGAACGCCGGTCGCCGGCGCACCTCGCCCGGCTTCCAGCGGAAGCCGTACTCGCTCCACTGCACGCCGTCGCGACTGCCTTCGATCACGATCTCGGGGCGCTCCGTGGTCATCACGCGGAACAGCCCGTACCCGTTCACGGAGCGCAGCGGCTCGACGGCACGGAGCAGTGGATTGTCGAGCCCCCCGCGCGTATTGGGGAGCGTCTGCGCGATCTCGCGGGCGAACGCGAGCAGCGAGAGCAGCGCGAGCACCGATGCGAGGCCGCGAATCGCGTACTGCTGCCACTGCGGCTCGGGTTGCGTGGCCGCAAGCCGCAGCGGCAGCACGCGCACCAGAACGCCGTCGTCGAGCAGCGGGACGCACAGGACGATCGCGAGCAGGTTGAAAAAGCCGTAGTTTCCCGTGAAGGCGATCGCCATCTGGCCCAACACGAGCAGTGCGCACGCGGCATACCGCGCCCGGCGCCACCGCTCGGGCACCAAAATGAGCCAGGGAACGAGGAGCTCGATGGCAAGGATCACGAGTGTCATGGCTCGGTGCACCCAAGGGGGAGTCCACTGGGCGTACCATGCGGGCCAGGTAGGAAGCGGCTGCGTCCAGAAGTGGTAATCGAGCGCGGTGAGATGGCGCCACGCAACATCCCCGCTCACCAGCTTCGTGATACCAGAGAGAACCATGAGGCGGAACAACAGCCACCACAGGAGCCAGCGCATCCAGGGCGAGGGCCGGCTCGGCGCGTACAACACGGCCAGCAACCCGGTCTCGAGCAGCAGCCCGTCCCACTGGAACCAGAGGAAGGTCTGGCCGGCGACGCTGAGCGAGAGATAGGCGATCCAGAGGAGCAGCAGCACCGGGGCCGGCGCGACGCCGGCGATGAGCAGGACCGCGAGGGCGGCGCCACCCCAGGCGAGCAGCCGCAGCGTACCGTCGCCCGCGCCGAGCCAGCACACCGTGGGGAAGAGCCGGTAGGCCGCGCTGCCGTACAGCGCGTGCGCTCGTTGGAGGAACGGTCCGGCGGGCAGGATTCCGTGTTCGCCGACGAGGCCCGAGACTTGCACCGCCAGCGACACAAAGGCGATCAGGTAGACGGCGCCGAGCAAACGGAGGAACAGCCAGCGGGAGAGCAGGTAGGCGGGGGGGTCGACCGCCCGCGTGGCCCAAGCGTCGGTGATGTCCATCGTTGTGCCCCAAGATGGGGGCCGGTAATAATTGATGGAACACGCGCCCACGCCACGGCGAACCGTCCCGAGCCTTCCGGTGTAGCACTCCCGCATCAGACCGAATGAGCCATGTCACGTTGAGGAGGTTTGAAACATGATCCGCACCAGCCGTCTCCTGGCCCGCGGCGCGTGGGTTCCCCTCGCGTTGCTCGTCGCGGCAGGCTGCAAGCAAGGACCGTCACCGGAGGTGCAGGCGCGCATCGACAGCCTGTCGCAGGCGTCGAGCGAGCGCGATCGCCTGATGCAGGAGGTGGCGGAAAACACGCGTCTCGTGAGCGAGGTGAGCCGGGAGATCTCCAAGGTGAACGTTCCGGGGCGGGCCCTCAAGATCTCCGGCGAGTCGCCGCTGCGGGCCTCGCGCGACACGCTCATCCAGAAAATCCGCTACGTCACGTCCCGTGTGCGGGAGCTCGAGCCGCGCCTCAAGGAGAGCGAGTCGCGGATCAAGGGGCTCACCACGATCTCCGACAGCTTGCGTAACGACCTGGCGGCGACCATGCAGAACCTGCAGGGCGTGATCGACAATCAGAAGGAGACGATCGACGCGCTCAACCAGCAGGTGGAGACGCTCACCGCGGAGAACCTGGCCCTGAAAGACACGCTGGAGAACATGTCCACGATCTCCAACACGGTCTATTACGTGGTGGGCACGAAGGACGAGCTCGAGCGCAAGGGCCTCATTCAGGAGGAAGGCGGCGCCCGGTTCCTGTTCGTCCTGTGGAAGAGCGGCAAGACGCTCGTGCCGGCCCGGAACCTGGACCCCAGCGAGTTCACACAGGCCGACCGGCGCCACCTGACCGAGCTGCCGTTGCCGGAGTCGGACAAGGAATACCGCATCGTGTCGCGCCAGGACACGTCGGCCCTGGAGACGCCGCCTGACCACGACGGCAAGCTCAGCGGGCACGCCGTGAAGATCGCCGACACAGCGCGCTTCTGGGCGAACTCGAAATACCTCATCATAGTCGAAGGCTGACCGCAGACGTGGGCCGACCGGGGGTGCGGACATCGCACCTCCGGCCCGACCCTTCCCCTGTAGGCCGTTCCTTACGATTTTGTTGTAGCCGATCTGCAACAGCCTGTTCTCCCCCGCAAGCGCCCGGCGCCCCGAGCCCTGACCCGGTGCCGACCTGCAGGGCGCGGGAATTGCGACAGGTTCCAGACGCGGACGTACGACTGACGCGAGGGGGACTCATGCATGGAGTGATCAGGCGGTATCGCGTGCGGCTGGGCACGGTAGCACAGGCAGCCCGGTACACCGAGAAGGGGTTCTTGCCCATCCTGCGCGGCATTCCGGGGTTCGTTTCCTCCCATCTACTGGACGAGGGGAACGACGTGCTGACCTGGATGGCGCTGCTCGAGACGGAGGAAGCCGCGCAAGCCGCGGTGCGCGCGTCGCGCGACTGGTTCCGCGACGAGTGGTCGTCGTTCCGGCCCCTGCCCCCGGAAGTGGTGACCGGTGAAGTGCTGGCGCGGGCCACGGCCGATCGCCGGCGCACGGTGGACCGCCGCCGGCTCGCCCTTGTCGGGGCCACGGCGTGGGACGGGCCGGAGCGCCGCGCGGGCAGCGACCGGCGGCTGGAAGCGCCGAGCTGGGCCCGGGCGGGCTGACCCCGGCCGGCTGACCCCGGCCGGCTGAGGCCGATCGCCGTTTCCCGGTGGTCGTCGGGCATGGCGCCATGCCCGACGACCACCCTTCTTCCATCCACATGTCCCTCGCCCGCCGCCTGCTGCTCCGCGCCTCCCGCAGCGCCTGGCTCGCCCGCACCCTCCGACGACGCGCCTTCTTCGGCCGCGCCGTACGGCGCTTCATGCCGGGGGAAGACCTGTCGGCCGCGCTCGACGCCGCGGCCGGCCTCGCGCGGGCCGGGCTCGGCAGCGTGCTCACGCATCTGGGGGAGCAGGTCACGAGCCGCGACGAAGCCGCCGGCGTGCGCGACCAGTACCTGCGCGTGTTCGACGAGATCCGGCGACGTGAGCTGCCGGCGGAGATCTCCGTCAAGCTCACCCACCTCGGCCTCGAGCTGAATCCCAAGGCGTGCCTCCAACACCTGCTCGCGCTCGCCGCGCGGGCGGCGGATGCCCGGTCGTTCTTGTGGATCGACATGGAGGAGTCGCGTTACGTCGATGCGACGCTCGAGCTCTATCAGGCCGTGCGCGCCGCCCATGCGGGAGTGGGCGTGTGTCTGCAGGCGTACCTGCGTCGCACGCCCGCCGACCTGGAGGCGTTGCTGCCTCTCGCCCCTGCGATCCGGCTCGTCAAAGGAGCCTACAACGAGTCGCCGGCGGCGGCATTTCCGAGAAAGCGGGACGTGGATACCGCCTACACCGTGCTCGGCGGACGCTTGCTCGAGCTCGCGGCGCGCGGCGGGGCGCGCGCCGTGTTCGGGACACACGACCTGGACCTGGTCGCCCGGCTGCGCGACCGGGCACTGGCGCTCGGCCTCACGGGCGGTGACGGGGCGGGTGGCTACGAGGTACACATGCTGTACGGCATCCGCGCCGCCGCGCAGCGCACCCTCGCGCAGCAAGGCGTGCCGGTGCGCGTGCTGATCAGCTACGGGAGCGCATGGTTTCCCTGGTACATGCGTCGGCTCGCGGAGCGACCTGCGAATGTGTGGTTCGTCGTGAGGCACTTGTTCGGCTGACCCCGGGCGCGAGCCCGGGGTGCCCGGGAGCGCCTTGAGACCAGCCGGTGATCCCGCGACCTTTCGCCAGCATGCCCACGCGCACTCTGTCCGCCGCCCCCGTCGAGCTCGACCGCTGGCGCCGCGACACGCCCGGATGTCGGGACCGGATCCACCTCAACAACGCGGGCGCCGGGCTCATGCCCCGCCCCGTGCTCGACGCGCTCACGGAGCACCTGGCGCGCGAGGCGGCGATCGGTGGCTATGAAGCGGCCGACGAGGCGGAGTCCCGCGTGCGCGAGACGTACGCGCTGGTGGCGCAGCTCGTCGGAGCCGCGCCCAGGAACATCGCGCTCGTCGAGAACGCCACCGTCGCGTTCTCCCAGGCCCTCTCCGCGTTCGATTTTCGCCCCGGCGACCGGATTGTCACGACGCGCACCGACTACCCATCGAACCAGCTGATGTACCTGTCTCTGGCGCAGCGTGCCGGGGTCGAGACCGTGCGCGCCGACGATCTCCCAGACGGCGGCGTCGACC
>QHUU01000041.1 GCA_003222155.1 Gemmatimonadota bacterium | reverse complement strand
CCAGACGAACATCGATCCGCTCGTGAAGAGCGCGGCGTTCCAGCGCGACGGGTTGCTGGTGATCGTGTTCGACGAGGCGAACAGCGACAACACCAACGGCGGCGGGCACGTCCCCTGCGTGATCGTGAGCCCCAAGGCGAAACGCGGCTACCAAGGGGTCGGCGTGTACGAGCACCAGAGCTTGCTGCGGCTCACCGGCGAGGCGCTCGGTCTCAAGTCGCTCCCCAACGCCGCCGCGAGCGCGCCCGACATGGGGGAGTTCTTCTCGACTACTGGAAGGCCCTGATCCAGCCGGACGCCGCGTCCGTCTTGGCGACCCGCAGGGCGCTGGTGGCGCGGCCCAGCAGGTTCTTCGGCTCGATCGGCGTGTAGCGCGCGTTGGTGACCGCGTCGTAGCCGGCGCGCAGGGCCGGTAGCCCCCCGTCGCGGGTTGCCGCCTGCACCGCGCGCGCCACCCGCTCCGCCAGGAGCACCGCGCCGGCGCGGTCGGTGCCGGGCGCGACCACGGCGAACTCGCCGGGACCCACGCGTCCGATCGCATCCGAGCGCCGCCCCATGGCGGAGAGCACCTGGGCCACGAGATCCACCGCGCCGGCGTGTTCGCCGTCCTGCGGCACCGGCGCGAGCGCCACGCAAGAGAGCGATGCGGCGTGGTGGAACGCCTGCAGCGTCAGCTCCTGGGCGCGCAGCGCCAGCCCCCGCAGCGTGTACAGACCCATCTCGTCGGCCAGGTTGTCTCCATCGCGCGCCCGCGCGGCCTCGAGCTTCCACAGCAGATAGCTGTCCAGCTTCCCGCCCAGCTCCTCGGCCTGGAACGGGTGCGCCAGGTACTCCCACACGCCGGCGCGCAACGCGGCGTGATGCTCCGCGGTGGTGGGCTTGCCGGCCGTGACCAGGAGGATCGGCACACCGCTGCCCACGCGCGGGTCGTCGCGCAGCGCCCGGCTCGCGTCGAACGGATCGATGTCGGGGAGGGAGTCGTCCAGCACGATCAGGTCGGGCGCGGCCTGCGACGTCTGCCCAGGCTGCCCGGTTTGATCGACTGCCTGTTCGAGCGCCTCTAGGCCGGTGTAGGCCCGGCGCACCAGATAGCCCCGCCGCGCGGCCACCTGCTCCAGCTCGAGCGCGGCGTCCGCGTGATCGCTCACGACGAGAATGCGCGGTTGCTGCGTCGAGACCGCAGGCATCCAGCAATTATAATGTCGCACGCGCGACAAGCGAGTGATCGGAGTCACTCGGCGTGTCCGTCACTTGTCAGCGATTGTGGCGCGTGTGCAACATGGACTCGGGGCTGGGGCTTCGGGACTCGTGGAACGTGGAACGTGGAACGTGGAACGTGCAACGGGTCAGGACGCCGAGGCGCGGGCGCGCTGCGGCGCGAAGCCGTGCGCCACGCGTTGCAACGCCTCCTGCGCGTCGAGCGCGTCACGCATCTCGCCCAGGGTGAGCCCGAGGTAGGCGCGGGCGTGCAGCTGCAGCGTCTTGGTCTGGGCGTAGCCGAGCCGCTGTGCCACGTCGTCCACGGTGAACCCCGGATCCTGCAGCAGCCGGTGCGCGTGCAGCACGCGGGCGGCGGCGAGGAAGTGGCGCGGCGACCGCAGCCCGAGCCGCAGGAACCAGCGCTCGAAGGTGCGCCGGTCGACGCGGGCGCGCGCGGCCACCTGTTGCACCGTCTGCAGCTCCGCGGGCGAGCGCAGCACTTCTTCCAGCGCCCAGCGCAGCTCGCTCGGCAACGGGGCGAGCATCCAGCCGAGCTGCTCGCGCAGCTGGTGCGACGTGGAGCGCGCTTCTTCGGCGGCCAGCACCTCGCGCAGCCGGGCGGGGTGGTCGTCGTAGCGCGCGAACACCACCTTGTGGATGCCGCTCTGGCCCAGTGCGAGCAGCACGCCGGCGATGGCGGGCGAGAGCGTCGTGTACAGGGCGAGCGGCAACGACGGGAACAGCACGCGCAGGCGGGAGATCTCGGTGGCGCTGGCGCTGCCGGCGAGCAGCGGGTCGACCACGGCCAGCTCGACGGGTCGGGTGCGGATTGTCGTCAGGGCGTCGCTCCACGTGCGGGCGTGCGCCAGCGCGAACCGCAGGCCTGCGGCGCGGCGCAGCTTAAGGAGCTGGACGTCGGGGACGGCCGCTAGAACGAGCATGGCTGTCGCAAAAACGCCCCCCACTGCCGCGAAAACGCCCTAAACACGCCCTCCGCACAGAGCGACCTTGGCATCGCAGCAGTCGTACGCCCTTTACTCAAAATCTTGCGGAGGTTTTATGTCGCGCACCATTCGCATGCTCGTCGCCTTTGTCGTGCTCTCGTTTGCGTTCGGAATCACGGCGTGTGCCGATGCAACGGGGCCGCAGCATGGTTGTGATTACGTCAACGGTAACGTTTGTCACTAAGCGACGCCTGGAGGCAACCTTCGGCGAGGTTCAGCTGCCCAGCAACGCTAGGTTGTTCGACACCTCCCGAAGTCCATCGTTTTCCAGTACGGGCTCCGCGGCGGCGAGAGGGTCACAGTTGCAGCCCTCTTTGCAGTCGCGGAGTCCACTTCTTATCCGCTCGATCCGGAAGACGAACTCGTGCAGACCGGCATCCTCGGCCAGGCGCAGCGCGGTCCGCAGCAGAGTGTCGGCTCGAGAAAGCTGACCGAAGCGCGCGCGCCCGATTCCCGCCTTTAGCGTGAAGTCGACGAGAACATTGGGCGGCATGTCCTCTCGTCGCGCTTCACAGCGGTCCTGCCACCGCTCGAATCCCACACGGTCGCGACGGAACGAGGCGCAGTGCATCAGTTCGATCATCGCGTTGTCTACGACGTCCCTGGCCTTGCCTTCTCGCACGACCGTGGTCAGGGCCCGCTCCGCGCTGTCCGCGTCGCCCACGGTCAAGAACGTCACACCGAGGTCCGTCAGGATCCGCATCCGCGATAGTTCGTCGTCGTACAGCTCGTAGGCGTGCCATTCGTGCGGGATCGCCTCGGCCGGTCGCCCGCTAGTGCTCAAGACGACAGCCAGGCCCTGGTGGGCAAGCGCCTGCGCGCGGCGGTCGGTGACTGCCCCGGCGTCTGCCAGAGCGCCACGCAGCGATCCCTCCGCCTCCACTAGGTTGCCGCGAGCCGTGACGGTGTTGGCTCGCCCGATCCGGCTGAGCAGGTGCGAGTGTGAGTCTCCGATCGCTTCTGCCAGCGCCCCCCCCTCCTCGTACGCCCGCTCCGCCTCGTCGAACCGGTTGAGCTTCCGCAGGACGCGCGCCATGCGCAGCCGCGCCGCCACCCGATCCTCGGCCCGGAACGTCTCGCCGCCCACCCGCTCGGTCGTCTCCAGCACGTCCAGCGCCTCCTCCAGGCGCATCCCGTCCTCGAGGTAGTGCGCGTAGGCGAACAGGGCGGGGAACAACAGCCCCACATCGTGCGCGCGGAACGCGTCGTCGGCGCTCTGCACCACCCCAATCAGGTGACCCGTCTCGGGACGGTCGGCGGGGATCCCGCGGCAGGCGCGCTCCGTGGCGGCGTGCTGATAATGGAAAGCGTCGGGAGAGGGCACGTGCTCGTCGGGGCCGAGCAGGTCCACCAGCCGCAGGGCGACGAACGCCGCCCGGCCCAGCTTGGCGTCGAGCGAGCTGCCCCGCGTCGCGCCGGCCAGGCGCCGCAGGAAAACGGTGTGCGGCAGGGTGCTCAGGCCCGGCGCCGATTCGTTCATCGTGCCTCCAAAATAGCGTTTCTGCCGCATTTCCGCCCGCAGGTGCCGCAAAAACGCCCTATCGCTCCGCCCCGGTTTTTCATACTGTGACAGTAGTGGAGACACCCACGGCTCCCGCGGCTGTCGAGCTGCGCCGCCGCGAGGTGCTGCGCCAGGCGAGCGTGGCACTCGCGGGGCGCATCGTGGCGCTGTGGGAGGTCTCGCCGAGCGCCGAAGTGCTGCCCGTGCTGACGAGCGCCGCCACGGCCCGCCCCACCGACACCCGGCTCGACCTGGAGAGCACGCTGCATCGCTGGTCCGCGCCCATCATCCAGGGAAGCCGCTGGGTCGGATGTCGCCTCGACGACGGAGACGGCGCCGGCCAATGGTGTGTGGCGCCGGTGCGACAGCAGCCGCCCGCCCCGCCTCCCGACGGCGTGGAGCGTCGCAGCCGCGAGCGCATGACGCTCGAGCTGGCCGGCCTGTGCGTCGGCCTGCTGGATCATCCGGCGCCGGTGAATCGCCCGCGCCGCGCCGAGCCCGACGCCCTGCTCGAGCTGGCGCGCCAGCCCAGCGTCATCGCCCACGAGGTGGCCAATCCCCTCACCGCGGCGCTGGCGGCGCTCGACCTGACGCGCGAGCTGGTGCGCGACGCCGACTCCGTGGATGCCGCTTTTCGCGCCACGTTGCTCGACGAGCTGACCGGCGTGGGCGACGGCCTGGACCAGGCGATCCACTTCCTGCGCTCCATTCAGGACCGGGCGCGCGGCACGCTGGCGCGCTCGGAGCGGTTCGACGCGGCCCAGGTGGTGCGCTCGTGCGTGGCGCTCGAGCGGCCGCTGGCGCGCCGGCGCGGGGTCGCGCTGCAGGGTCTGGTGACGCTGAGCAACGTGTTTCTCCAGGGCGATCCCAACGCGCTGTACCAGGTGCTCACCAACCTCATCCGCAACGCCGTGGCCGCGTCGCTCGAGACCAGACAGCCGGTGGTGGTGACGCTGGAGCAGACGGGCGAGCTGCTGCGCCTCGGGGTCGAGGACCGGGGCGTGGGGATTCCGGTGGAGCACCTCGAGCGCATCTTCGAGCCCGGATTCACCACGCGCGAGTTCGGCTCCGGCTCGGGCACCGGGCTCACCGTGGTCAGCCAGATCACCCGGGAGATGTTCGGCGGCGGGGTGGAAGTCCGCTCGACGGTGGGGCAGGGGGCCACGTTCACCGTGAATCTGCCGATCCCACCGCAACGGACCCCGAGAAGGCGGTAAGTCCTCACCCCTTTGATCCCCTCTCCCTGCGGGAGAGGGGAAACTCAGCCCGTCCGTCGTTCCCCCTCTCCCGAAGGGAGAGGGGGACAGGGGGTGAGGACTACGGGACAGGGGCCGAGGACGGCTGCCTTGTGAACACCGCGCGCCACGCGTGGTCCAGCGCCGCCACCGTGAAATGGTCGGCGTCGATCACGTTGAGCGCGAACGCCTGGCCGGGCACGCGCCCCGCGTCGGGTGCGAAGGGGAGGGGCGTGAAGATGACGAGCGGCTCGCCGTCATCGAGCGTGCCGGTCATGAATTCGGGCGCCGTGCCCGCGCTGTACACGCCGGAGCTGAAAAACCGTCCGCTCTTCTCGTCGAATCCCAGGACGCCCTGACCCTGCACGGGCGAATGCTCGAGCACTTCGGTCCACTCCAGGCGCAGGCTGTCGAACAGCGGCTTGAACACGCGCATCCCCGCGACGTCGGCCGGGGCGTCGAAGTTGCCCGCGAACCGCATCTCGAAGCGCCACGTGCCCGCGAGCGCGCGCACCACGCCGCGCGCCGGCACGAGCCGCGCCTCGGCGCTGCGCTCCGCGGACGGTTGTACGGGCCGTGCGACCCGCTGGCCACCCTGGGCCGCGAGCACGGTCGCCCCGCTCACCAGCGCGACTATCGCCGCCACGACACTCCCTGCACCGATTCTTCTCACCGAGGTTCTCCACTGCTGGGGATGCCCGGCCCATGTGCAGGCGTCATGCCCCGGTGCTGGCGCGGCTAAGAGGCCGTCGGATCATGGCTTGGACGCGCCTGCCAGGGACGGAGCGCCGGCAACTCTTGCAAGCTGCGGAGAGTGCCGCGAGAGCGCATGCGGGAATATCGGCCGTCTCGCGACAAGAGCAGTACCCGGGTAACGCAGGCGACATCGAAAAAACAGGTCCTTTTCCTTTTTCCCCGGAGCCGCGCGGCGTTGTCATCCTGAGCGAGCGCGCGGGACGCGCGCGAGCGAAGGACCTGCTGTTCTGAGACGCCGCAACGCAGGTCGTCCGCGCTGGCGGCGCTGAAAGGATGGGTCCTTCGCGCCTGTGGGAAAGCAGGTCCTTCGCGCCTGCGGCGCTCAGGATGACAGGCTCGCTCGCTTCGCGAAGGGGAGAGAGAGAAACCACCCTCCCTTTCCTTTTTTTCCCCGGAGCCGCGCGGCGTTGTCATCCTGAGCGAGCGCGCGGGACGCGCGCGAGCGAAGGACCTGCTTGTGGACGACCTGCGGACACATGGTACAATCTGCGAGACTAGCGCCGTCCACCCCCACCCACTTCTTGCGAACCGTACCCTTCCATTGCGCCGCCCGAGGCCCGAGGCCCGAGGCCCGTGTCACGGCACCTTCACCAGAAACACATCCGTCCGCCCCGACCCGTTCATGTCCGACGTGAACATGGCGTAACGCCCGTCGGACGAGAGCCGCACGAACGAGGCGAGCGCGTAGCTCGCGGCCTCCGTGATGGTCGTATACGGATGGCCCAGCAGCCGCCGCTGCCCGTTGGCGGTGACGAACACCATCCCGCCGGGCGCGAGCCAGCCGTCGCCCGCGGGCGGCGCGAGTCCCTCGAAATGGCTGAACAGCGCCCACTGGTCGTTCAAGTTCGCGGGATGCTGGATCCAGTTGCCGTTGCCGTACTCGTCCCCCGAGTTGGTGGGGCCGCCCAGGCGCGTCGCGCTGCGCGTCACCGGATCGAACACGACGTACTGATACGGCGGCGCCATGTTCCAGTCGACGCCGTACCAGCGGTCCGCGAGACTCGCGACATGAATGAAGGGGATCCCCGGATCGCCCCCGGTGCGCCACACGATGCTGTCGGCGCTCCAGTCCCACAGATAGAGCGCTTCGGCGGGGCGGGCCATGGTGAGCCCCACGTAGCGGCCGGCGCGATCGATGCGCGGCTCGTCGATGCCGGAATCGCTGTACGTCCTGAGCGTCCCCGTGGCCGGCTCGTAGCCCACGACCGTGGGGCCGCTCTGCCCCCGCATCCACGCGAACAGCCCGTCGTTCTCGCTCTGCTGCAGCCACACCGCCTCGGGCTCGTTCACGACGGGCCAGCCGTCGCCCGGCGCTTCGGTCATGGTGCGGATATCGAGGCGACGCACCGCCGAGCCGTTGCTCACGTAGGCGTACCACGGCGTGGCCGGATTGGTCGAGAACGCGAACGCCTGATCGTGCACCGGGGCGAAGCCGCCTGTGAGCGGCCGGCCGTTCGACACGCCCGCGCCCGGTGTGAAGTCCACCAGCCAGTAGCCGCCGTCGCCGTGCACCAGCACGGCGCGCGTGCTGTCGCGGTACGGCAAGCCGATCTCGTCGCCGCCCTCGGCGTAGTCGTGACCCCAGCTGCTGCTCGTCGTGGGGAAGGTCGCGGAGGTGAGCCGGTAAATCGTTACCCCCGTCGACGGGTCGAGGTACGAGTCCCCCGCCGCGAGCGCCGGCACGTGCAGCAGGTCGTACAGCGCGGTGAGCGGCGCCTGCGAGGGTGTCGCCTCCGGCAGGAGCGTGGGGTCGGGCGCGCCGCCGCCGGGCGCCGTGACGGTGACGCTCGCCACGCCGCTCCGGCCCTCGCTCGTCGCGGTGATCGTCGCCCGGCCCGCCGCCAGCCCCTCGACCCGGCCGGATGTAACCGGGGCCACGCTTGAGTCACTGCTCGCCCAGGCGACGACCCGTCCCGCGAGCGGCGTGCCGTGCGCGTCGAGCGGCAGCGCGGTGAGTTGGACGGTCTGGCCTACGGGCACGAGGGCGGACCTGGGGCTGACCGCGACGGAGGCGACGGACGCGCGGGTTTCCGGGCTCGCGCCGTTCCGGCAGGCGAACGCCAAGGCCACGACCCACGCTGTCGGGATCCCGAGGCGCCGCGCTCGCTGTGCTGGCGCCGCGACAGCCTCCGTGGCACCCGCTCGACACTCGGCTCCTCGCGGCGGCGCCGCGCCTGATGCGGCAGCGCCTGACGGGCAATTTCCCGGGTGGCGTGCAGCTTGCGAACAACACCATCCGGGCCTATGACCCTCCGGCGTGGTACGACCATCCAGACCGTCGTGGTCGTCCTCTGCGCTGCCTGCGCGGACGATCAGCGCGGCAGCGTGCCCGCCGGACCGGTGCGCGTCGACGTCTCGCCTCCCGCAGGGATGATCCTCGTTGGCGCGGGCAACATCGCCCGCTGTGGCACGACCGGCGCGGCCGCCACCGCCGCCCTGCTGGACTCGATCCCGGGCACCGTATTCGCGCTGGGCGACAACGCGTACCCCGACGGAACTCCGGCCCGGTACCAGACGTGTTACGACCCGAGTTGGGGGCGGCACAAGGCGCGCACCTTTCCCGCGCCGGGCAACCGTGACTACAACGCGAGCGCCACGGGCGACGGCTACTTCGGCTATTTCGGGGCCGCCGCCGGCGACCCCGACAAGGGCTATTACAGCTACGACCTGGGCGCCTGGCACGTCGTGGTGCTGAACAGCAATTACCGCCACGTCGCCACCGGGGCCGGATCCCCCCAGGAGCAATGGCTCAAGACCGACCTCGCGGCCCACTCGGGGCGGTGCACCCTGGCCATGTGGCATAACCCCCGATTCTACTCGACTACCGATACGGTGTTCTATCCCAGCACCTCGGTCGAGCCGTTCTGGGTGGACCTCTACGACGCCGGGGCGGACCTGATCCTCAACGCGCACATGCGCGACTACGAGCGCTTCGCGCCGCAGCGCCCCGACGGTACGCCGGACTCGGTCGCCGGGATCCGCGAGATCATCGTGGGGACGGGCGGAGCCGGGCTCGACGAGCCGAACACGTTCATCATTCCCAACAGCGAGGTGCAGATCAGCGGCGTGTACGGCGTGCTGCGGCTGACGTTGTCCGACGCCTCGTACGCGTGGCGCTTCATCCCGGTGGCGGGCGCGACCGCCACGGACTCGGGGTCGGCGGCGTGTCATCACGCCGGGTCGCCCCCACCCCCGCCGCCGCCGTCGCCAGCGAACGCGCCCCCCGTCGCCGTGCCTGGCGGGCCGTATGCCGGCGTCGACACGATCCGGTTCGACGGCAGTCGCTCGTTCGATCCCGACAGCAATCTGCCGCTCACGTTCGCGTGGACGTTCGGCGATGCGAGCGGCGGCCGCGGTGCCAGGCCGCTGCATGTCTACCGGTCCGCCGGCAGCTACACGGTTGCGCTCACCGTGACGGACGCGCGCGGCGCGACCAGTCCCGTCGCGACGACCACGGCTGCCATCCAGGGACGCCCCGCGCTGCCCGGCGGCACCGGCTCCTGTCTCAACCAGACAGGTCCCACGATTACGCTGAGCGGCGTGCAACAGTCCGAGTATCAGAATCCCGCCCTCGCCGCGGGCACGAAGATCGATGCGTCCACGGCGCAGTTCGTGACGGGAACGCTGTACCCCTTCCATGTCAGCGGATCCAACCTGTGCGTGCACGGCGGCCAGGTGCTCGGCGCGTGGGAGCCCGCGACGCCGTGGCAGTTCATGTACACCACGTACGGCGTGCTAGTGGACAGCGGGAGCAACGTCACCGTCGAAAACGTGTGGATCTACAATTACGGCAATGGCGTGTCGTTCCAGCAGAACGCGTCCAACTGGACCGTGCGCAGCTCGTATTTCGCGTACGGACGCGATGGCTGCGTCGAAAACGACTTCCAGCAAAGCGGCACAGTGGACGACGTGCTGATGGATTGCTATGATCCGTTCGCCAGCTCCGGAGGCTATGGCGTGGACGGGAGCGCCAACCGGTTCACCGTCAGGAATTCGCTCATCCACGCGCTCCCGATGGACGGGGTGTACAGCGGATCGGTCCCCGGCACCACCGGCATCTTCGAGTGGGCCGGCACCAGCCCCCAGATCGCCCTCTACAACAACGTATTCCGGGCGGATCAGAATTCCAACGAGCTCTACCTGGCACCGCCGGCGGACAAGCTCGTGGATTGCGCCAACAACATCATGATTTGGCTCGGGTCGGGCCCGTTCCCCGAGCCCCTTCCCGCGACGTTCAACGGCAAGCCGTGCTTCTCGCTCATGACGGGCCAGGCGGGCCTGGACTACTGGAACACCGCCGTGGCGCGGTGGAAAGCGAGCCATGCGACGGCGTTGCCGGACATCGCGCCGCCGGTGGTGTCGCTGTTCTCCCCCGGAGTCGTGGGGAGCACGACGCTCGCGGGGCTCGTGAGCCTCACGGCGACGGCCGCGGACGACCACGGGGTGGCTGCGGTGCAGTTCCAGCTCGACGGTCAGGCGATCGGCCCGGCGTTGACGATCGACTCGCCGCCCACCAAGTACACGCTGTCGTGGGATTCGAGCACCGTGCCGAACGGCAGCTACACGCTCACTGCGACCGCGACCGACACGGCGGGCAACACCACCACCTCGGTGGGCATCGCGGTGACGATCAGCAACTGACCGCTCCCCGTCTATGTGCCCCGAGCCCGGCCGGGGCGCACGACGTATCATTCACCCCACCCCCTTCAGGAGCGCCGTCATGGATCTCTGGACCATTCTCGCCTGGGTCGGTCGCATCGGCTTCGCCGCCTTCTTCGTGAAGGCGGGGGTGAGCCACTTCACGAACAAGGGAGTGATCGGATACGCGCAGGCCAAGGGCGTCCCCGCCGCCGGCACCGCGGTCCCGGCCAGCGGCGCGATGCTCGTCGTGGGCGGCCTGCTGATCCTGTTCAGCTGGCATGCGATCGTGGGAGCGACCCTGCTGGTGTTGTTCCTCGTGCCGGCCGCGTTCATGATCCACAATTATTGGACCGAGTCAGATCCGATGATGAAGGCGAATCAGGAGGCGCACTTCTGGAAGAATATCACGCTCGCCGCGGCCGCGGTGCTGGTCGCGGTGGGGCATCATCGGGGGGCGCTGTAGGGCCTAACCTCCTGTTCCTGTCTGCGGAGTCGTCAGCGCCGCAGCAGCAGGCTGAGAACGCCGGCGCCGGTGCCGATGGTGGCGAGCGCCGTAGGGGCCCAGAAGGTGAACATGCGCCAGGTGAGCCGCGACTCGAGCTCAGCGAGGCGCTCGCTCAGCTTCGCGTCGAAGCGCGCGAAATTGACCTCGTTCAGTTCACGCAAGTCGGCTCGGTAAGTCGCGTCCACGTCGTTAAACCAGGTCACGAGCTCATTGGCGATGTCGTCGCCGAACCTCTCGTAGAATTTCTGTGACAGCCTTGCGGTGACCATGCGTCCTTCTCGGGAGTGTGGTCACCAAGGTGCGATCCGGCCCCGCCAGGAGCGGCATCGAAACGTTGCGTGACGGGCCCGACCCTCGCCGAGTGTACGCTCGGCGCGGCGGCCGAGTCAAGGATCCCCCGGTAGTGATCCGTGCGCGGATCGGACGACGGACGGACTGACGTCCCCCTCCCCTTATTTTCCCCGAAGCCGCGCGGCGCTGTCATCCTGAGCGAGCGCGCGGCACGCGCGCGAGCGAAGGACCTGCTGTCGCGCAGAGTGCCAGCGTAGGTTCTGTCGTCGCGCGGCACGCGCGCGAGCGAAGGACCTGCTGTTCTGAGATGCCGCAAAGCAGGTCGTCCGCGCCGGCAGCGCTGAAAGCATAGGTCCTTCGCGCCTGTGGGAAAGCAGGTCCTTCGCGCCTGCGGCGCTCAGGATGACAGGCTCGCTCGCTTCACTAGGGAGAGAGTGTAAGGGCCCGCCGTCACGGATAAAACCGCACCACCAGCGACCCGCTCGAGTACCAGGCGCGCGTAAACAGGTTGGGCGGCACGTTCGTCGTCCCCGTGCCGCTGCTGGACGGCGACGCGTGCTCGTACTGGATCATCGCCTCGCCGCCGACGCTGATGCGCGTCATGGGACTGTACTCGCCCCCGATCGCGCCCCCGCCGAACCAGCCCTTGGCGCTGGTGCGCCGCTGTCCCACGGTGGGGCCGTCGACGCTGTTCGATCCCCACAACAGTCCCAGGCGGGATCCGACGTAGACCCGCACGGTTTCCCCCGGGTGCCCCACGGAGAACACGCCCACGCCGACCCGGGTGTGCGAGGACCAGAGTGTGTCGCCGCTCGCGGGATAATCGCCCCGCTCCGAGTAGAACGACACGTACGGCTCGACCCGGAAGTGCGGGCTCACGTTGATCGGCAGCAGCACGCCCACGTCCGGCACCGTGATGCCGACGCCCAGGACGGGGCGCTGCTCCTGCGCCGCGAGCGGCGCCGCGAGCAGGAAGAGGGCGAGTGACCTCACCCCCTGTCCCCCTCTCCGCATGGCGGAGAGGGGGAACGAGGTTTTCATACTCCCAGCACCAGCCCGGGGAGCGTCAGCGACAGCACGAGACCGAACAGACCGAACGAGCCGCTGACCAGGGCGGCGAGCGCCTCCTCGTCGGCGGCGTCGAGCGTGACGCCGGGGGCGGCCGCGTAGCCGGCGCCATGCAGCCCGAGGGTGACCGTCGCGAACGGCCGGCCGTTCACCGTGACGGCGAAGCTGCCGCCGGCGGTCTGCGCCACGGTGTCGACGACGAAGCTGCCCATCGCCCGCACGGTTTCGCCCGCGCTCGTCAGGCTGAAGTCGGGGCTGAGCTCGACCGCGGCGGCGGCTGCGAAGGACACGGTCTCGACGACGTGCACGTCCTGGCCCGCGACGTCGGCCGTCGTGTGCGTCGTGAGCGCGCTCAACGTCGAGGTGAACGCGGAGGTCAGGTCCAACCGGGTCAGCCCGTCGGTGACATAGCCCGCCAGCGACTCCGTGAACTCGACCCCGCCCGGCGGCGGCCCGGCCAGGGTGTAGTCCGCGTACGTGGCCGTCGTGGCGCCCGCGGTGCCGACCAGCGTGATCCCCACGACCGCGTTGCCACCGGTGCTCCGGTCCGTCAGGTCGACGTAGCCAAGCGGGGTGAGCGGCAGCGACGGTTGCACCGGCAGCAGCGGCCCTTGGGCGGTGAGGTAGACCACGAAGCGCGCGCCGTTCGCCGGCGCGCCGGGGTCAGTCGATGCGACGTAGCCCTTCGCCGTCGTGTCCCACACGAACGTCTTGCCGAGCGTTCCCGGGGGGAAGCGCGCCGCCCCCAAGCCATGAGACATGCCCTGAGAGCGGGGAGCGGGGAGCGGCACTGTCCGGGGCAGGGACCAGCGTTGCAGCGGGGGCAACACGAGCGCTCGGACGGGGATGATCGGGGTGCTGTCCGTCCGGAAGAAGTACGGCGCCAGGAACGTGAAGCTCCGGAACAACTGTGTGCTTGTGGGAGCCGACACCGACCTGAGCTGTGCAACACTGCGGGCGGCGTCGGCCAGCTTGGGGGGTGTGGCTGGGGCGGTGCCGCCCCCACACGCCGCGACCAGCACGGGGAAGACGGCCGTCCACGCCAACAATGGCCTGCTGGGCACTCGCCACATGGCCGCCTCCGGCGCCGTGGCGGGGACGCCGCAAGAGTGGTACCAGGGTGTGCGCGTGCTGGATGGAACGAGCGGTGGGGCGGGGGCGCTACACCGGCTTCACACCGAAAGCAGGTCCTTCGCGCTTGCGGCGCTCAGGATGACAGGCCCGCTTGCTGCTCGAAGGGAGAGAGGGAGACCACGCTCCTGTTCGCGAAGGGGCACACGGATTTGGGTGGCGCGGGGGGGACGAAGCCTGCTGCGCCGGGACGACCAGCAGCCGCACCGTCCCGAACAGCTCGAACGACGTGCTGAACAGGGCGCGCAGCGTGGTCTGGTCCGTCGTTGTGAGCGCCACGCCCGGCGCGGCGGTGAACACCAGGTCGGGGCCGCCCAGGGCGATCGTGGCGAACGCGCAGTCGTTCACGCTCACCGCCATGCTGCCCGAGCCGATGTGCGTCGTGGTGTCGACCGTCACGTCGCCCGTGGCGCGCACCGTCTCGCCCCCGCTCACCACGCTCAGGTCCGTGCGCATGCGGGTGGTGTCGCCGCTCTCCTGCGACACGGTCACGCTCTCGCTGACATGCAGGTCCTGCCCGGGCACATCGATGGTGGTCACCACGCCGCGTGTGCCGGGACTCGTGGTGAAGTCGACGCGCATATCGAGACGCGTGGTGCCGTCGGTCACGAAGCCGGTGAGCGAGGTGGGCCCGGCACCGGGCCCGGCAATCGTATAGCTCGCGTAGGTCGTGGCGGGCCCGCCGGTGGGCGTGCCGACGAGCGCGACGCCCAGCGCGCTCGAGTCGCCGGCGCTCCGGTCGGTCAAGTCGACGTACCCGATTCCCACCAAAGGATCGGACGGCAGGCCGGTGCGCTGGCTGATCGCGTACAGCACGAAGCGTTGGCCGGTCGCGGGGGCGCCCGAGTCGGCCGATGCGATGTAATCGTTCGCGGTCGGATCCCACACAAACGTCCTGCCGGGGGGCGGGGCCGTGGCATGGCGGAGAGTGGGAGAGCGCGTGAGGACGGCGTGGTGCGTGGTGAGTGGTACGCTCCGGTGCCAGGGAGAGTACCGCGTCGCCAGCTCGAACGAGAGCACCGTGAGCGCGACCGATGGCGCGGCGCTCGCGGGTGTGAAGTGCGGGGTCAGCACCGTGAAGCTCTCGAACAGCGGCGTGTTCGTGACCGCGCTGATCGCTTGCAGCTGGTTGAAGGTCGCGGTCGGGTTGGCGAGCTGGGCGGCCTGTGCCAGCCGGGCCGGCGCCGGATCGGTGGGCCCGGTGGCGCAGGCGGCCAGGACGAGGGTGAGCGCGGCCGCGCGGGCCGGGCGGAAACGCAGCGTACGGTCCATGCCCCCGTCGCGTGGCATACTGGGGGCCAGCGGCTCCCGTGGCGAGTCCGCCACAGGGGGTGATGGGCGGAAGCGCGCGTTGCGGGCAAGAGTCCTCACCCGACCGAAAGCAGGTCCTTCGCGCCTGCGGCGCTCAGGATGACAGGCTCGCTCGCTTCGCGAAAGGAGAGAGAACCCACCCTCCCTTTCCCGAAGGCGCTCCGGGCTGTCATCCTGAGCGAGCGCGCAAAGCGCGCGAGCGAAGGACCTGCTTGAGGACGACCGCGGAACGAAGGGGTGCCGGCGGCACGCGCGCGAGCGAAGCATCTGCTGTCAAACCGGCGCTGTGGGGAGACCGGGGCGTGAGGACGCGTGACCCCCGTCACCGTGACCAATCCGGTCTCACGCGCTCTTTACAGGTGATGTCCCCATCCCCCTCTGTGCTTCCCGACGCGCTGCTGGTGCACCGCATGGCGGCGTTGAGCGACCGCTCGGCGCTGGCCGAGCTGGACGCGCGCCACGGGATGACGCTCTATGCCCTGGCGTACGGGCTGCTGTTCGACGGCGAAGCGGCCGACGTGGCGGTGGCGGCGGCGTTGCGGGAAGCCTGGCGCAGCGCGGCGGCGTTCGACGCCGGGACCGGGAGCGTGGTGCGGTGGCTCGCGGCGCTGACGCGCGGTGCCGCGGCGGGGGCGGTGTCGGCGGCGCAGGCCGCGGCGCGGTTCCTGCCGGCGGGGCTGCAGCTGGGGTGACGTCCTCACCCCTGTCCCCCTCTTTACATCATCACCTATTCCCTCGAAGCGGCGCGGCGTTGTCATCCTGAGCGAGCGCGCGGCACGCGCGCGAGCGAAGGACCTGCTGGCGGACGACCGCGGAACGAAGGGTGCCTGCGGCACGCGCGCGAGCGAAGGACCTGCTGTGGCGCGGCGCTCACGAAAAGCAGGTCCTTCGCGCCTGCGGCGCTCAGGATGACAGGCTCGCTCGCTTCGCGAAAGGGAAAGAGAGACCGCCCATGGCTCGGGGCTCGGGACTTCGTAGCCCCCGAGTCCCGAACCCCGAGTCCCAGCAGGCGCTTCATAACTCCTCCGCCTGGCGGGGGGCGTGATGGTCATCACGCTGACCAACTCGAGACTGTCAAGG